>JBFKPJ010000029.1:0-22396 GCA_041628355.1 Muriicola sp. | reverse complement strand
CTGTATTCCTTTAAAGATGGATTGAAAAAGGATCTGCAAGACCTGGAGGGAAATGTTCGATGGCATAAAAGGGGGTTGGCGGCCGCAGACACTATTCTTTTTGCACTGGAAAACGACAAGGACTACGACATTGATAAGATCTCACGGAATTTTTCCGACTTTATGACCCCCACCTTCTTTCAGTATTCTACCAGCGCTTTTGAGACTCTTAAATCCAAGGGGATCACCACGATCTCCAATAAAGAATTACGGGATGCCATCATAGGGGTATACGATTCCCAGTACAATTTCTTTCTGGTGAATGAACGGTATTTTGTGGATGAGTTGGAAAGGGGATTTGCCGAGGTCTTTCCCACCCGATTTGAATCGGTCTTCGATTACGACCTCACCAAACCGGATCTTCCGGGAAGCCTGAAGCCCCGTGATTTTGAAGCCTTAAAGACGGATCAGGAGATGATGTATTACATACGATCCACTAGAAACCGGACCCGCATCATGGTAGACTGGCAATACGCTCAACTCAAGAATAGAATCGTTGAATTGATGTCGGAGATCGACACTGAAATTGAGCATCTGGAAAGCCAATGATCCGCTGCTTACGAAAGATCTGATAAAAGATATGACCGAAAAACAAAAAATGCTGGCCGGGCAGGCCTACGATTCCCGGGACCCGGAACTGCTCCGGGCCTACCACCGGGCGCGCAGGTTGTTGCAAGAATACAATACCCTGGATTCCGAAACCCTGGCGGAGCGGGACCGTGTCCTGGTGGAACTCCTCGAACACAAGGGACAGGGGGTCTGGATAGAAGCCCCTTTTTTCTGTGATTATGGGGAACACATCTCCATAGGCGACAATACTTTTGTGAACACGAACTGTATCTTTCTGGACAACAACAAGATAAGCATCGGCAGGAATGGCCTTATCGCCCCCTATGTGCAGATCTATACGGCCACTCATCCCCTGAAAGCTTCGGAGCGTATCACAGGCAAGGGCAAGGATACCCGTTACCTCACGGCGTCCCAACCGGTGACCATTGGGGACAATGTCTGGATAGGCGGGAACACTGTCATCTTTCCCGGGGTGACCATAGGCGATAACACCACTATAGGGGCCGGGAGTGTCGTGACGAAAGATATCCCTCCTGACGTCCTGGCCTATGGGAATCCGTGCAGGGTCATAAAAGATCTATCCTGAAAGGCCTAAATCTGCCTTTCTTTACTTGCTTTAACCAAAAAATACAGAGTTAATTTTTTGGAATCCCTATAAAAAAAGTGGTCCCTTCTTTCAACGTGGATTCTACGCGGACTGACCCGCCTAACATGGTGATTATTTTTTTCACGATGGAAAGCCCTATTCCCGTATTCTCTATTTTTTCGTCCGAATCCAAGGTCTGGAAAAGCTTGAAGATCTTTTTGTGATATCTCTCGGAGATCCCGGGGCCGTTGTCTGAAATGGAAAACTCATGGATTCCTGGCAATTCCCTGTAGTCAATAGTGATCATTCCTTTGGCCTTGTCATTGTGCTTGATTGCATTGCTGATCAGGTTGGAAAATAGCTGTTCGAATAATACGCGGACGTTGAGGATCGTGGGAAGGGTGGATTTGATCTTGTATTCAACTCCTTCTCGGGACATCGAATCCATAAATACGGAATGAACCAATTCATTCAGGTCGATCACTTCCTTTTTCGACTTTTGAATGCCTATTTTGCTGAGGTTCAGCACGCCATCGATCAATTTATTCATCCGGACGGCACGTTCCTCGATCGTTTTTGCGTAAAAAGACAATTCATTCAGGCGGTTTTGATCTATGTCATCCTGCATGAATTCGGCCAGGCTCAGGATCCCTCGTATGGGAGATTTCAGATCATGAGACAGGATATAGGCCATATCCTGCAACTCTTCATTTTTTTGCTTTAGGTCCTGATTCATCTCCTTTAACTTCAGCTCTATGTTTTTGGAATCCTTTAGCGATGAAAGGAGCATCTGTGTGGTGAACAGGAACTGGTTGACATTATCGTGCAGGGCAAAATCATTTAGGGTCAGTTGTACGCCTTTTAGATCATCAAACGAAGTGATAAGCGGACTTCCCAGGAAGGCCAGCTGTTCAAGGGAATCATCATAATACATCTGACCGCGAAATTTCAAACTGAGATCCTTTTTGGCATTGATTATAAATAAGGAGTTGGTCTGCCTTCGGATATCCGCGAAAGAATGGGTTTGCAAGGGTCTTTCTATGGTAAAATGGTCAAGAAAGGTATCTCCTTCCTGAGCAAGATCCAGTTTGGACATGGATCTGCCCATGGCCGACACCGTCATTTCCCGATCAATCAGTATAAAGAACGGGAAGAGATCATCCATGAAGGAGAGATCCTTAAAATGAGGTATTTGGCGGCCTGAATTCAAATGCCTTAGGATGAATGGGTAACTCTGTATTCGTGGCTGTTTTCCTTTCCATCAATCGTTCCGATGTACTCCACGCCCACAGTGATGTTGAACCTATCTCCCAGGCCTAACAACAATCCTTTGACAAAGCGAACCAACCCGGGGCGTTCGGTGTGATATTCGAATTTGAAAGTGTGCTCGTCTAAGGGTTCACAATAAAAAGTGGGGGGTTTTAATTCTGTGAAGGATTGTGCGATATGCGCGTGCATATTGTTCAAATTATTGAGGAACTCAGGAAATGTTCGCCCGGCAAGGTCCAGCACATGGGAATACCCTTCCTCCATAGTGAATTTGATCCAGTACTGGCCAAAGGCTTCCAGGATATCATCAGGATCGGCGCCTAAATGTTCGGAAGCTGCGCCCACGATATTGTATGTGATCTCGTCAGGATAAGGTTGCATACTTACAAAAGCCACCTCTTCAACGCCCGCCTTCTCCTTGATCATCTGCCACACCTCTTCTCCATGGCCTTCGATCACAAAATCCTGGGCTGCTTTGTTCACTAATCCGTACATATTTATGTAAAGTTTGAAAATTTGAATTTACCAGGGAATACCCACAGATGCCTGCAGGTTTAGGCCGGAAACTTAATACGGCCCGGTAAGAAATTCGGCACAGGGAAGACGAATGACAATTAGGTGAAGGTGAATGGGCGTTTTCGTTCGGTGAATGGATTGGGATGGGGGCCAAAAAGACTCAGTGCCTGTTCAAAATTTTGTACCTTTTTAGGACAATAACCACCCATGTTACTCTTCTTTAAACGGATCCGTAAGAACCTGCTCGATTCCGGCAAGGTTTCCCGCTACATGGCCTACGCGCTGGGGGAGATCCTTTTAGTTGTACTGGGGATTCTGATCGCCCTGCAGGTCAATGATTGGAATGAAGCCTCGAAAAGGGAAAAGATGGAGATAGCCTTCCTGCAGGGGCTGTTGGTAGACCTGAAACAGGATTCCCTGAATTTTTCGGTCAAAGTAAATCAGTACGAAGTCCTGGTTGACAAGCACAGGTCTTACCTCAGCAGAGCCTATGATACCCAAAGGTCCTATGAGGAATATCTGGAGGTTGTCGGACTGATCAGCTGGGATTCCGAAAACTTTATCACCCAGAATGTGACCTACAGTGAGCTACTCAATTCGGGAAACCTGAACATTTTTAAGAATAAGGAACTCAAGAACCAGATCATCTCTCATTACAGGGAATACGAAAAGGCGTCCAAACACATCAGCGAATTCAATGAATTCAGTGCCAGCTTTCTGGCAAGGCTTCCCTTCGGTCACAGTACGTTCTATTCAGGGATCAAACCCCCCGAAGAGGTTTTGAGAGACCCGGACCAATGGGGTTATATCAATGATCCCAAATCCCAGAGATTCCTATTTAATATTCAATCTGCTTCTTTGTACGGGGATAAACATTCCATATTCAAGGACGTTTATTATACTGACCTTCTTCAAAGAACATCGAGGTTGATCGAGGGCATTGAAAATGAACTATCTATAAAAATGGATTAGACTTAAAAATTCAATGATCGTAAATCAAAATAAATTACTTCTGATTAAAATTGCTCATACCCTGATTTGGGCAATTTTTGTTGGGATCATCTTTTATATCCTGTATTCCGGGATCACGGACCGCGTGAGCGCCTATACCTGGATCGGGATCGGGGTCATCATAGGGGAAGGCCTGGTTTTGATAATCTTCAGGATGTATTGCCCGCTTACCGTCCTTGCCCGAAAGTATTCGGATTCAGAGAAGCATAATTTCGATATCTTCCTGCCGGAGTGGCTGGCCAGGCACAATAAGGTGATCTTTACGAGCCTCTTCCTCCTTGGGGTAGCTCTGGTGCTTTATCGGGAGTTTACGCAAGGCAGTTTTCAGGTCTGATACAACGGGTGATTTCGTATTTTAGGGATCTAATGCTGAGTTATGGCCTTCACATTCTTTCCCGGAAAACGGCAGGGAGACGTTTGCACGATCGCTTTTTACAACCTGGAGAACCTCTTCGACACCCGGGACGACCCCCATAAACTGGACGACGACTTTACCCCCAAAGGCTTTAAGAAATGGACTCCCAAACGATACCGGAATAAGCTGAGAAAGCTGTCCCGTACCATTTCCCGCCTGGGCGGCAAGACCAGCAAACATCCGCCGGTCCTGGTAGGCCTGGCCGAACTGGAGAACAGGAGAGTGATCCACGACATGCTGCAGATGCCGGCCCTGAGGAAAAAAGGATTTCGCTTTGTGCATTACGATTCCCCTGATGAACGAGGCATAGACACGGCTTTGCTATATAACCCTGACCATTTCTCATTGATCTCTTCCAAAAAGATTCCACTCCTCGTGGTGAACGAGGATGGAAAACGGGATGCCACCCGGGATATACTCCATGTAAAAGGGACATTGCACGGAGAAGAAATACATGTCTTTGTGAATCACTGGCCTTCAAGACGGGACGGGGATACCGTAACGGCCTATAAGCGAATTGAAGCTGCCAACACCGTCCTGAGGGAAATGGAAGGGATCGAAAAGGATACTACGTCGCCTAACTTCGTCATTATGGGGGATTTCAATGACGGGCCCTCCGATCAGAGTATACGGCGCCTGGTGGATCAGGCCGAACTCCATAATCCCATGGAGGCACTGCATAACGCTAACAGTGGGAGTGCCAATTACAAGAACCGCTGGTCCCTGTTTGACCAGATCCTGCTGTCAAAGACCTTTTTTGACAGGTCTGCGGGCCACCACAGTTTTGCCCATGCCCGGATCTTTGACGACCACCTCCTTAAGGCCTGGCACGGGCGCTATAAAGGCATCCCTTTCCGTACCTATGTGGGGAAAAAATACCTGGGCGGGCACAGCGACCACTTCCCGGTCTACATCCAGTTGAGGTACGGGAAAAACGGGCATTGATCTATACTTTCAGGACTTCGTCCTCCTCCAGGAGGGGTTCGTTCTTCAGCCTGAGAATCACCTGAGCTATTGTGATCACATCCCTTTCGCAGTATTCGATGATGCGATCCATATCGCCCTCCTCATAATACACCTGCCGCACCATGCTCCCGTCTATATCTTCCTTGGGGGAAGGGATCCCCAGCACATTTGCTAATAGTTTCAGGGAGGTGTAGTGCTTGAAGTCGCCAAATTTCCAGAGCTCCATCGTATCCAGGTGGGGTACTTCCCAGGGTTTTTTTCCAAATAGGTTGAGTTTTTCGGGTAAGGCCAGACCATGGACGATCATACGGCGGGCGATATATGGAAAATCGAATTCCTTCCCGTTGTGGGCGCACAACAGGTATTTGGAATGCCTGAAATGGGTGGTCAGCAGGTTCCGGAATTCCTGCAGTAGTTTTTTCTCCTTCCCGTGGAAGGTGGTCACCCGGAATTGCCTGTGACCGCCCTTAAAATGAAAATAGCCCACTGAAATACAGATGATCTTCCCAAATTCGGCCCAGATGCCGGCATTCTCGTAGTACTCCCCGGCAGACACATCATCAGTCCGTTTGTACTTTGATTTGTGGTCCCAAAGGGCCTGCCTTACTTCATCCAGGTCGGCGAAAGAGGCGGTCTCAGGCACCGTTTCAATATCGAGGAAAAGGATGTCTTCAAGAGTTATTTTATACAGCATGATCTTTTTTCTTCTTGCAGTTTCACGGAATGGTCGCTGGCGGACCTTCAAGATAATAAGAATTGTAGCTACCGAAACCCGGAATAGATACAAAGAGACACCATTTCACCGAAAGTTGCCTTCAGAAACGCCCCAATCTTTGAGATTGTGTATTTTTAAGAAAAAATTGCATGCGATCCTCTCATTTTCTGGGATGTTGTTTCCTCCTGCTGACCCTTGGAGCCTGTTCGAAGGACAGTATGCCGGTTTTGGAGGAGGAACAGATGGTCCTTCCCGATTTCAGGCTGATAGGAGAAGATACGGATAATGTATACCGATATTCTTATGACAGGTTTGCCGGATCAGGGACAGCCACCAACCTGACCCAAAGCCTGGACGTGGATCCATTCTATCTTACGCTGAGACAGGCTGGAGATGTCGTCTCTTTTTACAGTTTTGATTCCGGCAGTTTTTCCCTGGTCAAGGTCAACACCTTCACGGGGCAGGCCGTTTCTTTTCCGAATTTCTATACGGTGACAGAAGAACGCGCCATCACCTGGGGGGCTAATTCGGAGGACCTCATCTTCCTGGGCAACTACAGCCCTAAAGGGAGCAGGGATTTCGGGCTGAGAACGATCGACCCTTCGGATGGAAGCTTTACAGACCTGCCCATCGCCCTGAATATACAGCAGGCATACGCCCCATTGTATTACCTTCAAAGGCTGATCTTCACCTATCGGGATGAGGCAGGCAGCTACAAGGTGGGGATCTTCAATACGGAAAGCAGGACTTTGATGCTTACCCTCGACTTCGGCTCGGGCATACCCAGCATCCTCATAGATGATTTGGGTAATCTTGCGATCCTGGTGGGGTTAGGGAATTCGGAATTTATTTACCAGGTGCTCGATATAGAGTCTTTTGACCTGCTATCTGAGATCTCCTTTGCCCAGGATCTGTACTTTCCACCAGGCCCTTTACTGGGATCAGTAGAAAAGGCAACACTTTACTATACCGCTTTTTTTGCCCAACCTTCAGCAGTCCTTTTCGGGCCGGCATTCTATAATTTCGGGTCCATGGAAAATGTGGTGATCGATATCCTCGAGGCTATTCGAAAGGTGGAATCTGAGACCGGATCCAGTGTAGACCTCACGGCCATTCGCTACTATGAAGGGGCTGAGGTCTTTCTCGTGGGATATGCCAACTCCGGCTCCCAAAACGGGCTGGATGGGGGCGTCCTTGCGATCTCAAAGACCGGGAAACTCATGGACCGTATACCCCTTTCTTTTGTACCTACCTACTTCGTTAAGCCCTGAAACACGGAAACCGACCAGGGAGTCGGTTTGAATCGTTTCATTGAATATCCGGGAATTAAAAAAGCCGGGTAAGCGCACTAAATGCTCGCTGAAATAAAAAATTTACCTCACCGGACGGGAAGAAACCGGGACTCGCAGACCGGGCAGTTTGTTTTTAAGGGAAGAGGGATTGCTGTTTATCTCTGCGTTCGTGGTTCAACAGCCATTTTTTCCGGTGAATACCCCCTGCATAACCTACCATTTCCCCCTTGCTGCCCACTACGCGGTGACAGGGGATGACGATCCAGATCGGGTTCTTTCCATTGGCAGATGCCACCGCGCGGATAGCTTTGGGATCGCCCAGCTTTTTACTGAGGTCGAGATAAGAGATCGTCTTCCCGAAAGGGATCTTTAAAAGGGCCTCCCAAACTTTTTTTTGAAATTCAGTGCCCCCAGGATTCAGATGGAGTGTAAAATCCTTTCGGCTTCCGTTAAAGTATTCCTCGAGTTGCCTGACAGCCTCCTCTAATTCCTGAGGGATCTCAGTTGAGGGATTTACCTCTTCGTCCAGGACGGAAATGGAGGTGACCCCATGAAGGTCGCCTTCGATTACTGCCATTCCGAGTGGGGTGTTTATATGCGCTGTTCCCATCTTGTCTATTTATTTAAGGATGTAGTCATAAAACAGCTGATGGAGAGAGGTGCGGATATTTAATTCATAGAGGTTCCGGTGGGTCCTCGTAGGGTATACCCGATTGGACAGAAATACAAATACCAATTGGTATTTTGGATCGGCCCACACGAAAGTGCCCGTAAAACCACTATGTCCGAAGCTTTCGGGACTTGCAGACCGAGCGGGATAGGCGTCTGGGAGTTCCCTTTCTGCATTGTCTAACAGGGGTTTGTCAAAGCCCAGGCCGCGCCTGTTTTCATTTTCGGGATACTGCACCCTCGTAAACTCCTTAACCGTTTCTTCTTTCAGGTACCTATGTCCGTCCAGGATCCCGTAATTCTGGTACATCTGCATGAAACGATAAAGATCCCTGGCCGTTCCGAAAAGTCCGGCATTTCCGGAGACCCCACCGAAGAGGGAAGCATTTTCGTCATGTACCCATCCCCGTATGAGTTCCTTTCTGTACAGGGAGTCGAATTCCGTGGGCACTACGGCATTTGGGAATCCCCTCTGTGATGGGAGATACCCCAGCGTTGGGATCTCCATCGAAAGGGTGAATTCCTTTGCGTGCAAATACGGATAAGAATGACCGGACAGCTGCTCGATGAGGGATGGAAACAAGAGAAAGGCGAGCCCTGAATACAGATATTTCTTCTCCCACGACACCTCAGAACGGTTGATCTTCCGAAAGACCTTTTTCTCAAAGTTGTTATTCACCCACAAATTCCCGGAGGCCTGCAGGCCAAACTTTTTTTCCGTGGAAGTGCGGACAAAGCGTTTTTTGAGCTGTCCGTCCTTCATCACCTGCCGCAGAAATACGATGTAGGGGACCAGACCAGCCTGGTGGCTCAGAATTTCCCTGAGGGTGATGTCTTTTTTATCCTTGCGATATTGCCAGGGACGCCAGTAATTGCCAAATGGGGCATCCAGATCAATACGGTCCTCTTCCACAAGCTTCATCAGCAAGGGTAAAGGTCCCAGGATCTTGGTTATCGAGGCCAGGTCATAAAGGTCTGTTTTGCGGACCGGTTGCAGGCTGTCATAGGTGTGAAATCCGTAGGTCTTGTGAAAGATAACTTCCCCTTTATGGGCAGCCAGCACCTGAGCCCCGGGGAATGCCTGATTTAATATACCATACGTTATAATCGAATCTATTCGAATCGAAAGAGAATCAAAATCCTGATAAACAGAAGTTTGACCCTGTGACCTATAGAAAATACCAAATAGTATTAGTATAAGAACTATTGATTGTTTGCGGTTCATCTCGACTCTTTTTTCGTCCCGCGGCTTGGGTATGGACGGGGCTAATACCTTTACCCAAGAAGCCTGACGGCTTCTTTGGCAAAATAAGAGGCAATGATATTGGCACCTGCTCTTTTGATGGAGATCAGTTGTTCCATCATGACCGTATCGTGATCCAGCCAGCCTTTTTCAGCGGCTGCTTTCAGCATGGCGTACTCACCTGAGACCTGGTAAACGGCCAGGGGAACTTCTGTGATCTCTCTCAGGTCGCGAACAATGTCCAGGTAGCATAACCCGGGCTTTACCATGATGATATCGGCACCTTCTTCGATGTCCATCTCGGCTTCTTTCACAGCTTCCAGCCGGTTTGCCGGGTCCATCTGGTAGGTCTGCTTATCAGCAGGGGCATCCACCGAGGCCACAGGGGCGGATTCCAGCGCATCCCGGAAAGGCCCGTAAAATCCGCTTGCATATTTGGCTGCATAACTCATGATCCCTACATGAGTGAGTTCTTCGTCCTCAAGGGCTTCCCGGATGATCCGGATCCTTCCGTCCATCATGTCACTGGGAGCCACAAAATCAGCTCCGGCCTGAGCGTGGGTAATACTCATTTGCGCGAGTACTTCATTAGTGGCGTCGTTGAGGATCTGACCTTTGGCCACGATCCCGTCATGCCCATAAGTGGAATAGGGATCCAGGGCCACGTCCGTCATAACGAGCATGTCCGGGCAGGCTTCCTTTACACTTTTGATAGCTCGCTGCATCAGGCCGTGAGGGTTTAGGGCTTCAACCCCGGTATTGTCCTTCAGGTTATCCGGGATCTTTACAAACAACAGCACGGCACAAAGCCCCATATCCCATAATTCCCTGACCTCCTTTTGAAGCAGGTCCAGGCTCAACCGGTAATAATTGGGCATGGATTTGATCTCTTCCTTCACGCCGTGGCCTTCTACCACAAAAAGAGGCACCAGAAAGTCGGCCGGTTGAAGCACGGTCTCCCTGACCATTTTCCGGATAGACGGATTGGCACGCAGGATCCTGTTTCTTCTTAATGGATACATAGTGATTTATTTCTTCTTAAAGGTAATGGAATTGATCAAGATTTCAGCTGTATTTCCCCCTTGAGATAGGGAACTGCCTTCCCTGAGATGAACACGCGATCTCCCTGAAGTAGGCAACGGAGGTTCCCGCCTCTTCGGGAAAGCTGCCTTGCCGTCAGTACCGTTTTACCCAGCGCCTTTGCCCAGTAGGGTGTCAGGCTGGTGTGGGCCGAACCGGTCACGGGGTCTTCCGGGACCCCGCATCTGGGGGCAAAGAAGCGGGACACGAAGTCTACCTCCTCTCCCGGAGCTGTGGCGATAATTCCCCGGGCATCCACCCTGTCCAAAAGGAAAAAGTTGGGATTCATTCCTGTGACTTCCTGTTCATTTTCATAGATCAGCAAATAATCCGTTTTGCCCTTGTAGGTCTTCCGGGGCTTTTTTCCCAGGGCTTCATTAATCTCACTGACGGGCGCAACCTCTGCCAGCGTATCAACGGGGAAATCAAGGGTGAGCTCCCCGGATTCTTCCTTTTGAACACGGAGTTGACCACTCCTGTCCGAATGGAATCGGATGAGATCGGATGGGTGGTCATACTCGTGAAACAGGACCCAGGCCGCTGCCAGGGTGGCATGTCCGCAGAGGTCGACCTCGAGTTCCGGAGTGAACCACCGGATGTGGTAGTCTTCCGCTCTTTTTACTACAAAGGCCGTTTCAGCCAGGTTGTTCTCCATGGCGATGTTCTGCATGGTCTCTTCCTCCAGCCAGGTGTCCAGCACACACACAGCTGCCGGGTTCCCTTTGAAGAGTTCATCCGCAAACGCATCGATCTGATAGAGTCGTTGTATTTTCATAACGATCGGTATTAATCCTGAGTAACCCAGTTTTTAGGGGTCTTCAGCACTTCCACAAGTCTTGCTTCCTCACTTCCTTTTTCCGGATGGTGGTCATACCTCCATTGTACTTTCGGGGGCAGGCTCATCAGTATGCTTTCGATCCTGCCGTTGGTCCTCAGGCCGAAAAGGGTCCCTTTGTCGTGCACCAGGTTAAATTCCACATAACGGCCTCTGCGGATCTCCTGCCATTCCCGTTCTGCTTCGGTATAGGGCAGGTCTTTCCTTCTTTCCACAATGGGGATATAGGAAGGCAGGAAGGAATTTCCCACCTCGGTCACAAAATCGTACCATTGTTCCAGGGAGAGTTCCTCTCCGGGACGGCAATAGTCAAAGAAAAGTCCGCCTACACCTCTGCCCTCATTCCTGTGGGTATTCCAGAAATAGGAATCGCATCGTTCCTTATAGCGGGGATAGAATTCAGGGTGGTGTTTATCACAGGCCTTTTTGCACACTGTATGGAAGTGGAGGGCGTCCTCGTCAAAGAGGTAGTAAGGAGTGAGGTCCTGACCCCCTCCGAACCACTGGTCGACCACCTTACCTTCCTTGTCGTACAATTCGAAATACCTCCAATTAGCGTGTACAGTGGGGACCATGGGGTTTACCGGATGCAGAACAAGGCTCAGGCCGCAGGCAAAGAAATCGGATTCCTCCACCCCGAAATAGGTCTGCATGCTTTTTGGCAGAGGTCCGTGTACGCCAGAGATATTGACTCCGCCCTTCTCAAAAACGGCCCCATCCTGAATCACTCGAGTCCTGCCACCGCCCCCTTCCGGGCGGTCCCAAAGGTCTTCCTTGAAAGTCGTTTTGCCGTCTATGGCTTCAAGCCCGGAGCAGATGGTGTCCTGGAGGGTTTGGATATAAGAGTAGAATTTTTCTTTCATGGTGTTGGGTCTATTAAATGAACGAGCCTTGTATCAGGGGCCCGGTAAATTTCTTCCAGGGTACTCACCAGGAGGGAGGTTTGTACTTTATCCAGGAAAAGACGAACTCCGATTTCCCTGTCCCGGATATTCTCCTTCCTGAACACCGCCCTTCCTACGGCGTTGTTATGCAGGTCCATGGTATTGGAAAGTTCATTGCCCGGAAGGATCTTTTCATGCATGTCCGTGATCTTTTGTGTCCAAAGCAGTATTCTTTCCTGATCAATTGTGAATTCTGAACACTCCTTTGCGATGAGCCAATTCCAAAGGGCATGCCTGAAGGCATTGGCCGGCGTATTCCTGCGATGTGAGGCTCCGAAATAGTCATTCGCGAGCCCAATGGCCATTTTTGTCGCCTTATAGGTGGGCCTTATCATCCGGATATGTAAAAGACAGAGCCAAACCAACTGCAAGAGTTGTCCGGGCCGGGCCCGCCTGATCACTGCCCAGATTTCATTCACCCTTCAGAATAGGATTTTACCGCTTCGATAAAAGCCTGTGCATTCTCGAGGGGTACGGTCGGCAAAATACCATGGCCCAGATTCACGATGTACCTGTCTTTGCCGAAATCACGGATCATTTTCCTGACCATTTCCCTGATCTCGGCCGGTGGTGAGAACAGGCGGGAAGGGTCGAAATTGCCTTGTAGGGTGATCTTCCCCCCGCTCAGGTACCGGGCATTCTGGGCAGAGCAGGTCCAGTCGACACCCAGGGCAGAAGCGCCGGATTGCGACATGGTTTTAAGGGCGAACCAGCACCCTTTCCCGAAGACGATCACATGGGTTTCCTCTTTCAGAGCATCCACGATCTGCTGTATGTAGGGCCAGGAATATATTTCATAATCCTCAGGGGAAAGCATGCCGCCCCAGGAATCAAAGACCTGTACCGCATCTACCCCGGCCCTCACTTTAGCCTTAAGGTAGGCTATGGTCGTATCCGTTATTTTTTGCAACAGGGCATGGGCTGTTTCCGGTTGGGTAAAACAGAATTCCTTGGCCTTGTCAAAGCTCTTGCTGCCCTGGCCCTGAACGCAATAACAGAGAATGGTCCAGGGCGAACCCGCAAAACCGAGCAAAGGGACCTCGTCTGCCAATTTTTCTTTTGTCAATTTAATGGCCTCCATAACGTATCCGAGGCTTTCATCCACATCAGGAATGACCACCCTGTCCAGGTCTTTTGCAGAACGGATGGGGTTCGGAAGGTATGGACCGAAATCGGTTTTCATTTGCACTTCTATCTCCATGGCCTGTGGGATGACGAGGATATCACTGAAAAGGATGGCGGCGTCCATCCCGTAGCGCCTTATGGGCTGTACGGTGATTTCGGATGCCAGCTCAGGGGTCTGGCAGCGGGTAAAGAAGTCGTACTTTTTTTTGAGCTCCATGAATTCCGGGAGGTACCTTCCAGCCTGCCGCATCATCCATACGGGAGGTCTATCTACGGTTTCTCCCCTCAGGGCTTTCAATAGGAGGTCATTTTTTAGTGCCATAATTATGAGTTTGCAAGTATTGGATAGTTCTTTATAAGGGTATCAATTACGTTATCCGTGGTAGGCGTTTCTGCCACCAAAACGGTTTGAAAATGTTTTCGGGCCTCCCTGGCGGTTGTTTCACCAATACAGATGGCCATGGCATTATTCGGACTGTTGGCGGTGATAAAGCTATGCACTCCACTCGGGCTGTAAAAAAGGATGCATTGATAAGCCTTGTCAAATTTTTTCGGATTTTCTACGGTTTCGTAGACCATGACCTCCCTGAAGGGGATCTCATTTTCTTCCAATATTTTTCGTAGTTCAGGCCTGTTTCGGTTGCCCGTAAAGATCAAAAATGGTCCTTTTTTCCCTTTTTCTGCGATGAATTCACCTAATTGTGACGAATTCTGAGCCATTTTACCCACAAAAAAGCCTATTTCCTCCAAAAAGGACTTGGTTTTTTCGCCCACACAGAAACAGGTGATATCTTTTGTATTTGCCGGGCTCGTATTCAGGTTCCTGAGATATCCCTTCACCCCGTTCTTAGAGGTAAAGATCAAGTGGTTGTATCCCTCAGGGATTTCATTGTCCAAATACTGTATGTGGATCGCATCATAGGATTCGATGGCTATTCCGGCATTCTTCAATCGGGTTTCCTGGGTCTTATCGAGAATTCGTGTAGAGAGGATGGCTTTCATTTTCCCAGTTGCTGCTTGATTTCCTGCATGAGCCGGTCTCCGCCCTGATCCAGGATCTCCTGTGCCCAGGTCCGGCCCAAACCGGTCGTGTCTCTTAACGCTGCCTCCTTCCTTACCCGAAAGACCTGTTGCCCGTCGAGAGACAGGAGAATTCCCTGAAATAGGATATGTTCTCCCTTGATCTCGGCCAGGGCACCGATGGGAGCGGTACATCCGCCCTCCAGTGTTTTCAGGAATTCCCGTTCGATCCCGGTGCAGATGGCAGTAGCCTCGTCATTCAGTGATGCGAGAGCCTCTCGGCAATAGGTATTGTCTTCGTGGGTTACCACCATCATGGCGCCTTGTGCGGGGGCAGGGATCATCCAGTCGAGTGTGCTGTACTGATCAGGAAGGAGCTTTATGCGTTCCAGGCCAGCGGCTGCAAAGATAGCGGCATTCCACGGTTGGGTTCTGAATTTCTCCAGGCGCGTATTGACGTTACCCCTCAGGTCCGAGATCTCGTGCAAAGGATACCGATGGAGCCATTGGGCCTTTCGTCTCAGGCTTCCAGTGGCCACAACCCCCTCTTCATTGAGGAAGTCAAGGCCTTTGTGCAGGAGGATATCGCGGGGGTTGCCCCTCCTGAGTACAGCCGCCTGAACGACGCCTTCAGGCAGAGCTGTGGGTACATCCTTCATGGAATGGACGGCGATATCAATTTCCCCTTTGAGCAGGGCTATATCCAATGTCTTGGTAAAGATCCCTGTGATCCCCAGTTCGTACAGGGGTTGGTCTAGCATCACATCTCCTGAGGCCTTTACCGGATAAAGCTCACAACGGAAACCTTCAGTTTCCAGTTTTTCCCTTACGGTGTTGGCTTGCCACAGGGCCAGTTCGCTGTCTCGGGTACCTATCCTGATAACCCTGTTCATGGTTTTTCCACTTCAAGTTGGAAGACCCTCTGGATCAGTTCTAGGCTGTCATCGGCATCCACCTGGGAATCCTTGAGGTGGTTGGCAAACTGCTTGGTGATCTTCTGAATGATCCTGTCGGAGATAATGTCAGCCTGTTCGGAGTTGAAGCCCGGCAGTTTTTTAGACTGGAAGTCGATCTCCTGTTCTTTCATGGTCTTCAATTTCTTTTTCAGGGCTTTTATGACCGGTGCAAATTTCCGGGTCTCCAGCCATTGGATGAATTCGATCTTTATCTCCTGAATGATGCTTTCGGCCTGTGGGATATATTGCTTTCGTTTTTCCAGGGTTTTGTCCGTACGCCTGGAGAGGTGGTCGAGATGAATCAGCGTAACTTCAGGGAGCTGGCTCACATCCGTATCCACATTTTTCGGAATGGAGAGGTCCAGGATGAGAAGAGGTTTGGTGAGGTGCAGGAGCGACTTCGAAATCGTCGGTTTCTGAGCACCTGTCGCTACGACGAGGATATCGGTTTGCCTGATCTCGGCCTGGAGGTTTGCATAGTCCCTGACCAGCAAATCGAATTTACCGGCAATTTGCTCTGCCTTGTCCCTGGTGCGGTTGATCAGGGTTATATGGGTATTTCCGGTGTGTTTGATCAGGTTCTCGCAGGTGTTTCTCCCGATTTTGCCTGTTCCGAATAAGAGGATATTCTTTTCGGAGATGTCGGGGACGGTCTCCATTATATACTGGACGGAAGCGAAGGCCACGGAGGTGGCTCCTGAGGAGATCCCGGTCTCGTTTTTGATCCGTTTGCTGGCCTGCAGTATGGAATTGATCAAACGCTCCAGAAAGGGATTCGCTAACCCTTTTTCCTTTGACCGCGCAAATCCTTTTTTGAGCTGGCTGATGATCTCGAAATCACCCAGGATCTGGCTGTCGAGTCCGGTCCCTACCCTGAACAGGTGGTCGATGGCCTCGTAGTTCTTGTAGACATATCCTACTTCCTGGAACTCTTCCACGCTGCCACGGGAATGGTCACACATAAGCCGGATCAGTTGAAAGGGATGCTGTGCAAACCCGTGAAGCTCTGTCCTGTTGCAGGTAGCTGTGATCAACAGCCCATCGATTCCCAGTTCGGCAGCTGCTTTAAGGATCTTTTCCTCCCCGGCCTCATCCAGACTGAATTTACCCCTGAGATCGGCATCTGCCTTGAGGTAACTCAAACCTACTGTATAAAATGAATTATGTCTGGAAATATGGTAATTCTTCATCATAACAATTCCGGCACAAAAATACAGAGTCCCATATATAGAAAATAACGCTAAAGGTACTTAAAGTATCGTTTCAGGTTTTTTTCCTTTCCCAAGGCCTGTAAAACTAATAATACCCTTATTTTTGCCCTGAAATCGGAATGTTTCGTCCATTTTATTTAGAATCTTTCTAAATTAAATTACAAATCGATCAGGTCGTATGAATTCAAAAAACATCGCTGAAGGTTCTTTGCGGGAAACCTTTGTGGAGCCCGGTATTCTCATGTTGAAATTTCAGAATGAAACCTCTCATAAGCAACGATTTACAAAGAAGATAGACCGCTCTTACCTGCAACTCCACTTCTGTGTAAAAGGAGGGGCAAAGTTTATTTTTAATCAGGGTAATTACGCCCTGGAGGTACAGGCGGAACAATCCCTTCTGCTGTTTAACACCCAGATGGATCTCCCTCTGAACTGTGAGTTGCATCCGGGATCCTGGATGCTTTCCCTGGTAATGAGTATTCAAAAATTCCATTCCCTTTTCTCCCGACAGGCTGAACATATCCCCTTTTTGAGTGATGAATTCAGGGAAAAGAAATACTATACACAAGAGGTGATCACACCGGCCATGGCCGTTGTCCTGAGTCAGCTGTCGAATCAGAACCTGCATCCGAACATCACGGACCTGTATGTAAAAGGGAAGATCTATGAATTGATAGCTCTCTGTTTTAACCGGGTGGATCCGGGGGTTGAAGAGCAGTGCCCCTTCCTGGTTGACGAGGACAACGTCAAGCGGATCCGAAAGGCAAAGGATATCATCCTGGAACGAATGGCGGAACCCCCCACCTTGCAGGAACTGTCAGAAGAGATCGGGCTGAGCCTGAAAAAGCTCAAAGAGGGATTTAAACAGATCTATGGCGATTCGGTCTACAGCTTCCTTTTCGACTATAAAATGGAAACGGCGCGGAAAATGCTGGAATCCAACCAGTACAACGTCAATGAGGTCGGACTGAGGGTAGGGTACAGCACCTCCAGCCATTTTATTGCGGCCTTCAAGAAAAAATACGGGACCACCCCCAAGAAATACCTGATGGCACAAGCCCAGTAGCCGAAGATGAGGAGGAAGATACACCAAGTGGCTGAATTTTTATTTTTTGATCAAATTTCAGATATTTAAGGTACGACCTTGAATAAACAAACGACAGATGAACCTCAATCAGGTGACGGTGCCCTCTGTGGACGTAGCCAAGTCCATTGTGTTTTACGAAAAATTGGGCTTGAAACTCATCGTGAAAGCCCTGCCTAATTATGCCCGTTTCGAATGCCCGGAAGGGGATACCACCTTTTCCATACACCAGGTAGATTCACTGCCGGAAGGCAACGGGGTCATGGTCTATTTCGAATGCCGGAATCTCGATGAGTATGTAAAGGAACTGGTAGGGAAAGGCGTCCGGTTCGATGAGTTGCCCAATGACAAGACATGGATCTGGCGTGAAGCCCGGCTAAAGGATCCCGATCTCAACCAGTTGGTCCTGTACTACGCTGGTAAGAATCGAAAAAACCCACCCTGGAGGATCGTCTGATCCCGGGCGCTTCGGGTGATCAATACACGGGTCTGGCTACCACAACGCCTGTATTATTCCTGATCTTTTTCAAATAATCCACCAGGGGGAGGTCTGAGATCTCCACTTTCCCGGTGGAGGAGGCGTGCAACAGATGGATACGGTTATCGGGCATCCTGATGGCAAAGCCCGTATGGGTCACATCCAGTCCTTCTATGGAAGTTGCCAGGGCGATGATGTCCCCCGACGCCAGCAAATGTTCATTCTTTTCCAGTGCCTCTAAAGTGAGGACACAGATCGGGTCCTCGCTGATCCTGCTCTCAGTCTTCAACAGGTTCTCATAAGCCTCATCTGATGCAAGAGCCGGATAGAGATCCCGATGTCGGGTCATGAAATGGAGTTCCCTGGGAACTTCCTTTCCGCCGAGCTGACCCGTGATATTTTTGATCAGGCCCTTCTCTTCATTGTCGGAGATCCATTCTGTGAAATAATGCAAGCGGGAACTGTAGCCCATAAGTATCCCCCGCCGGTATCTTATTTTTTGCAGGGCATCCAGGAAAGCATCGAAAGAAAGATCCTCCTGTCTGCGTACCAGGCCCAGGGCCAGGACATTCTCCACATACGTAGTGCAATCCAGTCCTTGCAGATCAACCACCAGGCTCTCTGTAGGGTTTCCCTCCAGGGTATGTGCCACGTAAGGGGTTCCCAGGAAGGTTTGGCCTATTGCAGCGAGTTCTTCACCGGGAGACATATCCCTGAGGTTCCCTATCTCCCGGAGCTTGAGCAGGACCGCTTCCCTGTTCTCGGGGGAACATCGGATCTCCTGGGCAGCGGAGGACCAGAAGAGGACAAGGGCAAGGAAGAAGACTATCGAGGATCTCATTGGCATAGACAAAGGTAATTCAAAAGCATGGATTTACAGATTGCACCCATGTTTATCTCCAGGGGATATCAATGGACCCAAAGACCCTAATTTCTGCCGATTATTTTGGCTTCGGGTAGATTAAAGTACTTAATTGCGATAATCCCCGGGAATGCCTATTATTACACCTTCGAAATACAGCGTTAACAGACAGATGAGGAAAGTAGTCATTTCGATATTTTCAATTCTTTACGGTATTTCTGCGATGGGCCAGGCATTTTTTGCGGATGTTCAGTCGCAGAAAGTGGATCAGGAAGTGAGATATGGCGATGTAGGCACCTTCCATGGCCCCGGGATCTCCTTTGCGGATTACGACAACGATGGATGGGATGATATTTCCATCCCTGCTTCAACCACCAGGGATTTTCAGTTCCTCCGAAATACGGGAGGGCAATTCCAGGTGCAGGAATTACCGATTAGCAGCGGGGGAGTGGAATCCCGTCAGGTGACCTGGGTGGATTTCGACAATGACGGCGACATGGATTTCTTTGCCAATAGCGATGAAGGCCAGTGCTGGTTATACAGGAATGATGGAGGCGGAACCTTTACCAATATTATTGGAAGTTCGGGGATCGCTCCGGAACCGAAAACGTATTGGGGGAATTCCTGGGGGGACATAGACAACGACGGGGACCTGGACCTGTTCCTCATCGTTCGGGACAACGATTTCGTGGATCACAACCTGCTTTACAGGAATGAGGGACAGGGGGTCTTTACCGATATTACGGCCAGCGCCGGGTTGTCCCTGGATGCTCAATTCACCCAGAGCGCTGCCTTCCTCGATTACGACAGGGATGGGCACCAGGACCTCTTCCTGGCCAATGACAAGGACGAACTGCCCAACGTGCTGTATAGAAACAGGGGAGACGGCACCTTTATGGACGTCAGTATCGCCTCTGGGATGGACCTTTTCATGGACGGGATGTCGGCTACGGTAGGGGATTATAACAACGATGGGTGGCTCGATATCTATGTCACCAATATCTACCCCCCGGTCTTCCCGACGAGTGTATTGGGGAATGCCTTCCTCAGGAATAATGGGGATGGGACGTTCAGCAATATCGCCCTGTCTAACGGGACCCGTTTTGACGGATTTGCCTGGGGAGCCGTGTTTCTCGACGGGGAGAACGACCTCGACCTCGACCTCTATGTGGTAAGTCACCTGGATGGCTCGGATGGAAAGCCTTCATCGGCCTACTACGAGAACAACGGGGATGGAATCTATACCACACCTTCCACTTCCGGATTTGCGAATGATGTTAGGGCCAGTTACGGCAACGCTATCGGAGACATCCAGAATGACGGCCTTCCGGATATCGCCGTGATCAATATAGGGGACCAACCCATCAATCTGTGGGAAAACCAATCCACCGCCCAAAACAACTGGCTCAAGATCAAATTGGAGGGAACCCAGAGCAACCGCATGGGGGTAGGTTCCTTTATCAAGATCGGGGCAGGCGGGCAGACCCTTTATAGGTATACCCTTTGCGGGGAAGGATTTATCAGCCAGAACAGCCAGACCCAATTCGTGGGCCTGGGGGATGCTGCAACGGTAGACTATATTGAGGTGACCTGGCTTAGCGGGATTACGGACCGTTTTGAGAATATTCCCCCAAACCAGGTAATCACGCTTGTAGAAGGCACCAACCCGGTTGAGAGTAGTGATGGCGGTGGCGGCATTGGGACGCGGGCCGAGCAATTCGCCCATTTATCAGTGGCCCGGCAGTGGAATGAGGCTCTTTTGGACGCGATTCGCACCGATTTTGCGAGGCCCACAGTGCACGCCAGAAACCTGTACCACAGTGCATTGGCCATGTATGACGCCTGGGCCCTCTTTGATGAGACTGCAGAAACTGTTTTTCTGGGAAAGACGGCACACGGCTTTTCCTGTGAATTCAATGGGATCGATCTGCCTGCCGATATAGACGGGGCCAGGGCCGAGATCATGAGCTTTGCCATGTACCGGTTGTTCAGGTACCGTTTTGCCGAATCCCCGGGAGTGACCTTCGCTTTCCAGAGGATAGATGAACTGATGGAAAGTCTGGGATTCGACCCTTCTTTTACAAGTACGGACTACAGTGATGGTTCCTATGCGGCCCTCGGGAATTACCTCGGTGCCAAGCTTATAGAATTTGGCTATCAGGACGGGTCCAACGAAAAGGAGAGTTATGGGAATGAGTACTATCAACCCGTGAACGATCCCCTTGCGTTAGATCAATATTCAGATGATTACCAACTCAACGATCCCAATCGGTGGCAACCCCTTGCCTTCGAGACCTTTGTGGACCAGAGCGGAAATACGATAGAGGGAAGTGTCCCTGAATTCCTGAGCCCGGAGTGGGGGGAGGTCAAACCCTTTGCTCTCAGGGAGTCTGACCTGAAGATCCTGAACAACGGCTTTAACAGCTATATATATGAGGATCCGGGCCCTCCTCCTCTTATTCAGGATTCCTCCCGGGACGGGATCGAGGATGCGTACAAATGGAACTTCGCCCTGGTGGCTTCCTGGTCATCTCACCTGGATCCATCTGATGATACATTGATCGACATTTCCCCTGCGAGCTTTGGCAATGTGGATATCGCAACCTTTCCGACCACCTTCGAAGAGTACAGGAATTTTTATGACTTTATGGAAGGGGGAGACATCGGTTCCGGCCACGCCGTCAACCCATCGACCGGGCTTCCCTATGAACCCCAGCTGGTCAAAAGGGCAGATTATGCCCGCGTGCTGGCTGAATTCTGGGCGGATGGACCTGATTCGGAAACGCCTCCCGGGCATTGGTTCACCATCTTGAATTACGTGAGCGACCATCCGGAAAACGTCAGGAAAATAGAGGGCAAAGGGGATGAGGTCACCGAACTGGAATGGGATGTGAAGTGTTACCTTGCCCTGGGCGGAGCCATGCATGATGCGGCTATCAATACCTGGGCTGTAAAGGGATATTACGACTATATAAGGCCCATCTCTGCCATAAGGTACATGGCCTCCAAAGGGCAGAGCACGGACCCCGCACAACCGGGCTTCCACCCCCATGGCCTGCCGCTGATCCCAGGCCGGATAGAACTGATCCAAAGTGGAGATCCGCTGGCCGGAACGGCAGGGGAGAATGTAGGCAAGATAAAGATCCTGGCGTGGAAAGGCCACGACGAGATCCAGGACCCAAGTATTGATGTGGCCGGGGTAGGCTGGATCCTGGGGACAAGGTGGTGGCCCTATCAGCGCCCCTCTTTTGTTACACCCCCCTTTGCGGGGTATGTCTCCGGACACTCAACCTTTTCAAGGGCAGCCGCCGAAGTGCTCACCAGATTGACCGGGGATCCTTACTTTCCGGGAGGTATGGGGGTCTTTGACATGGAACAGAACAATTTCCTTGTATTTGAACGCGGCCCCAGCGAGGGGATGAGCCTTCAATGGGCCACCTACCGCGATGCCTCGGACCAGACGAGCCTATCGCGTATCTGGGGCGGGATACATCCCCCGGTAGATGACAT
>JBFKPJ010000028.1:0-22402 GCA_041628355.1 Muriicola sp. | reverse complement strand
TACCCTTGCGATGAGTCTTTACGGGGACCTCGATATCTCCGTGATCGACGAACTTCCTCCCGGCAGAAAACCTGTGAAGACCGTCCATCGATACGATACCAACAGGTTAAAGGTGTTCCGGTTTCTCAAGGATGAGATCAGGAAAGGCCGGCAGGTCTATATCGTCTACCCCCTCATTCAGGAGTCCCAGGCCCTCGATTATAAGGATCTGATGGACGGCTATGAGAGTATCTCCAGGGAGTTTCCCCTCCCGGAATACAGCATCTCCATTGTCCACGGCCAGATGAGATCTGAGGATAAGGATATGGAAATGGCCCGTTTCGTAAAGGGGGAAACCCAGATCATGATAGCCACCACGGTGATCGAGGTCGGTGTCAACGTCCCAAATGCCACGGTCATGATCATCGAGAGCGCGGACCGATTCGGCCTGTCTCAGCTCCACCAGCTCAGGGGACGCGTGGGCCGTGGGGGCGACCAGAGCTACTGTATACTGATGACCGGTCACAAATTATCTGCAGAGGCCAGGATGCGCTTAGAGACCATGACGGCCACCAATGACGGCTTCGAGATCGCTGAGGTCGACCTGAAATTGAGGGGTCCGGGGGATCTGATGGGCACCCAGCAAAGCGGCCTCCTCAACCTGAAGATAGCCGATATCGTCCGGGATAATGACATCCTCAAAACGGCCCGTTACTACGCCCTTCGCGTCCTTCAGGAAGATCCCGACCTGGCCCTCGAAAAGAACCTTCCGATCAGGCAGACCTATGCCGAACTCCTTCGGCACAGAAATATCTGGAATTACATCAGCTAGGAATTCCTCAGACAGGATTAAGGCCGCCTGACACCCGTTGAACATCGTAATTTCGAAAGGGTAAAATTTCATTTCAAATCCCTATTTTATAGCTTTGGAAGCTTAGAATGATATGAATTATGAGTACAGGTAGAACACTGTTTGATAAAGTATGGGACGCCCACGTGGTCCGTAAGATAGAGCAGGGACCCGACGTCTTGTTCATCGACCGGCATTTGGTGCATGAGGTCACGAGTCCGGTGGCATTCCTCGGATTGAAGAAACGCAGGAACAAAGTACTTTATCCCGAGCGGACCTTTGCCACGGCTGACCATAATACGCCTACACGCAACCAGCACCTCCCGGTGAAAGACCCCCTTTCTGCAAATCAGCTCAGGGCCCTGGAGGAAAACGCCAATGAACACGGGATCCCCTACTGGGGGCTGGGACACCAAAAGAACGGGATCGTCCATGTGATCGGACCGGAGAACGGGATCACCCTTCCGGGTGTCACCGTGGTATGCGGGGACTCCCATACCTCTACCCATGGGGCTTTTGGGGCGATCGCATTTGGAATAGGGACCTCGGAAGTAGAAATGGTTTTATCCACCCAGTGCATCATGCAGCCCAAGCCCAAGAGGATGCGGATCACCATAGACGGAGCGTTGAGCAAGGCCGTTACCCCAAAGGACGTCGCCCTGTATATCATCTCCCAGCTGACCACCTCAGGGGCCACGGGATATTTCGTGGAATACGCCGGGGAAGTCTTCCGCAATATGTCCATGGAGGGCAGGATGACGGTGTGCAACCTCAGTATAGAGATGGGGGCTCGCGGGGGAATGATTGCCCCGGACGGCAAGACATTTGAATACATCAAAGGGAGGGAATATACTCCCAAAGGAGAGGCCTGGGAAAAGGCGATGGAATACTGGAAGACTCTCTATTCCGATGAGAACGCACAATTCGACAAGGAGATCGTCTTTGACGGCTCAACCATAGAACCCATGATCACTTACGGTACCAACCCGGGAATGGGCATCGGCATTTCTTCCGGAATACCGACCGCCGAATCCGTGGAAGGCGGGGTATCCACCTATAGAAAATCCCTGGAATACATGGATTTCAAAGAAGGGGATGCCATGTTGGGTAAAAAGATCGATTTTGTATTCCTCGGTAGCTGTACAAACGGCAGGATAGAGGATTTCAGAGCCTTTGCCCAGGTGGTAAAGGGCCGAAGAAAAGCGGATCACGTCACTGCCTGGCTAGTGCCGGGATCACACCGTGTAGAAGAGGCCATCAAAGAGGAAGGAATCCTCCAGATCCTGGAAGAGGCCGGGTTCGAATTGAGGGAACCCGGATGTTCGGCCTGCCTCGCCATGAATGACGACAAGATACCGGCCGGAAAATACGCCGTGAGCACTTCCAACCGGAATTTTGAAGGTCGTCAGGGCCCCGGCGCCCGTACCCTTCTTGCCAGTCCGCTTGTAGCGGCAGCTGCAGCTGTGACCGGAAGGGTGACCGACCCAAGGGAACTGCTCAAATTAGAAACCGCTTAAAAAGAATAAACCATGGCATACGATAAATTCAGAGTATTGACCAGCACCGCGGTCCCCCTTCCCATCGAAAATGTGGATACAGACCAGATCATTCCGGCCCGTTTCCTCAAAGCGACGGAACGAAAGGGATTTGGAGACAACCTGTTCAGGGACTGGCGCTACCATACGGATGACACCCCCAAGGAACACTTTGTACTCAATAATCCCATTTACGGAGGGAAGATCCTGGTGGGAGGAAAGAATTTCGGTTCCGGCTCCTCCCGTGAGCACGCCGCCTGGGCCATCTATGACTATGGCTTCCGCTGTGTGGTCTCCAGTTTCTTCGCAGATATTTTCAGGAACAACTGCCTGAACATTGGGGTTCTGCCCGTTCAGGTCAGTCCCGACTTCCTGCAGCGGATCTTCGAAGAGATCGAAAAGGATCCCAAAGCCGAATTGACTGTCGATCTACCCGATCAGACCATCACTATCGAGGCTACCGGGGAGAAGGAGGATTTTGAGATCAATGCCTATAAAAAAGACAACCTGCTCAACGGGTATGACGATATCGACTATTTGTTGAGCATGAAGGAGGAGATCAAGGCGTTTGAGCGCGGTCTGCCTTTATAAACCCGGATACCATGGCAGAAACAGCCTCAGCACTGACAAAAAAAGCCCTGGGCAGCACGTCCAGGGAAAAAGCAATGCAGCGCAGGACCATTGAGATCATGGACACTACGCTCAGGGATGGGGAACAGACCTCAGGAGTTTCCTTTTCAGCTTCTGAAAAACTGACCCTGGCCAAGCTATTGCTTGAAGAACTCAGGGTAGACAGGATCGAGATCGCTTCTGCCAGGGTCTCTGAAGGCGAATTCCAGTCGGTTAAACAGATCCTGGGATGGGCCAGGGAGAAAGGGTTCGAGGAACGGATAGAGGTCTTGACCTTTGTAGACAACGGCCTGTCCATTGAATGGATGAAGGAAGCCGGTGCCAAAGTGCAGAACCTGCTGACCAAAGGTTCTTTGAACCACCTCACCCACCAGTTGAAAAAGACCCCGGAACAGCATTTTAATGAAATCGCCGAGGCCATCCGGTTGGCCCGGGTTTCGGATATCGCTACCAACGTATACCTCGAAGATTGGAGCAACGGGATGCGCAATTCCCCCGAGTACGTATTTGAATTCCTGGATTTTCTGACCACCCAGCCTATAAGACGTATCCTCCTTCCGGATACCCTGGGCGTCCTGACACCGGGAGAGACAGGCGAATTCATCCGCAGGATCGTCTCCCGATATCCGGAAATTCATTTTGATTTCCACGGGCACAACGATTACGACCTGAGCGTAGCCAATGTCATGGAAGCCCTGAAGGCGGGTTGCCATGGCCTCCACCTGACCGTCAACGGCATGGGGGAAAGGGCTGGAAATGCACCCCTGGCCAGTGTAGTGGCTGTGATCAATGATTTTCTGCCCGAATACCGGATCAATGTGGAGGAACCTTCCCTCTTCAAGGTAAGCAAACTGGTCTCTGCCTTTACCGGCTTCGGCATTCCCGCCAACAAGCCGATCGTAGGAGATAATGTTTTTACTCAAACTGCTGGTATACATGCAGATGGAGATAACAAAAAGAACTTATACTTTAATGATCTACTGCCCGAAAGATTTGGCAGGAAACGCAAATACGCCCTTGGAAAGACCTCAGGAAAGGCTAATATCCAGAAGAACCTACAGGAATTAGGGCTAACCCTTAATGACGAAGAGATCAAAAAGGTGACCGCCAGGATCATTGAATTGGGGGATAAAAAGGAGCGGGTGACCAAGGACGATCTGCCCTATATCATCTCAGATGTGCTGGACAGCGATAACTACCAGCACAAGGTGGTGGTAAAATCCTATGTACTCACCCATGCCAAAGGATTAAAGCCTTCCACGACCATCTGCGTGGAAATTGAAGGGGAGACCTTTGAGGAAAACGCGCAGGGCGACGGGCAGTTCGATGCTTTTATGAACGCCCTCAGGAAAGTATACCGCGCTAAAAAACGGAGCCTTCCCAATCTCATTGACTACGCTGTTCGCATCCCGCCGGGGAGTAATTCGGATGCACTTTGTGAAACCCTGATCACCTGGCAGGAGGGCGAAAAAGAATTTACAACCCGGGGGCTCGATTCTGATCAGACCGTATCAGCCATCAAAGCCACCGAAAAGATGCTTAACATAATTTGACTTCCAGAAACATATTGCTCGTATGGAATTGAACATTGCCCTTTTGGCCGGGGATGGGATCGGCCCTGAAGTGATCGCACAAGCCGTAAAGGTCTGCGACGCCACCGCAGCAAAATTCAATCATAAAATTCACTGGCGGCCAGCCCTTACCGGCGCGGCAGCCATCGATGCTGTAGGGGACCCCTACCCCGAGGAAACCCATGCCATCTGTGCCAGTTCGGATGCCGTGCTGTTCGGCGCTATCGGCCATCCCAGGTTCGACAATGATCCTTCTGCTAAGGTAAGGCCCGAACAGGGCCTGCTGAAGATGAGGCAGAAGCTCGGCCTTTTCGCCAACGTCCGTCCCACTTTTACCTTTCCTTCCCTGATCGACAGGTCCCCTTTAAAAAGAGAAAGGATCGAGGGAACCGACCTCGTTTTTCTGAGGGAACTGACCGGAGGCATCTACTTTGGAAAAAGGGGTCGGGAAGACAACGGGGATACCGCATACGACACCTGCACCTATACCCGTAAGGAAGTTCAGCGACTGGCCAGAAAAGGATTTGAAATGGCGATGAAGCGGTCCAAAAAACTTTGCTGTGTGGACAAGGCCAACGTCCTTGAATCCTCCAGATTGTGGAGGGAGACAGTACAGGCGATGGCCAAGGAATACCCGGAAGTGGAAGTGTCCTATGAATTTGTGGATGCCGTGGCGATGCGGCTCGTACAGTGGCCCAATTCCTATGACGTCCTGATCACCGAAAACCTTTTTGGTGACATTTTGACCGATGAAGCTTCTGTGATCAGCGGATCCATGGGGCTGATGCCATCCGCCTCCGTAGGGGAATCCATTGGACTCTACGAGCCAATTCATGGATCCTATCCGCAGGCTGCGGGAAAAGACATCGCGAATCCCCTGGCCACAGTCCTGTCTGCTGCCATGATGTTCGACGATTTCGGGCTCTTTGATGAGGCCCAGGCAATCAGGGATGTGGTGAACCGATCCCTGTCTGAAGGAGTGGTCACTGAGGACCTGGCTGAAAAGGACAAGGCGCACAGGACCAGTGAGGTGGGCGACTGGTTGGCAAAAAACCTCTGATAGAACTGAGGATCCCTTAAAGGATATATTCCGTGCTGGTAAAGTTCGACAGTTTGGTATCGAGCAACTGGTTTACGGTGTCCTTGTTGATCTCGTTGTCCTTAAAGGCAAGGAGGGTACGGATCGAGAAAGAGCGCAGGGCGTCGTGCACGCTGAGGGTAGACTGGGCGGAGTCCTTCCTTCCGGTAAAGGGATATACATCCGGGCCCCTCTGGCAGGAACTGTTCAGGTTCACCCTGCACACCAGGTTGGCCAGGGTGTCGATCAGGGGAGCCAGGGCATAGACATCCTTCCCGAACAGGCTTACCTGCTGCCCGTAATTGCTCGCCGCCATATCGTCTAACGGTTCTTCGATATCCTTGAAGGAAAGTACTGGGATCACAGGCCCGAACTGCTCTTCCTGGTAGACCCTCATGTCCTTGGTAACGGGATACAATACCGCGGGCCAGATAAAATTATCAAAGTGTTTCCCTCCTTTTTTATTGATGATCTTAGCGCCTTTCTCGAGGGCATCGTCTATGAGTTCCTGTATATAGGCCGGCTTATCAGGTTCCGGAAGGGGGGTCAGTTTTACCCCTTCGTCCCAGGGATTCCCGAATTTCAATGCATCTACCCTCGCTGCGAACTGTTCCAGGAAATTCTCCT
Organism: Muriicola sp.; assembly: GCA_041628355.1. GTDB lineage: Bacteria > Bacteroidota > Bacteroidia > Flavobacteriales > Flavobacteriaceae > Muriicola. The sequence goes on along the minus strand of JBFKPJ010000028.1, from coordinate 16,132 downwards.
TCACCTCTTCGTGTACGTAAACGATCTTCAGTGCAGTACACCTCTGTCCGTTGAAAGAAAGGGTGCCTGTAATACATTCTTCCACGGTGAGGTCCATATCGGCGTCAGGTAATATGATGGCAGGGTTCTTAGCCTCCAACCCCAGGACGAGACGCAGGCGGTTGCTCTTGGGATGTTGTTCCTGCAAGGCATTGGCAGACCTGCTGTTCCCGATCAGGGCCAGGACATCCACCTTCCCTGTCTTCATGATGGGAGCAGCTACTGTCCTTCCTCTCCCGAACAGGATATTGACCACACCTTTCGGAAAACTGTTTCGAAAAGCTTCCAGCAACGGTGTGATCAGCAGAACACCGTGTTTTGCCGGCTTGAAAATGGCCGTATTTCCCATGATCAGGGCCGGGATCAGCAGGGCAAAAGTTTCGTTCAGGGGATAGTTGTAAGGCCCTAAACAAAGCACCACCCCAAGCGGTCCCCGCCTGATATGTGCATAGACCCCTTCGTGCTTCTGGAATTTAGCCGAATTCCGGTCCAGTTGTTTGTAATCTTCAATGGTGTCGTATATGTAATCCACCGTACGGTCGAATTCCTTGATCGAATCCGGCAGGGATTTCCCGATCTCCCACATCAACAGCTTCACCACTTCCTCCCTTTTGGTCTTCATCTGGGACACGAACTTTTCCATGCATTCAATGCGGTCCCTCACTTTCATCGTCGGCCAGATACCCTTGCCCTGGTCATAGGCATTCAATGCCCCCTCAAGTGCTTCCATGGCCTCTGCCTCCCCCAGATCAGGAATGCTTCCCAATACGGTATGCTTATAGGAATCCCCAGATGAAATGGTAGAGAACACTTCGGTCACGTTTCCATTCCAGGGGATGAGTTCACCGTTTACCAAATAGGTCCTTTGGTGGATCTGTTCCTTTATCAGGTATTTTTCAGGGATGGTCGCCGTCTCTGTGGCCATTTGGTAGTGTTTTCCTTAATGATACATTAATTTAGAGGCTTCAGACAATCGGTTTCATGGCCGTCATGGAAGCTCGCAGCCTGGCGCCCACCTTTTCCACGGGGTGTTCCCTCAGGGCCTTGTTCACCATGATGAGCTTTGTATTGGATACGCCATGATCCCTTCCCTCTCCAAAGGTGCTGCCTATCACATCGGTATCGATCTTCTTCATAAAATCCTTGAGCAGGGGCTTGCAGGCGTGATCAAAGAGGTAGCAACCGTATTCTGCCGTATCCGAAATGACGCGATTCATCTCAAAGAGCTTCTTTCTGGCAATGGTATTGGCGATCAGGGGGGTCTCGTGAAGCGATTCGTAATACGCAGATTCACCGATGATCCCGGACTCCGTCATCGCTTCGTAGGCCAGCTCCACTCCTGCCCTGACGAAGGCGACCATCAGAACTCCTTTGTCGTAGTACTCCTGTTCGGAGATCTTCTGCTCCCCGGCGGGTGTCTTTTCAAAAGCGGTCTCACCGGTTGCAGCCCTCCAGGTGAGCAGGTTCTTATCATCATTGGCCCAGTCTTCCATCATGGTTTTTGAGAAATGCCCGCTCATGATATCGTCCATGTGCTTCTGGAATAATGGCCGCATGATCTCCTTCAATTCTTCAGAGAGGTCAAAAGCCTTGATCTTGGCCGGATTGGACAACCTGTCCATCATATTGGTGATGCCCCCGTATTTTAACCCTTCGGTGATGGTTTCCCACCCGTACTGTATGAGTTTAGAGGCATATCCCGGGTCTACCCCCTTTTCCACCATCTTGTCAAAACAGAGGATGGATCCCGTCTGGAGCAGGCCGCACAGGATGGTCTGTTCCCCCATAAGGTCTGATTTTACCTCGGCTACAAAGGAAGATTCCAGCACACCGGCCTTATGACCGCCGGTTGCAGCAGCATATGCCTTGGCCTGGGCGAGTCCCTTGCCTTCCGGGTCGTTCTCAGGGTGTACTGCGATCAGGGTAGGCACCCCGAAACCGCGTTTGTATTCTTCCCTCACTTCGGAACCCGGACTTTTAGGTGCGACCATGATCACCGTCAGGTCTTTCCGGACCTGCATTCCTTCTTCAACTATATTGAATCCGTGTGAATACGAGAGGGTTGCTCCCTTTTTCATCAGAGGCATTACACTCTGGATGACATTCGTATGTTGTTTATCAGGGGTAAGGTTGATGAGCAGATCGGCCTTCGGGACCAACTCCTCATAAGTACCTACCTTAAAGCCGTTCTCGGTGGCATTGATGTAGGAGGCCCGCTTTTCGGCGATGGCCGCTTCTCTCAGGGTGTACGATATGTCGAGTCCCGAATCCCTCATGTTCAATCCCTGATTGAGGCCCTGGGCCCCACAGCCAATGATCACGATCTTTTTCCCTTTGAGGGCCGAAACCCCATCGGTGAATTCGCTTGTATCCATAAACCGGCATTTCCCCAGTTGCTGTAATTGTTCTCTTAATGAAAGTGAATTGAAATAATTTGTCATGCGTATGCTGTTAGATTCTCGTTATTCTTGATTTTCATAGGCGTTCAACATGGCCGTGATCGGCATGGCGGCCTTGGTAACGGCGATCCTTCCCGACCGGACGAACTGCAGGATCCCATAGGGTTCCAGCTGGTCGTGCATCTCGTCTATCTCATGCCTCCTCCCCGTCTTGGCCAGGACAAAGAAATCCCTGGATACCGTGACGATCTGCGAATTGCTCTCCTTGATGATATTCTGTATCTGCCTTTCGTCAAAAAGCAGGTGGGAAGCGATCTTGAACAAGGCGGACTCCTGGTAGATGATCTCCTCATCTGTGTGGTAGAATGCCTTGATCACTTCGATCTGTTTTTCGATCTGGGCCACGATCTTTCGTGTCCAATCCTCCGTCGTAAAAACGACAATAGTAAATTTAGATACGTGTTCAATCTCTGATTTAGAGACATTTAAACCTTCTATATTAATATGTCGCTTTAAGAATATGCCGGAGATCCTGTTAAGGAGACCCACATTATTCTCAGAGTATACGGATATGGTAAACCATTTTTTTTCCATCTCGTCTTACTTTAGTCTGATATCTGACACAGAGGCCCCGGAAGGGATCATAGGAAACACGTTGTCTTCCTTCTCCACCTTCACTTCCAGGAAGTAGGGTTCTTTTGAGGCGACCATCTCGGAGACCGCCTTTTTGAGGTCCTTCCGCTCTGTTACCCGTTTCGCCTGAATATGATATCCTTCGGCGATCTTGACGAAATCCGGATTCGTCATGACCGTGGAGGCATACCTCCTTTCAAAAAAGAGTTCCTGCCACTGCCTCACCATACCAAGGTGGTCGTTGTTGAGGACCACGATCTTGATGGCCAGCTTGTTCTGATAAATGGTGGCCAGCTCCTGTATGGTCATCTGGTACCCCCCATCTCCTATAACAGCAACGACCTCCCTGTCCATGGCCCCCATTTTTGCGCCAATGGCTGCCGGCAGGGCGAATCCCATGGTGCCCAATCCGCCCGAGGTGATATTGCTCTTGGTCTGATCGAATTTTGCATAACGGCAGGTGACCATCTGGTGCTGTCCTACATCTGTCACGATCACTGCCTTGTTTTCAGTGGCCTGATTGATCTCCTCAACCACCTCCCCCATAGTGAGGCCGGCTTTGGTGGGGTGAAGGTCTTTCTCGATCACCTCCCTGAATTCCTCTTCGTATTTCAGCCGGAATTCGTTCCTCCAGGCCTCGTGGGTGTTCTTTTTGATCCTGGGCAACAGTCTGCTCAGGGTCTCCTTGGCGTCCCCGAGAAGGGCGATGTCCACTTTTACATTCTTGTTGATCTCGGCCGGGTCTATCTCCAGGTGTATGATCCTGGCCTGTTTGGCATAGGTCTCCAGATTCCCGGTCACCCGGTCATCAAAGCGCATCCCGATGGCAATAAGGACGTCGCATTCGTTGGTCAGTACATTGGGCCCGTAGTTTCCATGCATTCCCACCATTCCCACATTCAGTGGATGGTCCGTGCTCATGGCAGAAAGCCCCAGGATGGTCCACGCGGCTGGGATACCGGCCTTTTCGACAAGTTGTTTAAGCTCCTCTTCCGCCTTTCCCAGGATGACCCCCTGCCCAAAGACGATATAGGGCTTCTTAGCATTGTTGATCAGCGCAGCGGCGTCATCCAGGTCCTTTTCCGCTACCTTGGAAACAGGTTGATAGCTCCGCACCCCTTTGCAGGCCTCGTAATGGAAATCCAGCTCGTCGAACTGAGCATTTTTAGTGATGTCAACAAGTACGGGGCCCGGCCTCCCGGACCTTGCAATATAAAAGGCCTTGGCCATGATGTCCGGGATCTCCTCGGCTTTTGTGATCTGGTAATTCCACTTGGTCACCGGGGTAGAGATACCGATGATATCGGTCTCCTGGAAAGCATCCGATCCCAGCAGGTGGCGTGGCACCTGTCCGGTTATGCAGACGATGGGCGTGGAATCGATCTGGGCATCTGCCAGGCCTGTCACCAGATTCGTCGCCCCGGGCCCCGAGGTAGCCATGGCCACACCTACCCTGCCACTTACACGGGCGTAGCCCTGGGCGGCATGGGTGGCCCCTTGTTCGTGTCGTGTCAGGATATGGGTCAGCCTGTCCTGAAATTTATAAAGCTCGTCATACACGGGCATGATGGCCCCACCCGGGTACCCGTAAATCAGGTCCACACCTTCGGCCAGAAGACAATGAATAATGGCCTCAGCGCCACTTACCCTGAGCTTTTCAGGGTTGTTCTTTGCGGTTTTCTTTGATGTAATCGTTTCCATATCCTGTCTTTCGAACTGATAAATCTTTTTCTCCTGTCTATTTGAATTGATCCGTAACGCAACCCTCCGATGCCGATGACACCATGTTGGCGTATTTGTACAGGCTGCCCTTTTGAACTTTAAGAGGGGGTTGTTTCCATGCCGCTTTCCGCTTGTCGAGTTCCTCATCGGTAAGGGCCACACTCATGGTATTCTTTACCGCGTCGATGGTGATCATGTCCCCATCCTTCAGCAGTGCTATAGGTCCGCCTTCCTGGGCTTCAGGGGAAACGTGTCCGACCACAAATCCGTGAGTCCCACCCGAGAACCGGCCATCGGTGATCAGCGCCACATCTTTGCCCAGCCCAGCACCCATAATGGCGGCGGTTGGTTTTAGCATTTCCGGCATCCCGGGTCCGCCTTTCGGGCCTTCATAACGGATCACTACCACATCCCCTTTCTTCACCTGTCCTTTTCTGATCCCTTCATTGGCCTTGAATTCATCTTCATAGACTTTGGCGGGACCTGTAAAATGATATCCTTCCTTTCCGGTGATCTTCGCCACAGCACCGGCCGGAGCCAGGTTTCCGTAGAGGATACGCAGATGCCCCGTTTCCTTAATGGGCTCTTCCAGGGTATGGACCACCTTTTGGCCTTCCTTCAGTCCCGGAACCTCCCTGAGGTTTTCCGCTATGGTCTTTCCCGTTACGGTAAGACAATCCCCGTGCAGCATCCCTTTTTCAAGCATGAATTTCATGACCGCAGGAATCCCGCCAACCCTGTGGACGTCTTCCATCAGGTATTTTCCACTGGGCTTCAGGTCTGCCAGGAAGGGTGTGGTATCACTGATGTGCTGAAAATCGTCAAGGGTAAATTCGATATTTGCTGCCTTCGCGATCGCCAGAAAATGGAGTACCGCATTAGTCGATCCACCGAGTACGGTGATCAGCCTTACCGCGTTCTCCAGGGACTTGCGGCTGATGATGTCGCTGGGTTTTATATCCTTTTCAAGCAGGGACCTAAGCGCTATCCCGGCCTCTATACAATCCATTTCCTTCTCCCTGCCCGTAGCAGGGTTGGAAGAATTGTAGGGTAACGCCATGCCAAGGGCCTCAATGGCCGAGGCCATGGTATTGGCCGTATACATGCCGCCGCATGCACCGGCTCCCGGGCAGGCGTTCTGGATCACGCTCTTGAATTCCTGGGCGCTGATCTTTCCCGCTACCTTCTCACCCCACGCTTCAAAGGCACTGACGATATCCAATTTCTTATCGTTGAGACAACCGGAGGCGATCGTTCCACCATATACCATTATTGATGGTCTGTTGAGCCGGATCATAGCCATTAGAGCCCCTGGCATGTTCTTATCACATCCCACTACGGTAACCAGTCCGTCATAGTTCATGGCCTGTACCACGGTCTCCATGGAATCAGCGATAATATCCCGTGAAGGGAGGGAATAACGCATTCCATAGGTCCCCATGGAGATCCCGTCGCTCACCCCAATAGAATTGAATACCAGGCCCACGAGGTCCTTTTCCTTCAAGCCCTTTTTCACAACCTGGGCCAGGTCATTAAGGTGCATGTTGCAAGGGTTGCCCTCATATCCCGTGCTTCCAATCCCGATCAGGGGTTTCTCCAGGTCATCCTCGGTGAGGCCTATGGCATAAAGCATGGCCTGGGCCGCTGGCTGGGTGGGATCCTGGGTTACATTTCTACTGTACTTGTTTAATGCGGTCGACTTCTTTTCCAAATCTTCAGCGTATTTTAAAGCCTATTCATCTCAAAGATACTGGTTTATATGCCCTCGAAAGGGGAGCCCAATAGGGAGGGATAAAGTCAATTACCCTACTTTACATATAAAATGTTGTATTTCAATATATTAAATACATATTATTTATCATATTCATCCTCCCCGTAACGGAAGACAATTCAGGCTGAATTCACGTATGGTGAGCCGAAAAAGCCTATTTTTGGGCAATGCAACACCATGTAGACAGCTATTTAGAGGACCAGCGCGCATTTTTCAGCAGCGGACAAACCAGGGATCTTAAAAAACGTAAAAAACTCCTTAAAAAACTGGGTGCAGAGATCAGCAGCAGGGAGGATGCCATCTGCGATGCCCTGTATGCCGATTTTAAGAAACCCAGATTCGAAACCCTGATCGCGGAGACCCAATTCGTCCTGGCAGAACTCAATTACATGATCAGGCATCTGGAGCTTTGGGTCAGACCGGAGCGGGTTTCGGCCTCACTCCTTAACTTCCCTTCTGCAGACCGTATCTACAAGGAACCTTATGGATCCGTACTGATCATCTCGCCCTGGAACTACCCCTTTCAGCTCACCCTCATGCCCCTGATCGCTGCGGTTGCTGCAGGAAACACGGTTGTGCTGAAACCCTCGGAGCTAACGCCCAACACCTCCGGGGTGATACGCGACCTGGTGGCCGCAGTATTCGAGCCGGAACACGCACTGGTATGCGAGGGGGATGCAGAGGTCTCCAAAGCCCTGCTAGCCCTGAAATGGGATTATATTTTCTTTACCGGCAGCACCCGGGTTGGAAAGATCGTATACAAGAGTGCCGCTGAGAACCTCACTCCCGTAACCCTGGAACTGGGAGGGAAAAGTCCCTGTATCGTAGATGAAACAGCTTTACCGGCCCAGGCGGCCGACCGTATCGTGTGGGGCAAATTCCTGAATGCCGGCCAGACCTGTATCGCCCCGGATTATATCCTTGTCCACGCCTCGATCAAGGAAAGGCTGGTAGAGGAATTGCAAAAAAGCATTACCCGTTTCTTCGGGGATGAGCCTGAAAAATCCCCTGATCTCGCCCGGATCATATCCGATGCACATTACCAGAGGCTGACCGGCCTGCTGGAAGGAGAGCGACTTATTTTCGGGGGGCAATGCAATCCCCGGGACAGGTTCATCAGTCCGACCCTCGTTGACGAACCCAAGAGTGACAGCAAGATCATGCAGGAGGAAATATTTGGCCCCCTCCTTCCCATTATCTCCTACATGGAAGAGAAAGAACTGCACCCCTGGATCACGGCCCATGGAAAACCCCTGGCTGCCTATATTTTTTCAAGAAGGAGGGCCTTCCAAAAGAAGATGATCTCCACGTATAGTTTTGGAGGCGGGGTGATGAATGATACCCTGATCCACATCAGCAATAAAAGCCTCCCTTTTGGGGGCGTGGGAGAAAGCGGACTGGGTGCTTATCACGGAAAAAGAAGCTTCGACACATTTACGCACAAAAAGGCGATCGTGCAGCGAGGGACCTGGCTTGACCTGAAATTCAGGTATCCGCCCTACACCCTTCCCATCAGCCTGATCAAAAAATTAAAACACCTCTTGTAACTCCATGGAAAAAACGGTCACCGATGCCATCCGGTACAGAAGGTCTGTCAGGATCTTCAACCCCAATCAGGAAATTGACCCTGTGAAAGTCAGAGCATGCATAGAGAATGCAGTACTCGCACCGACGAGCAGTAACCTTCAGCTTTGGGAATTCTACCATATCAGCGATCCGGAAACCCTTAAAAAAATGGTACACGCCTGCCTGGGCCAGAATGCGGCCAAAACGGCCAAGCAAATGGTCGTGATCGTCTCCAGAAGGGATCTTTGGAGAAAGAGGGCGAAGGCAAACCGGGAATTCTTAAAAAAGGGGATAGGAGACAAAAAACCCTCGGAATACTCGAAGAGGGAAAAATTTGCTCTGGGGTATTACGCTAAAGTAATCCCTGCCATATATACTGAATTTTTTGGGATCATAGGATGGATGCAGTACCTGCTGTTCAGTGCCATTGGAATTTTCAGACCTGTGTACAGACAGGTCCGAAGGTCAGACATGCGCATCGTGGCACATAAGAGTGCCGGGCTGGCGGCACAGAACTTTATGATTTCCATGGCCGCCATAGGGTATGATACCTGTCCGATGGAGGGGAGCGATACACTGAGGATCAAGAAGATACTGGGCCTGCCTTTCGGTGCTGAGATCACCATGACCATAGGCTGTGGCATCCGGGATGAAAAGGGCATTTACGGCCCCAGATTCCGCGTACCCTTTGAAGAGGTCTACAAAAAGATCTAATCCTGCTTCTTAAAATAAAGGGTGTCCCCGAAAGTCTTTTGAGCCAGTTTGTTGATGGAATCTTCCGAAATCTGCAGGATCCTCGGGTATCCTCCGGTGGTCTGTCCATCTCTCATGAGGATGATGAGTTTACCCCCGGGGGTCAATTGAACGGTACCCGGAAGGGTAGCGGAGGTAAGCATGGGATGCTGATGGGACCCCAGGGTCTCCTGTAACTGGTAGGCCATCCTGTTGTTTTCCTTCGCAATCGTAAAAGGTTGTTTAAATAAACGTTCTTTCTGCTCCTGGTCCAGGATATCAAATTCCGGGCCCGGACTTGCAATGAGCCTGACCACCTTTTCTATTTCCTCAGGGATCACATGAGTGATCTTGGGTTCGAATTCCGCGACCTCCTCATAAGGTACTTCCATTCCTGCCACCAGGTGGTCTTTTGCCGTGATCGGTTTGTAGAAGGATCTGCTCTTCAGCACCTCCGGCGTGTCGAATCCCCCTTTGATGGCCACATATCCCCGAAGTCCGTCAATGTGTTTCCCAAAGGCGAGGCGGTCTCCGGATCGGATCCGATGGACACTGTGGTTATCGATATCGATCTCATTGAGTTTGGGCGACAAGTTCGCCCCGGCTATGGCGATCCATGTATCCTTGGTGAATTCCAGCACGGGTCCGGACATGGTGATCTCCAGTACGGCTGCCTCATCAGGATTTTCCAGCATGGCATTGGCACGGTGCGCTGCAGCCCTGTCCATATACCCTGAGACGGGTACGCCCAGATGGCGGAAGCCAAACCTTCCTTTGTCCTGGATAGCTGTAAAGAAACCGCTTTTGACGACTTTAAGCACAGTCTAAGATTCTTTGGTTAATAAATCGATTCCCACTTCTGCCTGAATGGTATGCAGGTCGAACTGAGCCCTGGTAATGGAATAAAAGCTGACCGTGTCCCCCACCCTCACAAAACACGGATTCTCCTTTTGGGCGTCGAAGATGGGAATCGGGCAGTTTCCGATAATGTTCCAGCCCCCGGGACAATCCTGGGGATAAATACCGGTCTGTTTCCTGGCCAGCCCTACAGATCCCTTCCTTACATGCAGCCTTGGTTCGGCTTTCCTCGGGGTTTCCAGGTCCCTGGGAATACCCCCCAAATAAAGGAAGCCCGGTAAAAATCCGATCCCGTATACAGTGTAGGTGGCTGAAGTATGGAGGGTGATGATCTGTTCGATGGACTTGCCGATCAGTCGACTGACCTCTTCCAGGTCGATCCCGAATTCCAGGTCATAACACACCGGAAGTTTCCAGTGCCGGGGTTCTTTTTTGACCCCTTCTTCCCGCTTTTCGTACAGGTTCCTGAGTGCACTGGCCAGTTCCTCAAATTGGATGTCCTTTCGGTTGTTGATCAGGGTGAGGGAATTATAGGCAGCAACGATTTCCCAATCCGACGTCCCATATCCCTGACCCTTCAAATAATCCTTAAAGGTCAGGATATCGTCCAGGATCTTAGGGTCGATCTCAAAGGGCCATTCTACCAGTACGGCCGCCTTGCCAAAAGATTTGATATGGATGGGGTACGTATTCATTCCCTCAAATGAATATGGTGCTTTGGAAATTCGAGCGAAAGATACGCTAATATTTCATATGCCGTAGCAGTATCGCCATGAATGCAATAGGTCTGGGCTGCAAGATGCCTGGTCTTGCCGTGGACGGTCTTTACTTCAGACTTTTTGATCATCCTGAGCAGATGCTGCAATACCTCCTCCGGCCGGGTAATGAGCGCCAAGGGCGATCGCCTTGATACCAGGGAAAGATCGTCCTCGTAATTCCGGTCTCCAAAAGCTTCATATACACATTCATAACCCGCTTGCAGGGCTACTTCCGAGATGGCAGATCCGTAAGGAACAAAGAGGGGAATCCCGGATCGGTACGCCTCAAGCGCGTTGAGGTAATGCTCGGCCAACTCCGCGTCCCGGGCCAGGTCATTGTACAATGCACCGTGCGCTTTTATATGGGTCAGGTCCATACCTTCTTCCTTCAGGATCCCGTGAAGCAAACCGACCTGGGAACGGATAGAATCCATAAATGCATCCGGTTCCATGTGCTGGGTCTGCCTGCCAAAGTTTTCCCTGTCGGGATAGGACGGGTGCGCCCCCACCCTGACCTGGTGTTCCCGGGCCAGGGAGATGACCTCCCGCATCGTGTCCTCATCACCCGCATGTGCCCCACAGGCCAGGTTGCAGGAGGATATGAAAGGAAAGAGTCGGGCCTCATTCCCAATTCCTTCCCCTACATCACAGTTGATGTCTACCTCCCATTGCTTCATAGTGCGAAAATAACAGAAAGGATGCTTTTCCCACCGAGGAAAACGATCAAGAACAACAGTATGCCGGCCACAATATTCTGCCAGCTGCTGTTCTTATAGGAACCCATTATGGTCGTCCGGTTGACGATCCATAACAGGAAAATGCAGATCACGGGGAGCAAAAGCCCGTTCGCCACCTGGGCAAATTTGATGATCTCAATAGGCCTCACCTCAAAGAACTGGGACAGTACCCCTATCAACAGGATCGCACCCCACACCATTCTGAAACGGTTGCCTGTGAGGCCATCCTTCCAGTCAAAACAGCTGGAAGCCACATAGGCAGCTGCCAGGGGAGCTGTGATAGCCGAAGTGATTCCCGCAGCGAACAGACCGATCCCAAGAAAATAAGTGGAAGCTTTACCGTACAGGGGTTCCAGCCCCATGGCCAGGTCGATACCGCTCTTTACTTCGGTGAGTCCCCCTGCGCTGGCAGACACTACGATAGCCATGGAGATCAGCCCGCCCAGGCCAATGGAGAGGACCGTATCCCGGCGAATCGCCTTGAGATCCTTGATGGATCCCCATTTTTCGCTCACCAGGGAAGCGTGCAGGAACAGGTTATAAGGGACCACCGTGGTCCCGATCAGAGCTACTACAGTCAACAGGCTGCCTTCCGGAAGAGAAGGCACAACAAGGCCTGACAAAACTTGCCCGATATCCGGGGCGGTGAGCAGAGCAGCCAGGATAAAGGAGACACTCATCAGCATCACCAGAGAGACAAAGATCCTTTCGAGTATCTTGTAAGAGCCGGCAAAAAGGAGAAAAAAAACAGCACCCCCGATCAGCCATGCAAACCAGGGAGATGGCTCGGAACCGGTAAGGGCCTCTAGCCCCAGGACCGCCCCACCGATATTGCCTGCTTCATAGGCAGCGTTGCCAATGACGACTGCGCTGAGGATGATAAGGGTGATCCCTGTTTTGATCCAGGGATTTTGAAGTTCTGATCTAATGCTTGCCGCCAGCCCCTGTTTGGTGAGTATGCCGATCCGGGCCGCCATCTCCTGGAATATTATAGTGGTAAGGACAGAGATCAGCAGGGCCCAAAGGAGGGCAAAACCAAAATCCACTCCGGCCAGGGTACAGGTCGTGACAGTGCCCGGGCCGATAAAAGCTGCGGCGATGAGGAAGCCGGGACCTAATTTTTTGAACACGGAATTGGTTTTGATGTGGAATGTACATCAAAGTTGAAACTTAACCCAATTTCTATGACCTGTCTCAAATGAAAATTGGAAATCAAAAGTCAAAAAAAGTGTCGTTCGTCTAAAAAAATGCATTTCGTCTAAAATCAGGATGTCATTCGTCGATTCTGTAAAATAATCCTTCGATCTGCCGGTTATAATATTCCCAAATCCTATTTTGACCTACTTATATGACCTGCTTAGAATGCAATAGAGAACTCGGCTATCTCGATCACAAAAACTCCATGGAGATCTACGGCGTGGAGTTGTGTGCAAAGCACAAGACCAGGATCGACCACCTTATCAGAAAAAAAGACACCCCCTTAGCAGCTATCAAACTGTATTACGCCCTGAAAGCGGTGGGCGTATATCCCATGCTCGAATGGTGGGACGGAAAGAAATCCATAGACATCGCCATCTCCAGGGTCAAGTTGAATATTGAGATAGACACGGAATACCAAATGCTCACCCATGAGCAAGCCATGAACAATCTGGAGGATACCATGCACTCTTTTAAAAACGGCTTTACCACAGTAAGGATCCCACAAGTGGTCATCAAGCACTACCTGAAGGAAACAGTGGAGAGTATCCTGGGCATCATCGAAGGACTGAAGGTAAATATCAAGGTCATTTAATTAATCCGGGGCGAACAGAAAATGAGAATTATGCAGCAAGAAAGTAAGTACACTCTGATATCTTATACCCTAAGCAAGATCATCCTCTTTTTGCTAACCATAGCCGCACTGGCGGTCATGATCAATACCAATCCGGTCATCTCTCGATTCCTTTTCGGCCTTCCCGTGATCCTCTCCGGATTTCTCGGTATTGCCGGCGTCTACATCCTTTATCAGGGCCGAAACGAACCCATAGATGAAAAGAAGGTCATAGCCTTTGTGGTGAATTCGGCCATGGTCCTACTGATCGTTGCTATCTTCGTTTCCAATACACTCTATTAAGGGGTTCAAAACTCTTTTTTGAAGTTTCCTTTTATTCAGAATCTATTGTATTACCGTATTCCCAACCGATCTATGCTCTGTATTAGGGTGTTGTAAATAGCCGCCATGTCTATTCGGAAAATTTGTATCTTCTGCTTCAAATTTTCAGGACATGAACAATCTCGACAGAAGACAATGGCTAAAGACGATGGGGCTTACCTCCGGATTGACCCTTATGGGTGGTTTACCGGCAGTTGCCTGGGAAAAAACCGAAAATAATTCCCCCTGGAGCGGACCGGTGAGGCTCAGTTCGAATGAAAATCCTTTTGGCCCTTCCAAAAGAGTGAGATCCGTCATCAGCAGCAGCTTTGAAATTGCCTGCCGGTATCCTTTTCAATACCTCTCCCAACTTGTCACGGAGATCGCTGAAAAAGAAGGCGTCTCAAGGGATTGTGTAGTGGTCACCGGAGGTTCCACGGAAGGCCTTAAGGCCACGGGGCTTGTCTACGGATTAGGAGGCGGAGAGGTCATAGCCGCTGACCCAACCTTTCAGGCCCTGCTGACCTATGCCGAGAATTTTGGGGCATATGTGCATCGCGTCCCCCTGAATGAGCGTATGGAACACGACCTGGATGCCATGGCCCGCAGGATCACGAGCAAGACGCGGCTGATCTTTCTGTGCAACCCGAACAATCCCACAGGCACCCTGCTCAAAAGGGATACTCTGAGGGATTTCTGTCTGTCTAATGACGGCAAGGCCGTGATCTTCAGCGACGAGGCCTATTACGATTTTATCCTGGAGCCGGACTATCCCTCTATGGTAGAACTCGTCAAGGAAGGCCGAAATGTCATCGTTTCCAAAACCTTTTCCAAGGTCTATGGCCTTGCCGGGATGCGTATCGGTTACCTGATCGCAAGACCTGACATTGCCGACAGGCTGAAAGATGCCGTCATGGCCAATACGAATGTACTGGCCATCGAAGCCGCCCGGGAAGCCCTCAGGGACGATGAGTTCTACAAATTCAGCTTGCAGATGAATGCCGAGGCCAAAAATTACATCTATAAAACACTGGAGGACCTGAACCTGAAATACATCCCCTCACATACCAATTTCGTGTTCTTCAGAACCGGAAGGCCCATCCGGCAATTGATCACCGAGATGCAGCGGGAAAATGTGATCATAGGCAGGCCCTTCCCCCCCATGGACGAATGGGCGAGGATCAGTACGGGTACCATGGATGAAGTGAAGGCCTTTGGAGCTGCACTCAGAAAGGTGATGGCATAAGCTTATCTGCTTTCGGACCTCAGGATCTCCAATGGGGGACTGTTCAAAACAGCCCGGCTGTTGAGCAGGCCTATGGTGATGACCAGCAAGGTGAGCACAGGCAACAGGATCAAAAACGGCTCGGCAGACGGAATAAAAGCTTCCTCGAAAACGAACCGGGCCAAAAAGAAACTCCCCACAAGCGACAGGACGATTCCGGTTAGGCTCCCCAGGATGCCCAGGAAAGCGTATTCGTAAAAAGAGATTCTGAGCAGCTGAAAATTATTGGCCCCAAGGGTTCGCAACAACACACTCTCGCGTATTCTCTGATACTTGCTGGTTCTCACGGCTCCGATGAGTACAATGACCCCTGTGAGTATACTCAGAAGGGCCATAAATCGGATCACGAGTCCGATCTTGTCCAGTATCCCCTCCAGCAAACTGAGGATCTGTCGCAGGTCGATAATGGAAACATTGGGATAGAGGGTGACGAGCTGTCTTTGCAGCATTGCCGAGACCTGATCCCCTTCGGTACGCGTGGAGACCACATGGAATTTAGGAGCATCTTCCAAAACTCCGGTGGGGAAAAGGACTGAAAAGTTCAGTTGTATCCTGCCCCAATCTACTTCACGGATACTGGCGATCTCAGTCTTGATCAGTACTCCCTGTACGTTGAAGGTAACCCTGTCCCCTACTTCTACCCGGGCATCTGAAGCAAAATTTTCGGCCACAGAAATAGGCACGATATCCCCTTCCCCGGCTTTGCCCTCCCATGTTCCGGAGATGATCGTTTCACTGGGGATCAGACTGTCGCGATAGGTGACCCTGAACTCGTGGTTGAGGACCCACCGGCCGATATTGGAAGTGGTGTCGTTCCTGATCTCGTTCACAGACCGTCCGTTGATCTCCTCCACCCGCATGGTTATGATAGGGACGTTGCTCAAAACGGGAACCTTGTTTTCCAGAATGGTATTTTCCACGGCATCCACCTGGTCTGTCTGTACGTCAAGCAGGATGATGTTCGGGCTGTTTGCGTCATTTCCCAGGGCCACCTTGCTCAGCAGGATATCCCGGCTAAAGAACAGCGTACTGATCAGGAATGCTCCCACCCCCACAGACAGCAATAGCACGGAAGTCTGATTCTGCGGCCTGAACAGGTTGAGCAGGCTTTGACGGACACAGAACCCCAGTTTTTCGGGAAAATATCTCTTTACCGTCCACATCAACAACCTCGCCATCCCGTAGAGCAATGCAAAGGATACTCCCAGGCCTAGGATAAAAAAGAAGGCGTACCTCCAATTGCCCAGGATCTGAAGGGCAAGCAACACCAGGAAAAGAAAGATCGATCCAAGTACAATTGCCTGTGCCTTTCCGGTCTTTACATCATTATCGGATTGCACTCTCAGGACGGAAAGGGGCGACACATACCAGGTCCTCAGGAGAGGGAGGAGGGCAAATGCCACGGACATAAGAACACCCAGGACCAATCCCAGGGCGATGGCCGGAAGCGATAGGGAAACGGATACCTCCACGGGCAGGTATTCTTCCAATAATATCGGTG
>JBFKPJ010000027.1:0-22635 GCA_041628355.1 Muriicola sp. | reverse complement strand
CATGGAGAAAATGACCTTTTTATCGTCTGACATGTACTTGGAAAAAGAGTGTTAAAATATAATGATGGAAGGTTAACCGAGCTCCTATACCCTGCCTTTAAGGGCATTGAAGACCCAAGCAATCGCAAAAAAACCGATCCCTACGGAAGCGAATCCCCAGCCTGCTACGTCGTCATATCGAAATGCGCCAAGGGCTATCAAACCGCAACCTACAAAGATCATGATAAAGGTGGCCCATGCCAGGACGGTATTTTTATTCATTCCCATTTGAGTTAGTTTAGTTGGCCCAAATATCGTAAAATCTCGCGAAAATGCTTTCCCTGCCGGGAACTTTATCCCTCAAAGGGAAAACGGATACCAGTGATCTCCCTGATCCTGTCGAGCAGGCTGATCAGGTCCAGGCTGTTCTGATGAGACCATAGCGGGCTCTCCAGACGGGATTCTGCCAGGCAGCGGTGTACCTCCTCGATCTCATACGTATACCCCTTCCCTACCTTGGGGAATTCGAACTCTTCTCCCTTGCCGTCTGACAGGAGCGTAAACCCTTCCGCCTCATGCCAGCGGGGGTGTATAACAAAAGTACCGTCCGTCCCCGCTATGGTGGCGGTCATGGGGCTGTTGGTGCCCAAACTGCTGAACAGGAGCGCATGGGCGCCAGGATAGGAAAATGTAATGGCGATCTGCACTTCAGTGCCGGATTCCAGGAACTTGGCATGGGCTTCGATCTTTTCAGGGTTTCCCAGGACCATATAGGCCAGGAATACCGGGTAGATCCCGATATCGAGCAGGGACCCACCTCCGAGTGAGGGGTTGAGCAACCGGCCCTGGGGATTGCGGTCCAAACCAAAAAATGCGAAATCGGCGTGCAAATAAACGATCTCGCCTACCTCCCCGGAGTCAATGCTTTTCTTGATCTCCTGAATCGATGGGATAAATCGGGTCCAGAGCGCCTCCATAAAAAACACCTTGTTCTCACGGGAGGCCCTGACCATTCTTTCTACCTGTTCCCGATTTATGCCGGCCGGTTTTTCGCATAGGACGTGTTTCCCGTGCTGCATCGCCTTCAGGCTCCATTCCTCGTGTTCCGTATGGGGAAGGGCGATATAGACCACTTCCACCTCTTCACATTTCAGTAAAGCCTCGTAAGAATCGAAGGCGTACGGAACCTTGAATTCCTCTTTAAAAGCCTTGGCCTTCAAAAGGGATCTGGATGCCACTCCCATCAGGGCAGCATCATGTACCAGGGAAAGATCCTTGGCGAATTTCTGGGCGATATTTCCCAATCCCATGATCCCCCAACCCACACTGTTTGCCATGTATACCAGGTATTTTTGACAAAGTTAATGAATATAACTCCTTATCTTTAGGCAATCAAAAGAAACACGCCGGCTCACATGGATCTAAGCTTCAATATCAACGAAGACCACAACAAACTACAGAGATCAGAACTCAAGAAAAAACTCGCCAGGATCGCCCAGGGTGGAGGAAAAAGCAGGATCGAAAAACATCATGCCCAGGGCAAGATGACTGCCCGGGAACGCATCGATTACCTCCTGGACAAAGGGTCTGATCGGATCGAGATCGGGGCGCTGGCCGGACTCGACATGTACGAGGAACACGGGGGGTGTCCCTCCGGTGGTGTGGTGGTGGTCATCGGGTACATCCGGGGCCGGCAGTGCATCGTAGTAGCCAATGACGCCACTGTAAAAGCGGGTGCCTGGTTCCCGATCACAGGGAAGAAGAACCTGCGGGCCCAGGAGATCGCCATTGAAAATCGCCTTCCCATCATCTATCTGGTAGACAGTGCCGGAGTTTACCTCCCCATGCAGGAACAGATCTTTCCGGATAAGGAGCACTTCGGCAGGATTTTCAGGAACAACGCCGTTATGAGCAGCATGGGGATCCCCCAGATAGCTGCGGTCATGGGGAGCTGCGTAGCCGGAGGAGCCTATCTGCCCATCATGAGCGATGAGGCCCTGATCGTCGAAAAGACCGGAAGCATCTTCCTTGCCGGAAGTTACCTGGTGAAAGCGGCCATTGGGGAAGACATAGACAATGAGACCCTGGGGGGAGCCACTACACACTGCGAGATCAGCGGGGTGACGGATTACAAGGCCAAAGACGACCCGCACGCACTGGATACCATCAGGAATCTGATCGATAAGATGGGGGAACCCCTTTCTGCAGGGTATAACCGAATTAAAGCGCAACCTCCAAAGGAGAAGCAGGAGGACATCTTTGGCATTCTCCCCAAGTCGAGAGCAGATCAGTATGACATGCTGGAGATCATCAAACGGCTGGTGGACCATTCGGAGTTCGAACAGTACAAGGAGGGCTATGGCAAGACTTTGCTGACGGGCTATGCCCGCATCGACGGCTGGGCCGTGGGGATCGTGGCCAACCAGCGAAAGGTGGTAAAGACCAAGAAAGGGGAGATGCGATTCGGAGGGGTGATCTATTCCGATTCAGCCGATAAGGCGACCCGCTTTATAGCCAACTGCAACCAGAAAAAGATTCCGCTGGTCTTCCTGCAGGACGTTACCGGGTTTATGGTAGGCAGCAAAAGCGAACATGGAGGCATTATCAAGGACGGGGCGAAAATGGTCAATGCCGTCAGCAATTCCGTGGTACCCAAATTCACGGTCATCGTAGGCAACAGTTACGGGGCGGGCAATTACGCCATGTGCGGCAAGGCCTATGACCCGCGGCTGATCGTGGCCTGGCCCAGTGCAGAGCTCGCCGTTATGAGCGGTAATTCTGCCGCAAAGGTCCTGTTGCAGATCGAAACGGCTTCCCTTAAGAAAAAGGGTGAAAAGATCACGGCTGAAAAAGAGAAGGAGCTTTATTCCCGCATCAAGAAACGGTATGACGACCAGATATCTCCCTACTATGCTGCGGCCCGACTCTGGACGGATGCCATCATCGACCCTGTGGATACAAGGAAATGGATTTCCATGGGTATTGAGGCCGCTAACCATGCGCCTGTCGATAAGCCCTTCAACATGGGTGTGTTACAGGTCTGAGGCTCTTTATATGGAGGCTGTTCTCCCTGTGCCTGTCAGTTGGAAGTGAGGTTCATCCCATTCTGGACCGTAAAAAGTTCCTGGTTCACGTCCTTCATCTGCAACTTAAATACTTTGACTTCCTTTCGCTGAGAAAGGGTGCCGAAGTTGTGGTAAACCGTGGCTTTGATATAAGAGGGTGTCAGGCTCTTGTTCCCAAGGTATTTTAGGTTTACCTGCCATTTGCCGGGAAGATTTCCGTCTATAAGATACTCCTGGCAGGAATACCCCTTGAGTTTCTCATCCCTGATACGGTCAGCATCGGCCAGCAGGCTGTGCTCCCATTTAAAGTAATTATTCTTGGGATTCACGAACTGAAGTTCAAATTCGGCTTCACTGTCATTCCATTCAAATACGAGTCGGGTCCCCTCAAAATCGCTGTTCAACGACTTCCCCTTTCGCCTGTCAGCCCCTGTAAATTCCCGGGCGTGAAGCTCGAGTAAATTGCTGAATTCCCTCTCCATCAATGGAGTGAAATCACCATCTTCGGCCCTGATAAAACCTTCTGTGATCAGATAGTCATAGCGCGCATACATGGCAGCAGCCTTCCTGACATCTCCAATATCCTTGTAGCTAAGGGCCAGGTCCCGGTAAGACTGGGCGTAGTTCGGCCGAAGTATAAAGATCTCCTTGTAAAGCTCGTGGGCCTTCTGGTCATTTCCCAGTGCCTCGTAGAGGTACGCCAGGGCTTTTAGGCCCACGGGATTCTCACGGAAAAGGTACCAGTGGTCTTTTATGATCTGGTCCGCAAAGCCCGTGTTACCCCACTTGGCCGCAAAATATCCAAAAGCATCCAGGAAGTAATACATGGAACTGCGGTACATTTCCGACTGCTTTTCATAGCGATTTTTAGCCTCCCGCTCAGAGGAACTCGCGTATAATTCCTTGAGGTAGGACGGGATGTTCTTGCTTGCCTGATCCATACTTAGGGCATTGCCTTCGTATATATTGTTGCGCAACAAAGCCCGGTCATAAGGACCTCCAGTCCTGGGGTCCACATAGGTGTTGGCGCCTTTGGTGTTGATCACGATCACTCCCCCATTGCCGTTGCCCCCGTATTTGGTCACCAGCCCTAGACCACTGAGGATCCCGATACGTTCCACGTTCTCGATCATGATAAAATCAGGGTAATCGTTCATGATCAGGCCATCCACGTCATAAATGGCCGGAAAAAGGCCCTGGGAAGCCCCGCGGAGATAGATAGTAGGCTTATTAAAACTATTGGCTAAACGTTCCACTCTCACGCCGGGAAACCTGTATTGGATCGCAGCCGCGAGATCGATGTTCCCGAAAAGCAGCTGTGACTTGTCAATGATCCGTACAGAATAATTCGTTATGTCCTTGTCCAGGATCCCAAATGCCGTGTTGATCAGGTTCTTGTTGACATTGTACTCCATCCGCAACTGATCCTGACTTTTGATCTTGGTCTTTTCCACCACCACCTCGTCCAGGACGTTCACAGCCGCATTCAGTTTGACATTCAGCACTGAACTCACATCCTCTACGATGATCTCCATATCTGAAAGGCCGGGATACGAAAACGTCACCATGTCGCCGGGAGAGGTGTTCAGTTCATACTTTCCGTTTTTGTCCGTTTTGACCGTTTCCCCGGTCTTCTTGGAAGTGACCTCCGCGTTTACCAGGGAAGCGTCCATAGCGGACACCTTGCCTTTTATGGTGATCTGTTTTTCCTGCGCATTCAGAATGAAGGACGCGCAGAGCGTCAGAAGAAATAATACATTCTTTTTCATAGTTTCTTTTTTATAGCATTGTGGATCAGGCTATACGGTAGCCTGAAGCTGTTTAAAATTACGAAAAAATCCGATTCAATCTACAAGCACCTCGGCAAGGGTCCTGCTCTCGTTCGGAGTTGAAAAAGAGACCACGATCTCCTTTGATCGCTGGTCGGGGTATCCGAAATTCTGGTAAAGGGTACATTTCAGGACCAGGGGTACCTGGTTGGTCAAATCGGCATGCCCGAGATAAGTTGCATTCAGGATCCATTTCCCCTGCACACCCTCCCCGTAGAACTCAAATTCCTCAGAAGTGTAACCGTTGAGGATCTCGTCCTTCATCCTTTCTGAGCTGCTGAGGGTGTTGTGTTCCCAATTGAAGTAACGATTTTGTGGGTTGACGAACTGCAGGTCAAACTCGGCCTGTGGATCATTCCATTCAAAGACCAGTCGCACATCGTATTTGAGGTTATTCAACAAAGCGGGGGGAACACCCGATGTGTTCATGGCTCCCTGATGCCTGTACACCAAATTTTTGACTTCCCTGACCACGGTCTTGGAAACGCTGCTCGTACTTACAGGTGGGGTTGTGGTATTTCCGTGCAGGGCGAGCAGATCTCGGAGGGCATTCTGGTATTCACCTATCCCCTTGCGGGCGATGGCAATATCGAGGTAAGCCTGGGTGTGTTTTCCGTCAATCCCGAGGATCTCCTCGTTGATACGGATCACCTCCCTGTGCTTCTCTACGCCGGACAGGGCCAGGGAAACGGCCTTCAGCGCATTGATGTCCTTTGGGAACAATTCCAGGATCCCGGATGCTATCACCGCAGCCCGGTCTGGATCATCCTTTTTGAAAAATTCATAGGCCTCCAAAAAGAAACCCATGTCAACCTCAGAAGCAGACCGCATCCTGAGGTATTCCCCATAGGCTTTTTCTGCTGATCCGGAACGCTCAAGGATCCTGACCAAATCTGACTTGGAAGCATCGCCCTCCTGCCCTTTTCCGGTGTACACGTTGTCCGTAAGCCTGGCCAGATCCACCGGCTCACCCGTGGCCTTAGCCGCAGCGGCGCTTTTCGATGTGATCAGGATCACCCCATTGGCACCAAGGCTGCCATAGCGGTTGGTGGCCGCATAGCCCTTCAGGACGGAAATAGAGGCAATATTGTCGGGGTTGATGTAATTGAATACCGTCTGACTCGAAGCGGAAGCACCCCGGGAAGAATCGGACTGGCGCTGAGGGACTCCGTCTATCACCACCAAACTGTAGTTGTTTCCGAGGATGGAGGTGTTGGAACGCATGGTCGCCTTGCTGAGATCATCCGTAACTCCCATATTCACGTTGGAAAACCTGTTTAGAACGGACTGGGAAACATCGGTCTGTACAGGGCTGATGGACTTATCGTCTATGGACTGGACCGCATACCCGATCTTCTCGGAATTCTCCTTTCCATACCCTGTGGTTACGGCTACGGCCTCTTCCTGCCTTTTCTCGACCAAAACAACCTCCTCCAGGGAGACCACATTGGCATCCAGAAAGATATTCATCTGTCCCGTATCCTCCACGGGCACGTATTTATAGGTATTCCTGCTCCGACTGCTCACCAGGAGGCTGTCTCCGGGCCTTGCTTCGATAGAAAAACTTCCATCGAGGACGGTCCTGACCCCTCCGGCCTCCCCTTTCACGGCGATCACAACATCCGGTACGGGTAGGTTGTCTATAAAGACCTTCCCCCTGACCATTTCCCTTTCCCGTGTGGTCGGTTTCCTGAGGCTGCTGATGTTTTCCGGAAGAACGGCCGCGAAATCCATCAGGCGATACCTGTTGATCAGGGCGGTCCTTTTGAGGAATTCCTCATCCCGGTATGGAGAGCTGTTGATCAGGAAGCTCCTGGGTGGCAGGTCGGGAAAATCACTCTCAAAGATGCGGTTCCCGTCCGTAAAGAGATAGATATTAGGGTATTTTGCGAGGCCCTTAAGCTGTGAATACTCATTGGCGCCGTCATAGGTCAGGGATTCGAGATCCTTTCGGAGAGCCTCCCATTGGCCTCCAGACACCCGGTATGTTTTTTCAACGGTCCTGATATTGAACAATACGAGTTGCACCTCCTGGTCGGGGATGCGCTGGAACACCTTACCGAGCAGGTCCAGGTCTTTCTCCAGGTCCCGGTCCTTCATGGAAATGGAAGTGTCCCAGAAGATGGTGGTATTTGGGTTTACTCCTTCCTGGGCATTCAGAAAGGAAATACTGAAGAGGATGAGGAAAAACGAAATCCCAATTTGTTTCATATCACTGGCCCTGATGCGTTAATGGTCTGGGGATGAGGAGTAATTCGGTCTGACGGCCATTGACATACCTGAAGCCGTCCTTTCCATAAAAGCCCGCCTCCTCGAGCATGATCCTGATGTCCCGCTTCCACTCCGGAAGGTAGACCGTGGTATTGAGTTCGATGGCGTATACGGTATCGGGGTTGAGGGGGTAATTCTCCCCATCGTCCTTCATGACCCCTCCCTGAGAATCCCACATCCCTATGGTAGTACCAGCAGAATGCCCGTAGGAACCCAGCGGGTGGGTGTAAATAGCAGGCCTCAATCCTTCAGCCCGCCCGGCTTCCAGGGCCTTTGCCAGGATCTCGTTCCCGGTGAGGCCGGCCTTCATCCGGTCCGTGAGGTGATCCTGTACCCGATTGCCCTGTTGAAGGGCGTCTACCAGGAATGCGGGGGGTGCAGTCTCCCCGGGTTTCAGGACATAGGCCAGTTCCTGGCAATCCGTATTAAGCCTGAGGTAGGTAATGCCGAAATCACAGTGCAGCAGGTCTCCGGGCAGGATCAGCATATCCTCGGGCCGCCCGGAAAAAGAATAGAGGTGCCCAACGAGGGCCTCTTCAGATCGCTGTATATCTACCGTAGGGTGGAACCAGGTCTCCAGGCCCAGGTCGGTGACCTTTTGGCGCATCCACCATTCCACATCCGAAGTGGTCGTGACACCTGGGGTGATCACCTTCTCAGAAAAGGCTTCTGCTATGATCTCGTGTGTGATGCTCACCAGTTGTGCATAGATGACCATTTCCCGTTCTGTCCTGGTCTCTATCCACCTCACTGCCAGTTGTTCCGCAGACGCCACCCTTTTCTGATAGGCTTTGGGCAGGTAAGACATGAATTCGTCGTAGTCCGTTTTGTCCAACCCATCGGCGATATTGTGGTCCCTGGAGAAATTAAGTCCGATGCGCTTGGGGTCCCTGGCGCGGATGATCTCCATCAGGCGTTTCCACTGGTCGGGTTCCTTTTCCTTATCCCAGGCGGAGACGATGTTCTTTCCCACATTATACCGGGCAACGGCCAGCTTCTCTATACTGTTGTTCTTCCGGTCCCGGTAAAAGACCAGGATGGTCCTACGCCTGGCATTGAGCCAGGTGGCCGGCAACATGGTCCTCAGCACGGGATCCTCGTTGTATTCCCTGGAGATCAGGATCCACATATCGATCCCTGTCTGATCCATAAGGCCGGGCAACAGGGTGTTGAACCTTTCATCCAGGATCTCGTCAATCACGGCCGCCCTTTCTTTCTCCGGAAGGATGTGCTGCCCAAAGGAATAATGGACACTGGCCGTAAGTAAGAGAAAGAAAAAATATCGATATCCTTTTCCGGAATATTTGAAGGAAGAAAGGCTTGATAGCTTCACGTGATCTTATGTTTAAGTTTGAAATCCCTAAATGATATTTTATGCCTGTTTCTTTGGTATCCTGACTGTAGAAGGTGTTCCAATGAGCCCGGTTATTGGAGGATTTCCTCTCGGATGGCATCCCGTTTTACTTTTCCGGAATCCGATTGTGGAAATCGGTCCAGGTAGTACACCTCTTTGGGCTTCTCAAATTTTTCCAGCTTCCTCATCCCGGAGATCTTGTCGAGCAGGTCCCTATGCTTTTTCTCCCCTTCTATCACGAGGACCAGCTTCTCTCCTAGCGTATCGTCCGGTTTTGAGGTTACGATGAACCTGCCTGTTACCGCGGGCCTCAATTTCTCCTCTATCTGTTCAGGGATGAGTTTAACGCCTCCTGAATTGATGATGTTGTCCCACCTGCCCAGCCAGTCGAATTCATTCTCAGAAACCAGGTGTACCAGGTCATTAGTCTTCAAAGTCTCTATCCCCAGCTCAGGCGCATGGATCAGCAGGCAACCCCGCTCATCTGCAGAAACGGCAATTCCGGGCAGGGTGTGAAAATGTTCGGACAACCCTTCCTGCTTTGGTTGTTTTCCCCCATCGACGTATCTCACCGCAATGTGAGAGCAGGTCTCCGTCATCCCGTAGGTCTCATAAATACGCGTTTCCGTATCCTTCAGCCTGTCCCTGAGCCTTTTAGGGATGGGAGCACCCCCGACCAGCAAGGTCCCTATCTTCGAAAGGTGCCTTACCGATTTATCGAGCTGCAAGGGTACCATGGAACAGAGGTCATAATGTTTGTCGATCCCGGACAAGGGTGAGGATGACGGGGTCACGGCATCTAGGGAAAGTCCGAGGACCATGGCCCTTACAAGCATCATTTTGGCAGCTATGTGGTCTGCTGACAGACACAACAATGCGCTCGACTTTTCCCTGATCCCAAAATAAGCACCGGTCGCCAGGGCAGAGTTCACCATAGCCTGCTTTTTCAGGGTAATGGACTTGGGCTTCCCGGTTGATCCGGATGTTCTGACCACTACCTCCTCCCTGGGAGAGATCCAGTCCATCAGGAAATCACCTATGAGCCGTTCCTCCCTGTCGCCTTCCTTGATCAGGCTGTAAGCGACGTCATTGAGTTCATACAGGGAATAATGAAATCCCTGATATTTGAAATGTGGGTGTATATCGTTAAAGTGTCTTTGCATGAGAGTGATTTTTGAGGAACTCCTCTTTGGACAGGACCTTTCCGGTCAGTTTTTCCTTCCAGCCGGTCCAGCCATATTTCTTGGCAAAAAAGTAAAGCAACAATGGAAATACAACAAAAACGGGAACCAGGATATCCCATCCCAGTGCCGGATCCGAAATGTCCCTGTATATTGAGTTTGTCTGAAATGCGGTCCAGTCGGCAGTGACCAAAAGGGCTCCAAATAGGTTGTTGGCCGCGTGAAAGCCCAGGGCGAGCTCCAGCCCTTTATCCATCAGGGTGATGATCCCCAGGAAGAATCCGGTCCCGATGTAGAAGATCATGACCCCCGGCCCAAGCTTGTCGACCTCCGGATTACCGAGGTGCATCAGGCCAAATAAAAGGGAGGTCAATATCAGTGGAAACCAGCGGTTGCGGACCAGCAGGCCGACACCCTGCATCATGTGTCCCCGGAACATATACTCCTCGAAACTAGTCTGCAGCGGGATCAGCAAAATGGCGATGCCTGCCAGTTTCAGAAAAGGGAGCCATTCAAAATTCCATTTGAAATCCTCAGGGGAAAAATACACATCGACCAAAGTCAACAACACGGTGATGCCCCCCCACAGGAAAAAAGCAAATCCTATACGGCTCCAGTCTACACGCTTCCGGGAGGTGGTGAAGGCACGGATCGACTGTGACTGGACGAGCTTTACCCACCCCAGGAGAAAGAACAGACCCAGCGCCAGGGGAAAAAGAAGCAGAACGAGCACAACATTGGAGCCCAGCTGCTCGATCAGGCCTGACATCATCACATCCACGCTCACCGGTGAATAGAGTATAGAAATATAGTTGACGACCATAAAGGCGATAAAGCCGAGCGGGAGTATCCAAAACTTCCACGGGGCGTAACTACCTTCATATCCTTGTTCTATGTACATATTCTCAAATTAAATTCGTTATCCAATCCCTGTCCTTCCTGTACCACAACTGTCCGCCAGTGACTTCCAGCGGGCTTTCCACATTGTTCGAGAACAGTTGCCCCGTCCCCAATCCTTGTGGCAGCGGGTTCTGC
This sequence comes from Muriicola sp., assembly GCA_041628355.1. Taxonomy (GTDB): domain Bacteria; phylum Bacteroidota; class Bacteroidia; order Flavobacteriales; family Flavobacteriaceae; genus Muriicola. The sequence goes on along the minus strand of JBFKPJ010000027.1, from coordinate 11,921 downwards.
AGGGTATATGTCCATTGGGCGATGGCGTTGAGCCCTACGTTGCTCTCCAGCGCACTGGTGACCCACCAGCCAATCCCCAGGTCGCGGGCTATGTTGATCCATTCCCCGCTTCCCCCATATCCGCCCACGAGGCTGGGCTTTAAGATAATATATTGGGGGCGTACTATTTGTAGCAATTCCTTCTTTTTTGTTTCATCGGTGATCCCGATGAGTTCTTCATCCAGGGCAATATCTACGAGCCGGGCCTCACAGAGCTCTTTCATCAGCTCTGGTTGTCCGGGCTTTACGGGTTGTTCGACAGAGTGGATGTCGAGGGTTGCCAGCTGTTCGAGCTTATGAAATACATCTTTTCGGCCAAACGCCCCGTTGGCATCTACCCTCAGTTGGATCTCATCCTTCGAATACTTCTCCCTGATCCCCTTCAGGATATCGAACTCTGTTTTAAAATCGATCGCGCCTATCTTCATCTTCAGGCAATCGAACCCTGAATCCACTTTTTGCCTGAGCTGTTCTTCCATAAATTCCTGGTCACCCATCCAGATTAGGCCGTTGATGGGGATGGGTTGAGCCGATTCGGTAAAGGCCGAAGGAAACAACAGGAACGGGTCCTCCCCTTTCAAAGAGATCAAGGCCTGTTCCAAACCAAATTGAATGCTGGGATAATCCTGTAGCTCTTCCCGAAGTGTTTCCAAACCCTGTTCTATGTTTCGGCATACCCACTCCAGCTTTTGCTCATAGTCGGGCCTGTCATCCATACTCAATCCCCTGAACATCCCACATTCCCCGATGCCGGTTCTGTTATCCTCCTTCAGCAAAAGGAACCAGGTTTCCTTTTCGGTCAGGACCCCCCTGGAAGTGCCCCCGGGCCTGATGAATTGGAGTACGTGTCTTTTGTAAGATGCCTTCATATGGAAATGCTGCAAATTTAGCTATATTTTGACTCTTTAAAAGATCTTAGCATGAGGATTACCGACAAGGTCATCTGGATCACAGGTGCCTCCTCCGGGATCGGTGAAGCCCTGGCCTATCAACTGAATAAAGCGGGCAACACCCTGATCCTTTCTTCCAGGAACGAAAAGGAATTGGCTCGGGTCAGGGATGCCTGTGACACCCCTGCAAGGGTGATGGTCCTCCCCTTAGACCTGGGAAATACAGGCATGATGGAAGTGAAAGCGGCCCGTGCTGTTGAAATGGCTGGGGGCATTGACATCCTGATAAACAACGCAGGGATAAGCCAGCGCTCCCTGATCTCAGAGACCTCCCTGGAGGTATACAGGGAACTGATGGATATCAACTACCTGGGGACCCTGGCCCTGACCAAAGCCCTTTTACCTCATTTTATTGCCAGGGGAGGGGGACATTTTGTAACAGTCACCAGCCTGATGGGCCGATTTGGAAGTCCGCTCAGATCCGGCTACTGCGCTGCCAAACACGCCCTCCACGGATTCTTTGATGTGCTCAGGATGGAACACGAAAAGGACGGGATCAGGGTCACCTTGATCTGTCCGGGCTTTGTACAGACCCGTGTGGCCTATAACGCCCTCACCGGTGACGGCAGTTCACAGGGAGTCAATGACACAGCAACACAGGAAGGCTTGCCTCCAGAGGTCTTTGTCCGAAAGATGGTCAGGGCCATAGCCAGGGGGAAACACGAGGCATACATAGGCGGCAAGGAAGTCTCGGGTATCTACCTGAAGCGGTTTTTCCCAAGGCTGCTACACAAGGTGGTGCTGAGGAGCCGGGTGGTCTGATCAGAGTTTCAGGGTCTCCCCGATTGCCAGCAGGTGTAACTGCTTTCCTGCTTTTTCGAAGGCCTCCCGTGCGGCCTTATGGTCGATCTCTATATAACCAAAGGTATCGTAGTGGTACCCCAGTACCTTATCACACTCCACGAAATCCGAAGCGATGACGGCGTCATCAATGCCCATGGTAAAATTGTCCCCTATCGGCAGGATGGCCAGATCCAGCTTGAATTGCATGGGGATGAGTTTCATGTCCATAGTCAGGGCTGTATCCCCTGCAATGTACACGTGCTGCCCTCCGGAGCTCAGGATAAAACCTCCGGGTTGCCCTCCATAGGTGCCGTCTGCAAAAGAAGAAGTATGCACCGCCTGCACATATTTCAGGGAGCCAAAGGGGAAAGACCAGCTGCCCCCGTGGTTCATCGGGTGCACTTCACATCCTTTTTCCTGGAAATGCATGGCGATCTCATAATTGCTGATGATGGTGGGCTTGCATTGTTTTGCGATCTCCTCCACATCGAGGACGTGGTCCTGGTGAGCATGGGTCAGCAGGATAAAATCGGGCTTCAATCCCTTGAGGTTTATGGTGTCCCTGACCATGGGGTTGCCCGTGATGAAAGGGTCCACGAGAAGGGTGTGCTCCGCCAATTTTATGGACAGGGTGGCGTGCCCCAAAAAGGTGATTTCCATGAGTTTCGATTTTGTGGTCCTAATTTATTTAAAATTGAACCAAAACCGAACCCCTTCGGTAGTTTTGTCGATATTCAGGGAAGACTGCAGCTGGTTGACCAGTCGGTTCATCAGCCGGATCCCCATGGAAGAATTGGCCCGCTCCTCGGAATCATCCGGTAGACCTACCCCATTATCGGTGTACTCAAAATATCCCTGTTCCCCGGTCTTCCTGAGGTGGATATAGATCTTGCCATTCTCGCTGCCTTCCGGAAAGGCGTATTTAAAGGAATTGGATACGAGCTCATTCAGGATAAGCCCAAAGGGAATGGCCCGGTCAATATCGAGCTCCACCCCTTCCGCGTCTATGGTGATGTTGATGTTGTGCCCACCCTTCTTGAAGACCGACTGCACGCTGTTCACCAGGCTTTCGATATACCCCTGCATCTCGATCACGGAAAGGTCGTCGTTCTGGTAGAGCTTCTGGTGGATGAGCGCCATGGCCTTTACCCTGCTCTTGCCTTCTTCCAGTGCCTCGATGGCGGCCTTGCTCCGGGTGTTCTTGGTCTGCAGGCTCAGGAGGCTGGAGACCATCTGCAGGTTGTTCTTTACGCGGTGGTGGATCTCTTTGAGGAGGGAATCCTTTTCCACAAGCGCATTTTCGATGATGTGCTTTTGTTCGGCGATCAGCCGCTGGTTCTTGATACTTTTGAGGTAAGCAAAGACCAGGCCCGCAAAACCGAGGAGGGTGAAGATCAGGGAGATGAAGATCAGGTTGCTCCGTTCATCCATGGCCGCGATCTCACTTTTGGTCTGTTCCATGGCCAGGTTGGTCTCGTTGAGTTTCCCTCTGTAGTCATCCAGGCTCTCTTCCGAGATGAGTGAGGCCAGCTGCTGTCTCTTGATGGTCGACTCATTGGCTTCCAAAGAATCCTGTATACGTATATTTTGCTTGAGGTATTCTGCGAGTTTTTCGTAATTCCCAAGGCGGTCGTAATAAGCCGCGTAGAGCCGGTTCTTTTTGATGATCTGCTGAGGCTTTGTAAGCTCCAGGTCCAGGTCGAGGTATTCCTTGGCCACCTTCAGGCGGTCCATCCTCAGGTGGCATTCGGCCAGGACGAGGACATTCTCGTTCACTTCGTCCGAGGTCCGGCCTATGTTGTTCTCCTCTATGGTGGAAATACTGGTCTCCAGGTAGGGAATGGCCTTATCAAACTGGCCCATCTGGGCATAACACTTCCCGATATTTCCTTCTATGATCCCCTTGAGGATGTTGGCCCGGATGATCTCGCTCTCGGTCTTTACGTTGACCATGTCATTGAGGAAGACATTGATGAAACCATCCGCTTTGGAGAAATTTGACAGGGCTGTTGACGTCGACTTGTCCAAGAGCAGGAATTTCCCGATCATATTGTGGTACTCTGCCCAGCTGTAATAATCGTTTTCCGCAATGGTATTTTTTTTCTCATAGATATACTCCCGCATGGCCTGGCGATGAAGCCCCAGGTTGGAGTAGATGTCGTAGAAGGTGATCTTGTCCTTCAACCCGAGTTCCCGCTTCTGTTTTCGGATCTCTACCTGCTTGTCATAGAGCTCGAGGCGCGCATAGTTGGCATCCATCAGATTGAGGAGTATTTCCGTGGTGGGAAGGTCCAGTTTGTGTTTCTCGGAATAGATGCTGCTAGCTTCGGCTAAGCTCTTGTCGTAGTCCCCTATATCGAAAAAGAGCTGGGATTTAATAAGGCGGTATTTCTTCAGGGCGAGGGAATCCCCGCCGATCTCTGCGTTTTTGATGTATCGTTCAACGGCATCGAGCCAGTCGTACGCAGAATGCGTGCTGTACCTGTTGACGGTCTCGAAGAAAAAGTTGAACCTGTCACCAACGGAACCGGCTTCCTCGAATTTCACGAGCGCATCGTTGTCTATTGGTTCCAGTTCCTGGGCATAGCCCATGGCCATCACCATGACAAGGAGGAAGGTAAAAATGATGCTGAGCCTTTTTGCCATAATACGCTCCGTGGAAGACGGTTAAACAGGTCGGATTTTCCGGGTTTCACAAGCTGAAAATCGACTCTCAAAATTACCATTATAAAACGGTACGCATAAATATTTGTTGTAAACAAAGGGGTTTGTGTGGTAATCTTCGTTACCGGGTAGTAAAGGCAAAAACGTGTTCTGTGATTTAATGCTGGGTCCCAATAGTGCTTTCCGAGTTCGTGTTCAGGTTTTTTTACTCGCCATAAAAAAAGCCATGCATTGCTGCATAGCCAGAAAAAATGTAAAGAAAGGTAAGATTTGGGACGTTCAAATGAACGCCCTAAAATAGACTTATCTTACAGGAGAACAGGTAATTTGTTGTGAAACGGGTACAGGTTGTTGTGTATGAAGGAAAACTGTATGTGAATGGATATCGCCTGCCAAATCTTCACCTGCTGTAGCGATAGTATGACAAAAAAAGGGTCCGACACTGCTGGTCGGACCCCTTTACGAGAACACTATATGAAAATGAAAAAAAGGTAATTCCTTAATTCCAATCCAAAGTACATCTTTACCCTCTAAGAGTAAAAATAATGTTGTCAAAGCCGGGAAAATTGTGGTGAAAGAAGTACTCGGGATTTCCCGTCTGCCAAAAGGTCGAAAAAATTAGATAAAATACCCTATGAGTTCATCGCAGAGATAATAAACTCCTTGAATTCCTTGGAGATCGGGATCAGCGTATTGTTGATCATGATGTCCTTGGAATTGATCGCATCTATGTGGTCCACATTGACGATATACGACTTGTGTGCCCTGTAGAACTTGTTCTTTGGCAATTTTTCCAGGTAATCCTTCAAAGGGGATCTAACCAGGAATTTTTTGTCCACGGTATTGACCTCCAGGTAGACGTTGTCTGCCTTTATAAAACGGATGTCCTCAAACTGTATGCGATAGTACAAATGCTGTTTTTTGACAAATATGGAATCCTTCAATACGGAATTGGAAACCACCTTTTCTGTTTGGTCCTCGCCGGCATCTTGTCCTTTCTTTTCCGAATAATCATAATTGGAAAGGGCAATTTCAATGGAGGTGTACAGGTCCTGTTGCTCAAAAGGCTTGACCAGGTAGCCGTTGGGCTTCACCGTCTTTGCATTCTCAACAGTAGCCCTGTCCGAGTTGGAGGTCACGAAGATAAAGGGGATGTTGTAATTCTCACGGATGTGTTTCCCGAGGTCGATCCCCGTTTTGTCTGATGCGAGGATGATATCGATGAGCACCAGGTCAACGTGATTGTTCTTCAGGACCTCTTCGGCCTGCTCGTAAACGATCACATTATCGACGATCTCGTAGCCGATCTCTTCCAGCATGGATTGCATATCGTCGGCAATGATCACATTATCTTCTACAATAAGGATCTTGATGGGCTCTTCCAAAATGTATGGGGTTTACTGCGTTTATGGTATTCAAATTTACAAAAAAATATTAAACCCGAGGTAAAAGAATACCGCCAGTCCAAAGGTGCTCAGGGCCACCTTCTTGAGTTCCGGATCGAAACTCCCGGGCTCCTGAACCCGACGTACCGTAAAGGCGTGGAGGGCCAGGGGCACGAAGGCCAGCAGGCAGATGAACTGAAACCATTCCTCTGCGTATTTCCAAAGAAAGGCCGATATGCATACCAGTGACAGGAATAGGAGAAAAAAGTGGTAGACCTTCGCTTTTTTCAGGCCCAGCTTTACGACCAGGGTGTTCTTCCCGGCTCGCGCATCCGAAGAGAAGTCCCGCATATTGTTCAGGTTGAGGACGGCAGTACTCAGGAGACCGATCGCCGTGGCGGGAAGTACATCCATCACATGCAGGCTTTTGGTAAAGAGGAAGAGGGTCCCCAACACAGCCAGGAGGCCGAAGAAGCAAAATACGAAAAGATCGCCCAGGCCGCGATACCCATAGGCCGAATCTCCCACCGTGTACCGGATGGCCGCCCATACTGCAATGGCCCCCAGTGCGGTAAAGAGAAGGAAGTATTCCGGATAGCCGTCAAAAGCCACATAGAGCAAAAACCCCATAAAAACAAGCGTGATCAATACGGTGACCAACATGCCTGATTTCAGTTCCCGGGCCGTCAGTGCCCCACTTTGCATGGCGCGCTTAGGACCGATCCGCTCCTCGTTATCCGTCCCTTTGACCCCATCCCCATAGTCATTGGCAAGGTTGGAAAGGATCTGCAGGCCCAGGGTACACAGGAGGGCAAGTATGAAAATAAGAGGGTCGGATTTGCCGTAGATGGCAGCCATGCCCGACCCCACCAGTATGCCGGACACCGATAGAGGCAGGGTCCTCAGACGTACCGCACTAACCCAGGCTCTTGCTTTCAAATACCTTAATTGGCTGGTTCAATCTTGAGTCGTTTCCCGTCCTTGTAAGAAGCTACAAAGGCATCTTCAAACCCTAAAGTCACTAGCTGCTTTCTGAATTTCTGAGCTTCTTCCAGGGTCTCGAAATTCCCCAGGGAATAGGAATAGAAGGGGTTCGTTTTTACGAACAGGGTATTGTTCAGTGATTTCGACGAAAGGGTGAGGTTATTCTCTACAAAGGACTTGATCTGAACGGAATAGATGGTCTCCTTTTCCAAAAAGTTCTTAGCCAGATAAAACTCATTTACCAGGCTCAGTTCCTCGTTTTCCTTTTTCAGGTTGTCGATCCTGGCCTTAAAGCTTTCCAGGCTGTCCAGGGGTACGGAAAAACTATTATCTGCCTTATTGAAATTAGAGGTGCTCCAGCCGGCCGTAAAGGATGTGATGGCCAGCGTGGCGATCAGGAACAGCACAGTGATCCCAGCGAAGATATTTCGCTGTATCTTGCTCCGTTTGAGCTCCTTATTCTTGTATTTGATCTGATCTAAAAGACGCTCGTTTATGATCTGGGCCTTGTCGATATCCTTATGCAACTCCAGAAGGTCGCTTTCCTCAATAAATGGCATAGTTATCCGGGTTTAAAAAAATGGGAGTTAAATATAACCAAAAAGCTCAGAATCAAAAAAATAATAGGCCCTAATTGGAGAATAAAATTCAACTTCCCGCGGAGATCCCGTTAGGGGTCCGGATCATTGGTCGATCTTCTTATTTCACCAACCGGATCCCTCCCTCGGCAAGGTCGATCTTCCTGGCTTTGTAGAGCGTGCCAATTGCCTTCTTAAAGGTCTTTTTACTCATCGGGAACCAGGCCCTGATCTCCTCGGGACTGGAGGTGTCGCTGAGGTTGAGGAACCCGCCTTCCTCCTGTAGTCGCTCAAAGATCATGGTTGCGGCAGGCTCAAGGGCTTTCAGGCCGATAGGTCGCAGAGCAATGTCCAGCTTTTTGTCAGGTCGTATATTCTTTACATACCCTTTCAGGATGTCCCCTGTGGATATCTTTTGAAAGACATCGCTGTGGAAAACAAGACCGCGGTGACGGTCGTTGACGATCACATCCCAGCCCAGTTCTGACCTGCGGTAAGCCAAAAGGGAAACCTCCTCATTGATCTTCAGATTGGCCGGATCCTTGTCCAGGAAACGGGAGATGCGGGTTGAGCCGACCAGGCGGAACGACTTTTCATCAAGATAACAGTGTACTACGGCCCATGTCCCCGCCTCGAGCCGGGTCTCCTGTTCGCGATAAGGCACCAGGAGGTTCTTTTCCAGCCCCCAGTCTACAAAGGCCCCGATCTCGTTCACTTCGGCCACCCTGAGGTAGGCAAAGCCATTTCGTTTTACAAAGGGCCTGATGGTGGTGGCTACAGGCCGTTCTTCATGGTCGAGGTAGCAGAACACCTCGATCTCCTGCCCGATCTCAAAATCCTCAGGGACATATTTGGTCGGCAGCAGCAGATCGTCCACATCCTCGTCACCCAAGAACACGCCCACGCTTGTGTTGCGGAGGATGGTCAGCCTGTTGTAGTTTCCCAGTTCTATCATAGAGGTGTCTATTGAAAGATTAAGTGTGATTTTCGGCGGGCCTGTAAGGGCTGTATCGATCTATCTGTATACCGCTTCCCGCCCGAATTTACGGGTAAGGAGGTAGTAGATCACGGCTCTGTATTTGGTCCTCTCCGAAGCCCCATACCGGTCTAGCAATTCCCTCAGAGCGTTGTCCAGCTGTTCCGATTCAGAAAGCCCCAGTTTCCCTATTAAAAAATTCTGTTTTACCCTATCCAGTTCCTTTTCATCCGTCCCGGAAACATTGGCAGAATCCCTGTTGTATATGGAAGGCCCCAGGCCGATGGTCACCTTGGTCAAAAGGTCCATATCCGGTTCCTGCCCGAATTTATTCCGGATGGTCTCGGCGTATTTATGTATTAATTCTTCCCGTTTGTTAGCCATATAAAAAGGTATTGAGATTCTTAAAGGGAGTTAAGATAGAAAATCGAAATAGGAGAGCAAAATCCGATCGTTCAGATCGGCTGGCGTACTGACCTCCAATAGCCGGGGCCTGTCGGAAACCTCGTAGAACCCCTCGAGTGCCCTTTGGAGTTCTTCCTGGGAAGCAGCCGATCGGTAGTGCAGTCCGTGCAGATCGCAAACAGCCCTGGCACTCAGCTGGTGTGAGGTCTCAAAAAAGGTCTTGAAATTTGCGGTATCCTCTTTTCCCGGCAGGATCCGGAAGATCCCCCCTCCCCCGTTGTTGATCAGCACAATCCTGAAATCGGGACGGAGATATTGATTCCAGAGTCCATTGATATCGTAAAAGAAACTGAGGTCTCCCGTGATCAGGACCGTGGGGCCCTGGAAATGCACGGCCGCTCCTGCCGCCGTGGAGGTGCTCCCATCGATCCCGCTGGTTCCCCTGTTGCAATAGACCGCCTGGTGTTTCCCCATATCAAAAAGCTGTGCATATCGGACCGTTGAGCTGTTCGCCAGCTGCACCATCACCCCTTTGGGAAGACGTTCAAGTATCTTGTCAAAGGCCCACATGTCCGTAAAAGGGATCTCCTTCAGGTATTCCGCCCGCCTGGTGATATAGCGATCACGAACCCCCAGCCATAGCTGCCGGTAATCGCTCTCTACTTTCCGGGTTCCCCGGAGAAATGATCGCAAAAAAGTATCGGGCAGGCACCGGAAATGGCGGTCCAGGGTAAAAAAGGTATCATAGGCCTTCGTCTCATGTACATGCCAGTGCTGTTGAGGACTGTACTTCCTCAGGAAGGCCTTGATCTTTTTGGAAACGACCAGCCCCCCAAAAGTGAGGAGGATATCCGGCTGGAGTTCCCGGAACTTCTCCTCCCTGTTGTCCGATTTCTCAATTGGCGCGATAATGCTGTCAATACTGGGGATGATGTTGGGGTGATTGAGGTTGGAGGTGGTTTCAGTAAAGATCAGTACGGAAGGGTCTGACGCCAGCGCATCCAGCCATTCCTGGGACAATTTCCCATCAGACATGACCCCTACCAAAACCATTTTCCGCCCGGCCCTGTTCCATTGTTCCCTGTAGTTCGCAAGCTCGCCCGGTTCCTCTTCCCTCCTTTGGGGAATGGGGATATCCCGCAGAACATTATACGGTGACGGCACGGTGTTGTAGAGGGGCTCTTCAAAAGGAATATTGATGTGTACAGGCAGGGAACGGGCGAAAAGTGCCTCCATAGCGCGCCCTATCTCCTCCCGGTTGAAGGTGTCGATCTGCTTTTGCTGATCCCCGAGGGGTACATCTTCCTGAAATAAATTGGTGCCAAAGCGTGAAACGGAATCCACAGCATGACTCAGGTCGAGTTTCAGGTTAGCGGAATAGCCGATATGCCTGTCGAACACATGGTCCTGCCTGATGGTCTGCCCGTCTCCTATATCGATCTTGTAAGGCGGGCGGTCTGCCGAGATGACCAAAAGCGGATGGTCGCTGTAGAACGCTTCCGCTACCGCGGGATAATAATTGAGCAAGGCGCTGCCCGAGGTACAGAGGACGATCACAGGTCGCCCGAGCTGCTGTGCCATACCCAGCGCAAAAAAGCCAGCAGAACGCTCATCCACGATGCTGTAACAAGTAAAAAAAGGGTCTTCCGTAAAACCGATGATCAGCGGTGCATTCCTGGAGCCCGGCGAGATGACCACGTGCGAAATCTCAAGAGCCTTGCAGTACTGAACCAAAAGTTGAGCGGAGGGAATACTAGAGTATCGCATAGGGCTGCAAAAATACGATGCAGCCTCATGCTTTCCCAATCCTGAAGGGGAAATCTACAGGACCCTGAGCATCGTCCTGCCTTTTGCACGGGTTTCTTCCCATTCCTTCTCCGGATCCGAGTCGGCAGTGATGCCCCCTCCTACAAAGATCCTCGCCCTGTCCTCCAGGTATTCCAAACACCTGAGGTTGACAAAGAGCCGGGTTTCCTGCCCCTGTTCCTTATGAAGTTCCCCCAGAAAGCCGGTGTAATACCCCCTGGAATATCCTTCGTTCTCCAGGATAAATTCCCGGGCATCCTGAAGGGGGATGCCGCAAACTGCCGGGGTCGGGTGCAGGGCACTGATCAATGCCGGGACCTGATCGGCTGAGACCTCTCCCGAAAGTGTGGTCCTTAGGTGCCAAAGGTTCCCTGCTTCCGCCGTCTCCACGGCAGATTGCCTGGCCTGTATCCCTTTCTGCGAGAGGACCTGGGCGATGTAGTCTGTGACCATCTGCTGTTCTTCTCTCTCCTTGGGACCCCATCCCGGTTCCTCACCCGCTTTTTTCTCCAGGGTACCGGCCAGGGACATGGTGGAAAATACCCCTTTAGCATACCGGAGCAGGGTTTCTGGCGTGGCTCCCACCCAGCAGCCTGCTTCAGGGTGGTACCAGCAGTAACAGAATGCAGAAGGATAGGCAGGCAGCAGGGCTGAAAAGATGTCGAGGGCCGACTTCCCCGTGGTGACCTCGAACTGCCTCGAAAGAACGACTTTATTAAGTGCTCCATCCTCGATCGCTTTCACAGCTTTCGATACCAGGTTTTTATAACGTTTTTCTTCCAGTTCAGGCTCACGAGATTCTGCCGAAGAGGTCTGTGTGCTCCTTGTTTCCTCTACGGAGACCTCAACAGTCTTGTGCGGGAGGATCATAAATGCAGGCTTCTCTTTTCCAAAAGGGCCTACCAGAAATCCGGAGCGGTCGAAATTGCCGGCTGTATGCAACCGGCTGTCTGATTGAAAGATCCCTTTCACGACCGCCTCTCCGGGATACCTGAACACGGCAAAAGGTTTCTTTTGCTCCCGGTGTTCGAGGACCAGCCCCAGGAGGGTCTCAAGAGTGTTATTTTTTAGGGAGGGCAATGGTAGTGAGTTTACACAGAGAAATAAGTTGATCTTCCCCGTCCGTGATACGGATCTCCCAGAGTTGGGTGGTCCTTCCCTTGTGGACGATACTGGCCTTGGCATAGACCCAGCCCTCACGTATGCTTCTGACGTGATTGGCTGCGATCTCGATCCCCCTTACAAAAAAGGAGGAACCGTCAAGAAATACATAGGAAGCCGCGCTGCCCACACTTTCCGCCAGGGCTACCGTAGCACCCCCATGCAGTACGCCATCCGGCTGGTGGACTTT
>JBFKPJ010000026.1:0-22708 GCA_041628355.1 Muriicola sp. | reverse complement strand
GGTTGTGACCTTGGTTTTTGGACAGGAGGACAAGATCAGGCCCCTACCCATCAGGGCTGTGGAAGACAGCATTCAGGCTCCTCCCATCCCCCCAAACCTGGCGAAAGATACCGTCCGGACCGATACCGTGGGTGCGGAATCCGCACCTCAAAAACCGACCCTTCTCCTCGATAAGATCAAATATAAGGCCAAAGATTACGTCAAGCTCAGCCAGAAAGATCAGAAGGTCTACCTCTACAACGAGGCAGAGATCTATTACCAGGACACAGAACTGAAGGCCGGGATCATCATCCTGGATTATATCAAAAACGAGGTCTATGCCGGGCGTTTGAAAGATACCCTGGGCAACTATTCACAGCTTCCCTACTTCAAACAGGGGGAGAACCTGGTGATCCCGGATTCCATCCGCTTTAACTTCGACACCCAGAAGGCGGTGATATGGAATTCCCGGACGGAGCAGCAGGCAGGGCTGGGCCAGCTGGGGAGTGATGCCATGAAGGTCTATGCCGAAAGGACAAAAAAGGAGAATGACTCGGTCTACTTCCTGAGCGAAGGGAAACTGACCACCTCCAAGGATACGATCGACCCGGATTACTACATACGGGTGCGCAAGGCGAAGTTCGTCCCAAAGAAAAAGGTGATCGCAGGCTTCAGCAACCTCTACATCGTGGATGTACCCACACCTATCGCCCTGCCCTTCGCCTATTTCCCGCTAACTGTTGGCCGGACCGCAGGGATCATGATGCCTACCTTCGGCAACGACCCGGACCGGGGGTACTTCCTGCAGAACGCGGGATACTACCTCCCCATCAATGACTATGTGGACCTGACCCTTACGGGCGACCTGTATACCAACGGGAGTTATGGGATCAGGGCGCAGTCCGTCTATGCCAAAAGGTACCGGTACCGGGGGAACCTCAACTTCCGGTATGAGAACCAGATCGTAAGCCAGAAAGGTTTCGATGATTACAGCCGGGGGACGATCTACAACATTCAGATCTCCCATTCCCAGGACCCTAAAGCCAACCCCAACAGCAGGCTCTCGGCCTCGGTGAACCTGGGGAGCAGCCAGTATTACCGGAATTCCTTATTACAACAGAACCTGGCCCTGACACAGACCAATAACCTCTCTTCCTCCATATCCTATTCCAAGACCTTCCCGGCCTACCCTTCGGTTAACATGAGCCTTACGGCCACCCACAACCAGAACACGAATACCAATGTAGTGGATGTGACCCTCCCGACCTTACAGGCTGCCATGGAACGGGTGTTCCCATTTGCCAAGCGGGATGGCATCAAAAAGGGGGCCATACAGAACATCAACTTCCAGTACGACCTGAACGCGAGGAACAGCATCCGGACCAATGACGAGGATTTCCTCACGGCCAAAATGTTCGAAGATGCCAAGCTGGGTGCCCGGCACCGGATCCCGATCAGCACCAACTTCAAGGTGGCCAAGTATTTCAGCGTGACCATGGGTGGGAATTACGAGGATATCTGGACCCTGCAGACCTACAACCAGCGATTCGACCCGGATACACAGACCGTGGTCACCGATACGATCAGTGGTTTTGACCGGTACAACCAGTACAATTTCAGCGCCAGTGTAGGTACCACCCTGTACGGAACCTTCACATTCGGGGAGGACAAGAAATTCCAGGCGCTCAGGCACGTGATGAGGCCTACTGTAAGCTATGGCTATGCCCCTTCCTTTGAACAGTATTACGACGAATACCTGAACGAGGTCTCAGGGAATATCGTACAGTATTCCCGCTTCCAGAACACACTCTACGGGGCGCCCAGGCTGGGTAAGTCCAATTCGCTTACCTTCTCCCTGCAGAACACCCTCGAGGCCAAGGTCAGGGATAAGGACACCACTGCCACCGAGCCTAAAAAGATACAGCTGCTCAACAGCCTTAATTTTTCGACAGGGTACAATTTTGAGGCCGACTCCTTAAAACTCAGCCCGGTGAGCATGAGCGGGGGCACCAACCTCTTTAAGAACAAGATGTCCGTGAACTTCGGGGCCAGCCTGGATCCCTATGCGATCGACAACAACGGCAGGCGCATCAACACCTTTAATATTGACAACGGGGGGAGTCTTTTCAGGCTTACCAATGCCCGGGCGAACATCAGCTACAATATCAGCAGCAAGGACTTTGGCGGCAAGGGAAGGGAACAGGAGGAAGAGCAGGACCCCTATGCCGGCCAGAACTACGTGGCAGCCAGTGGGGGGAGGACGGACGACCTGTTTGGTACTGCAGACAATTTCAATGACAGTAGTTTTAAGAACAGGGACCCCGATGATATAGAGAACCCGAGATACGGGGCCAAGATCCCCTGGGACCTGCGGTTGCAGTACGCCGCCACCTACAGCAACAGCAACCGGCAGAACGAATTTTCCAACCACTCCCTCATGTTCTCCGGCAACATTGAACTATCGCCCCGCTGGAGGGTGGGCGCCTCTTCGGGATACGACATTAAACGAAAAGGATTCACGGTCACCCAGCTGAGGTTCGAAAGGGACCTGAAAAGCTTTGTCATGCGTTTTAACTGGACCCCCTTCGGAGATTTCAAGCGGTGGTATTTCTTTATTGGGATCAAGAGCTCCATCCTGCAGGACCTGAAGTGGGAGAACCGCAGCCAGCCGGTGAGAAGATAACAACTAAAATCTACAACATATGAGCAGCAGAAAGATCATCCACACCTCCAAAGCCCCTTCCCCCATAGGGCCTTACAGTCAGGCTGTTTTAGCCGGGAATATGTTATTCATCTCGGGGCAGATCGCCCTGGACCCGAACAACGGGGAACTTATTTCGGGGGATATCAAGGCAGAGACCCGGCAGTGCATGGAAAACCTGAAAGCGATCCTCACCAAGGCGAGCATGGGCTTTGAGCAGGTGGCGAAAGCCTCCATCTTCGTGAAAGATATGAAGCAATTTGCCGAGATCAACGAGGTCTATGGTTCTTACTTTGACCCTGCTACCGCGCCTGCACGTGAAACGGTTGAGGTATCCAATCTCCCGAAATTCGTGAATGTAGAGATCTCTATGATCGCTATCAGATAGTTTCCTTGTGGAATTCCACCAGGCCGTCGATGGGCCTTTGGCGGATGACACCAGTGATCAGGTCGTTCCGTTCCAGGACCATTTTTAATTCCTCCCTGAGGAACCAGGCGATGCTGCCCACAAAATGGACGGGAACCTTGGTGGCCAGTTCGAACTGCATAATGTAGTTGTTGACAAACTGCTGCAGCCCTTTATCTATCACCCCTTTACAATAGGGATGGTCCTTGTTCTCGACGAGAAAACGGGCAAACGTGGCCAGATAGGTATTCGGGTTAGGCTGTTTGTACAGGTTTTCCTTGATCACATCCGGATCCAGGTTGTACTCGCTGGCGAATTTTAAGCCGAGGGCCTGGGGCATTTTGTGGAAGTAGTAATCCCGTATGAGTTTCCGGCCAAAAAAGTTCCCGCTCCCGTCATCCATGGGGATATATCCCAGGGAGACCACCTTCTGGAACAGCTGGTGGCCGTCGTAATAACTGCAATTGGAGCCTGTCCCGAGGATACATACGATCCCCTGGTGGCCGATCTTTGTGGTGGAATAGATAGCGGCATAGGTATCTTCCTTCACCTCTATCTTGGCCTTGTTAAAAAAGGACTTGAAGATGTTCCTGAGGAATTTCTTCATCCGGTCTGTACCGCAGCCGGCCCCGTAGAAGTAGAGCCTTGTGATCTTTTGCCTGTTCTTGGAAAGTTCAAAATTATTCGCGAGCCTGTCTTCTATGACCTCACGCGTGAGCACTTCCGGACTCAGGCCGAGGGTCTGGGTCATAAAGACCTCATTCCCTTTCTCGTCCAGGGCGATCCAGTCTGCTTTGGTCGCCCCACTGTCTGTGATTAATATCATATCGGTCTAAAAAAGGAATCCTTAAAATAAGCAATATTTACCTATTCCAAGGATTCCTCAGCTTTAGTTTTTATTCCCTAGAGGGCATGGATGTATTGGGCCAGGTCTACCAGTTTGTTGGAGTAACCCGCCTCGTTGTCATACCAGGATACCACCTTGAAGAATTTGGGGTTCAGCTCTATCCCGGCCCCTGCATCGAAGATACTGGTCCTGGCATCCCCGATAAAATCCTGGGATACTACCTGTTCTTCCGTATAACCCAAAATTCCCTTGAGTTCCCCTTCAGAAGCTTTTTTAAATGCTTTTTTGATCTCCTCGTAGGAAGTTTCCTTTTGAAGCCTTACTGTGAGGTCTACCACAGAGACATCGGCGGTAGGCACCCTGAAGGCCATCCCTGTAAGTTTGCCTTCCAGGGCGGGAATTACCTTAGTCACAGCTTTGGCAGCCCCGGTAGATGCCGGGATGATGTTGAGCATGGCGCTGCGGCCTCCCCTCCAATCCTTCCTCGAAGGACCGTCGACGGTAAGCTGAGTGGCCGTGGTCGCGTGAACCGTGGTCATCAGGGCCTCTTCTATGCCGAAGGAATCGTGGAGTACCTTGGCCAGAGGCGCCAGGCAGTTAGTGGTACAGGAAGCGTTGGAAACGATCTTGTCCGAAGCTTTTACATTCTTGTGGTTGACGCCCATCACGAACATAGGGGCATCCTTGGAGGGGGCAGAGATCACCACCTTTTTGGCTCCTCCGTCAATGTGGTACTGGGCTGTTTCCATGGTCGTAAAGATACCTGTGCATTCCGCGACGATATCTGCCCCTACTGCATCCCATTTGATATTTTTCGGATCCCTTTCGGCTGTGATCCTGATCGTTTTTCCGTTGACTACCAGGTTGCCGTCCTTTACAGAGACGGTCCCGTCGAACCTGCCGTGTACAGAATCGTATTCCAGGAGATAGGCCAGGTGTTCCACGTCCAGGAGGTCGTTGATGGCGACCACCTCAACCCCGTCGCGTTTTACGATCGACCTGAATACCAATCTTCCTATTCTTCCAAATCCGTTAATTCCTATTTTCAATGTTGCCATGTTTGTTTTTGTTTAAGTGGACATTATATCGGAAACTCTGATGAGTTCCTTATCTATTTTTGTTTTTCCTTTGATCGCTTCGCTCAGGGGGGTAAAGGCGATATCGTCATCAAGTATCCCCACCATGAGGTTGGACTTGCCCTCGAGCAGTGCTTCCACGGCTTTCACACCCATCCTGCTGGCCAATACCCTGTCAAAACAGGTCGGCGCCCCGCCCCGCTGCATATGGCCGAGTACACACACCCTTACATCGTAGATCGGGAGGTGCTCCTCTACGTATTCCTTGAGCTGGAAGACATTTTTACCCGTGGTCTTATCCCCTTCGGCCACCACCACTATACTGGAGGATTTACCGGTGAGCTTGCTTCGCTTCAGGGATTCCAGGAGGCGCTCCAGACCGAGATTCTCTTCGGGGATCAGGATCTCTTCGGCACCGGCACCTACTCCGGCGTTCAGGGCAATGTGGCCAACGTCCCTGCCCATCACTTCCACGAAAAAGAGGCGGTGGTGAGAACTGGCCGTGTCCCGTATCTTGTCAATGACCTCCATAGCCGTATTGATGGCCGTATCGAAGCCCAGGGTATATCGCGTGCCAAAGATATCGTTGTCGATCGTTCCGGGAATACCGATAACCGGCATGCCGAATTCCTCGTTAAAGAGGAGGGCCCCGGTAAAGCTACCATCTCCCCCGATGACCACCATGGCATCCACCCCTTCGGACTTCAGCTGGTCATAGGCCTTTTGCCTTCCTTCCCTGGTTCGGAATTCCTCGCAACGGGCAGATTTCAGGATGGTTCCTCCCTTATTGATGATGTTATTCACACTTCGGGCATTCATCGGGAGGAAGTCCCCTTCAATCATCCCTTCATACCCCCTGTAGATACCTACGCATTCTATCTTCATGTAGGCGCAGGTACGCACCACCGATCGTATAGCTGCGTTCATCCCCGGGGAATCGCCCCCAGAGGTAAAGACCGCTATCTTCTTGATTTTTGTATCCATAAAAATTTTCGAATTCCAAAAATAGCAAACAATTATCAAATCAGCGTCTTGGCCCGGGCTTAATTGCCGTTATGAGCTTAATCAAACGTTGTAGTTTAAAAAAATGTAAACTTCCGGAGGTTGTTTTGCGAATTTGCCAAAGGCTGTGGTTAATCCTTCACCGGCAGGGTTCTGGATTTCTGGTAAAACCTCACCACACTGTCCCTCCCCATGGTACCCTGTGCCGGCACAGCCCTGGAGCCTGACTTTTGTTGTGTTTGCTTCGGCTGAAATACCTTTTTGAGCAATTCGCTAAAAGTGCTGAAGTCCACTTCGTAGGACAATCCAACGCCCTGGGTGTATCCCGTCTGGTTAGCCAGGAATTGCTGGATCTCATTTTCCCGGTTGAAGATCTTGGCCCTCAGGGTCCCTTCCTCGTTGAGCAGCACTTGGACTTCCACATCCCCCGCAACCACGGTCTCACTAACTCCCCCCACCGGTACCCCAAACCGGCCGTTCAGGAGGACCCTGTCACTCAAACGGGTGGAGACGGTCACGCCCAGGCGATTCTCGGTCTGGACCTGACTGGGGTCCAGGGTGCCCTGCTCCAGGGAAAAACCAAAGTCGAATTTATCATTCCCTCCTCCCAGCAGGGAATTCACGAGGCCCGAAGCGGTCTGTATAAGGTTTCCTGTGACCGCCTGTTGATTCAGGCCGCTACCCTCATCCACAAAGGTGCCCTGAGCAAGCAGGAAAAAAGCATTGCGTTCCTCCACGGTAGGGTCCTGAAGCTTGTACTCCAGTTCCGACTGCACAATGGAACTGGTACCCGGGAATTCGATGTTAAAATCTATGGTAGGGCGCTCCAGTTCCCCCGTGAGCTGTACCACTACGTTGGTAGGGATACGCCTGGTGACCCCGGAATTATCAAGTAAGGGAGCGGGATTGGCGTTCAGGGAATACACTGCTTCCATATTGAGCTGTGCGGCCAGGGGAGTTCCGTCCCATACGATGCTGCCCCCGGGTTTTACCGAAAAGGATTTGTCGATCACCCCACCAAAACGGTAGTTATAGGTTCCCGTAACTACCACAAAATCCCCGAACATATTGAATTTCCCGTTGGTGTTGATCTCGATCAGGAGGATCCCTTCCCCTGTGCCCCTCAGGGAAGACCCTGTTTTCTGGTCGACCACGATCTCCACCTCCGCATCGGGGGTCACGTCGAGGTCGAAATTCAGTTCCAGGCCCTCGTAGTCCTTGAGGGTCCTTTCGAGCTCAAAGGTCCGTTCATCCTTTTTCTCGATAAAATTGATAAAGGAATAATCCCCCACGGAAGCGACATCACTCAAAGGGATCTTTAATGAGGTCCCCGCAGCCGTTTCTCCCTGAACATTGATGGTAAGGGCCCGTGTAGGGCCAAAGATACGTCCGGTCCCCCTCAGGAACCCGGTACCGTAGTACAGGACTTCTTCTTCAAAGGGAGTGTTGAGGATCAACAGCCGGTCCCCATTGGTATTCACGTTGAGGTCCAGGCTCCAGTCGTCCCAGAACTGATGCCGGATGGTGCCGTCTAGGGTGGCTGTGGTATTCATGGCCACATCCGTAAGCTGAATATTTTCAAAATCAAAGGTCTGGTTGTACAGCCTCACACTCGAATTGGGGCCGAATCCGTAAGCCACATTCAGGTAAGGGATGGCAATTCCGGCACGATCCAGGGTAAGTAGTCCACTGATATTCGGGTTGCGGAGGTCTCCCCGGATATTGGCAGACCCATTGAGGAGTCCGCGTATGTTCGTGATGACTCCTTCTCCCAGCGGGCTAAAGGGTTCCAGAGAGAAATCCGTAAAGTTCGCCATCAGGTCGGCCTCGGGCACTTCATCCCGGTTCGTGAAATTCCCCAGCAGGCTGAACTTCTCCCTTCCCTGGTCTGTGATCTGGGTGTTGACCACGTATTCGGTGAGGTCCCGATTCCCTACGATCCCAATGCTGAGCTGCCCCAGGGTGATGTCATTGATCCCAAAATCGGTGATCTGCAGGTTACAGGAGGGGAGGTATATATCGTCCTTCTGAAGGATGTTGAGGGTCCCGTCTATCTCCCCCTGCAGGCTGAGGCTGTCTATGGCCGGGGCGATCTTGTTCAGGGAAACCAGCCTGAAGTCGAGTTGAAGGTCCTTATAGGTAGAATCCGCCAACTCTCCCCTGAGCCTGATCTGCTCCCGGTTGTTGTTGTTCATCACGATCTCCTCGATCTGTATGCTGTCCAGGGACTGACTGATAATGACCTTGTTTTTCTGGTCCCCGTCCTTGTTCAGGATCCAGGTATTCCCCTTGAAGTTCACATCGGATCGCTTGAGCCCGATCACAGAACGGTTCTGGGCGTTAAACGTGTGATAGAAGTTCAGGTTATAGCTGTCGTTGTATTCACTCCCTCCCCTGAATTCCGTCCTGAAGAAGAGGGTATCTGCCAGGGTTGTGTTGATCATATTGAAGTCCTTGAGGTCATAATAGACCGATTTGACCTCGGAAACCGAAACATAGGTGTTGAACAGGGGATTCTTATTGTCGATCTTGACGTCTATACTGTCGAAGACATTCTCATAGGCAGCGATGCGAGGCGATTTGAAATTGAGCTTGAAATCCCCTTCGTCTGCCACGATATTCCCGCGGATAAAGGTATTGGGATCAAAGGCTACCTCCGGAAAAAAGACATCGACGATCTTGTTGTAGATCTTGAAATTAAAATCCAGTACCTGTCCTTCTGAGATCTCAAAAGGTTTGTAATTGGTGTAAATGCTACCGATGGAATTTCTCATGAGCTTATCGAGCTCCTTGACCTTGAACCGACCCCTCATAAATCCGGTGATGATATCAGGCGAATTGATCCGAATGGTCCGTATGCTGTCCCGGTCAAAGGAAGAAACCACATTAAAATCCTCGAAGTAGTACGTATTATTGATGTTCCGGTAGTTTGTGTTGGTAAAGGAGATGTTCCCCACCACATCATCGAGGTCGCTCCCGGAAATATCCATGTTCACATTGCCCTTGAATATGGATATGCTGTCATTGATGAAATTCAGGAGCTTCAGGTCTGCATAGGCCACGGAAGCCTTGAAGTTAAAGTTATTGACCCTGCCGCCAAAATCGGCAAGTCCCTTGAACTCAAAATCAAAGTTGGGATCCTTGCACAGCAGGGAACCGTCAAAGAGCTGATCCTTCAGGATTCCGGAGACTGAAATGTCCCTGTAATTGTAGCTGTTGAACCCCAGGTTGTACACCTGGCCGATCACCTCGGTATTCAGCTTCTCCTTGGCAAATCCCTGACCTTCCACGTTCACGTCCATGGAAGCAAGGCCCAGGTTGTCATCCCCGGCAAATTTGCCCAGATCGAAATCGATCAGGGATACAAAGCCCTTGTATTTCGCATTGTCTATCTGATCCACATCGGTCAGGGTGAGGTCCACAAAACTGTTCCCGATATTGCTGTTTATATTGACCCTTGCCTGTACGGAGGATTCGGTAATGGTGGCATCGCCTCTCACGGTGAACTGACCCAGCCTGGAAAAGGCCTGGGGGATGGAGGTTCCCAGCACCTCAGGCATCAGGGACCGCAGTTCGTAATAGCTTGTAGTGATGTTCTTGATCCCGGCCTGAAGGACGAATGGCGCATCTTTTTCAAACAGATTCCTGAAGTTAAAATCGCCCCGGATCCCTGTATTTTCTGTGGTAAGCAAAAGATCATTCACATTCAGGTCGTTGAGCACACCATTGAGAGAGGCCGTAAACAGGACCTCCTTTCCTGAGCCGAACTGGTTGCTCAGGGCATTGATCTCATCCAGGGAGACCCTGGAATCTACAAAATTGGCCGTGAGATTTACCTTGTTGAGGAAATCGGCAAAATCTTCGCGGTTGTAATCAAAGACCAGGTTGCCAATTAGCTGGGATTTAGGGGTCTCTATCCGGAGAGAATCGAACCTCATTTGCTGCTTGGTGTATTTAAAGGAAGTGTCGAGCCTGTCGAGTTCTATGCCCGTCCTGCTGACAAAATTCAGGTTCCTGATCTCCGTGGTCACCTCGGGGCCCAGGATCTGGAATTTCCCCGCATCCAGGTTGAGATTTCCGAAATTAAGGGTTTCTTCTGTCTCAAGGTTCTCATCGATCAAGCGAAACCGGCTGTTCGTGATGTGGATATCTGAAGAGGAGAGAAAGAAGGGAGGGGTTCCCGGGGCCCTGGGTTTATTATCATCCAGTTTGGCTACGAAAACATCGAGGTTCGTGTTGGTCTCCCCTTCGTAGGTCTTCAGTTTGAAATTGAGTCCGTCCAGATCGATCTCCCCGAATTCGAGTCGGCCCCCAACGAGGTTCCTTATACTCAGGATGGAGGTGTTGAGTTCCTCTATATAAATGAGCGTATCCTGACGATAGTCCTGGATAAAGATACCTTTGAGGGCTGTGTCCCATGAGATGAGGGAGACGCGCAATCGGTCGATGTTGATATTGGTCCCGAATTCGTCGTTGATAGACCTGGTGGCGTATTTTGCCAGGCGGGTCTGAACAACAGGTAAGGAGAGAATGATGGAACTCAGGACCAAGACCAGCAATACTGCGAGCAGTACTCTAATCCCTATTTTTCTCAATTTTTTGATAGGACGATATGATTTACCTTTGTGCGACCAATAATTATTCCAAAGCTAGGTGAAAAATCAAAATATATACATACTGGCTATCGAATCTTCCTGTGATGACACATCTGCTGCCGTGATGCACAATGACAGCACTTTGAGCAATGTGGTGGCCACGCAGAAGATACACGAGGAATACGGCGGTGTGGTCCCGGAACTCGCCTCGAGGGCACACCAGCAACATATAGTCCCGGTGATCCACCAGGCCCTGGCTAAGGCAAATATCGGCAAAAATCAACTCTCAGCCATAGCATTTACACGCGGGCCCGGCCTCCTGGGTTCCCTGCTTGTGGGCACATCCTTCGCCAAATCTCTTTCCCTGGGCCTCGGGATCCCCCTGATCGAAGTGAACCATATGCAGGCTCACATCCTTGCCCATTTTATAAGGGAAGCGGGATCCAGGCAGCCCGAATTTCCCTTTCTGGCGATGACCATCAGTGGGGGACACACCCAAATCGTACTGGTAAAGGATTATTTTGACATGGAGATCCTGGGTGAGACCCTGGACGATGCCGTGGGAGAGGCCTTTGACAAGACGGCCAAGATCATCGGCCTGCCTTACCCGGGAGGCCCCCTGGTGGATGAGCTGGCCCAGAAAGGCAACCCTAAAGCATTCCCCTTCCCCAGACCCAGGGTAAAAGGGCTGGATTTCAGTTTCAGCGGACTCAAAACCAGCATCCTGTATTTCATTCAAAAGGAAACCGCTGAGAATCCTGATTTTGTGGAAGAGCACAAGCAGGATATCTGTGCCTCCATACAGCATACCATCGTCTCTATCCTCATGGATAAACTCAAGAAGGCGGTAAAGCAGACCGGCATCAAAAGGGTGGCTATCGGAGGAGGGGTCTCTGCGAATTCAGGGATCAGGGCGGCTATGCAAAAGGCAGAGAAAGAATGGGGATGGACGACCTATATCCCCAAATTCGAATATTGCACGGACAATGCGGCCATGATAGGGATCGTGGGGTACCTCAAGTTCCGGGAAGGTATTTTTACGGACCAGGGCATCTCCGCGAAAGCGAGATACGATATCCCCGGACAATAAGGATTTCCTCAAACCTCTTTTAGGAAAAAGACCTATATTTAAATTCCAATTTTTTCAAGCCCTGGAAGCATATGCCTTATGACCCTGTCCTAGCCGAAAGGATCCGAAATAGTTTGGAAGCATTTCCGGCTACTGTCCGTGCAGACATGACCCAAAAAAAGATGTTCGGAGGACTCGCCTTCCTGCTTCGCGGGAAGATGACCGTGGGGATCATAGGGGAAGAACTGGTCGTAAGGGTTGTCGAAGAAAAAATGGAGGAATTCCTGAGGAGAGACGATGTGAGGCCAATGGATTTCAACAAAAAACCCATGAAGGAATTCGTTTTTGTATCCCCCGAAGCCTTTGAAAGCGAGGAAGAACTTTCATTATGGATCTCAGAGGGAATAACACACGCCCGACGAGCATTAAATCTTTGAATACGTAAGCACATGCAATTATTTTACAATCCGGATATTTCTGAGGACACCCAGGAGTTTGAACTCAGTCCTGAGGAAAGCAAACACCTTCAGAAGGTGCTCAGGAAAAAGGAAGGGGATTCATTTCACGTAACCAATGGAAAAGGTTGGCTGTTTAAAGCGGTCCTGCAAAAGGTTACCCCAAAAAAGATACTGGCTACAGTGGAATCTTCAGAGAAGAGGCACCGCAAAATGCATTCCCTCCATATGGCTGTAGCCCCGACCAAAAGCAACGACCGGTTCGAGTGGTTCCTGGAAAAGGCCACAGAGATCGGGATCAATGAAATCACGCCGATCATTTGCAAGCGTTCCGAACGGAAGACGGTGAAGATGGAGCGGTTGAAAAAGGTGATACAGGAGGCCATGAAGCAATCCCAGAGGACCTACCTGCCCGTCCTTCATCCCCCTGTCCCCCTTGAAGATTTTTTAGAAGGACCTCATCCGGGTCTCCGCTTTATCGCCCACTGCCATGAAGAGGAGAAGATGGAATTGAAGCGCCGCATTGCCCCGGACAAGAAGATCACCATCCTGGTAGGGCCTGAAGGGGATTTTACGGAAGAGGAAGTGGACCTGAGCTATGAAAAAGGATTCCTGCCGGTATCCCTGGGAGACAGCAGGTTACGAACGGAGACGGCTGCGATCTATGCCTGCACGGCCGTGGCCGTTTTCAACAGTCGATAGGGATCAGAGCCCTCAGCAGCAGGGTAAAAACGTGCTGTTCATCTTGATCCCCATAATACGTACCTTTGATGATCCAATAACCCGGCGACATGCGCTTATATCACCTCTTCCTCCTCATGATCCTATCCTGCCTTTCCTTTATGGGATCCGCCCAGGAGATCGCCGTATTGAAGTACAAGGGAGGGGGCGACTGGTATGCCAACCCAACTGCCCTGCCCAACCTGATCCGCTTTTGCAACCAATCTGTCCGCACACAGATCAACCCGAAGCCTCAAACCGTTGAACCGGGAAGTCCCTTGCTTTTCCAGTACCCGTTTATTCATATGACGGGGCATGGAAATGTCTATTTCAGTGATGAAGAGGCCGGGAACCTCAGGACATACCTGCTCAGCGGCGGTTTTTTGCATATCGATGACAACTACGGGATGGAGCCCTACCTGAGGAAGGAACTCAAAAAGGTATTCCCGGACAAGGAGCTGGAAGAACTCAGTCCGGAGCACCCTATCTTCAACCAGCAATTCAAGTTCCCCGATGGACTGCCCAAGATACACGAGCACGAAGGCAACAGACCTCAGGCCCTGGGCATCTTTGACGGGAACAGGCTCGTACTCCTGTTTACATTCGAGAGCGACCTGGGGGACGGGTGGGAAGATCCGGAGGTCCACAACGATCCGGAGGAAGTGAGGTTAAAAGCTTTGAGGATGGGAGCGAATATCATTCAATATGCATTTAAGAATTAGCCTATGAATTCGAGAACGATCGCAAACGGTATTTTACAGGCAGTCGGGATCCTGGTGGGTCTGGGTGTCTTGCTCTATTTCCTGTATGAGATCCGATCCGTGCTTGCTTACCTGGCCATGGCAGCGGTTGTGGCCCTGATCGGCCGGCCTGTGGTCCTGTTCCTCCGCAGAAAGCTGAAGTTCCCCAACACCCTGGCGGTCATCTTCACTATGGTCCTCATGATCGGGGTGCTGGCAGGTGTTATTGCGCTCTTCTTTCCCCTGGTGGCCGAGCAGGCAGCCAACCTCTCCCTCCTCGATATCGAAAAACTCAAAAGCAATCTTATCACCCTCTATCAGGAGGTCATCCTCTATTTCGGGGCCTCCCCGGACCAGGTCAACGACCTGATCAAGGGAACCGACCTCGAAAAGAGCCTGTTCAGCGGACTCGATATAGGCTTTATCCCGAACATCCTAAATACGTTTTTCAATACCCTGAGCGCAGCGAGCATAGGCCTGTTCTCTGTCCTGTTCATCTCCTTTTTCTTCTTAAAGGACAGCTCGCTCTTTCAAAGGGGGTTGCTGACCTTTGTGCCGGATAACAAGGAATCGGGAATGACCAAGTCAATCGATAAGATCAACGGGTTATTATCCCGATATTTTGTCGGTCTGCTCTTTCAGATCCTCATCCTTTTTGTCATTTATACGATCACTTTATTGTGGGTGGGCATCCCCAATGCCATTGTCATTGCCTTCCTCTGCGCGCTGTTCAACATCATTCCCTACGTGGGACCCATCATCGGGGCCGTACTGATGGTCACCCTGTCCATGACCTCCAACCTGGGGATGAGTTTTACGGATGTCATCCTGCCCAATACAGGATTCGTCCTTATCGGATTCCTCATAGGCCAGCTCGTGGACAACTTCTTTTCCCAGCCCTTTATCTTTTCAAGCAGCGTTAAATCTCACCCCCTGGAGATCTTCCTGGTCATCATTATCGCCGGACTGCTTTTCGGGGTGGTGGGCATGATCGTTGCCGTACCCGGATACACCGCTATCAAGGTAATCCTGAAGGAATTTCTCTCTGAAAACAAGATCGTGAAGAAGCTGACTCACAACTTATAGTTTTAGTTTGAATAAGAATATTTTAAAAACTGGTGTTCAGGATTTTATAAAAAATAATTACAATACTGACATCCTGTCAGTATTGCTCTCTAAGCCCGTTTTCCCCGATATTTCACACAAAGAACTGGCTCAGCAACTCACGGGTAAGAAAAAGGCCGGGGAAAAACTCCCCACCTGGTTCAAGGCTTCCGGAATTTACTACCCTCCATCGGTCAACCTGGAACAGACCTCCTCTGAGATCACCGCCCGCTACAAGGCCGGACTGGTATCCGGAAAACGGATGGCCGACCTTACCGGTGGGTTCGGGGTGGATGCTTACTTCTTCTCTAAGGCCATCCCCTGCCTCATCCATTGTGAATGGGACATGGAACTGCATGAGATCGTGAAACACAACGCCAAAGTACTGGATATATCCCAGGTGGATTTCCGATATGCAGACGGATTGGCTTTCCTGGAGGAATCGGAAAAGACCTTCGATTGGCTTTACCTCGACCCGGGCAGAAGGGATGCTGTGAAAAAGAAGGTATTTCTCTTGTCGGATTGTGAGCCTGATGTCACCCTTTATCTCGACCTCCTCCTGAGTAAATCAAAACGCAGCATGATCAAGACCTCCCCTATGCTGGACCTTTCCGCGGGAATAGAACAACTGAAGAAGGTCAGGGAAATCCATGTGGTAGCCGTCAGCAACGAGGTAAAGGAGCTCCTGTGGATCCTCCAGAAGGATGCCGTCCGTGATGACATTCTGATCAAGACAGTGAACCTGACTAAAACAGGAGAGGACAAGTTTGAATTTATGTGGAAGGAAGAAGCGCTTGCCGTCAGCACCTTTTCCCCTCCTCTTCAGTTCCTGTACGAACCCAACAGTGCCATCCTGAAGGCAGGGGCATTTAAGATGACAGGCAAATCCTTTGGCGTACTGAAGCTGCAGGAACACAGCCACCTGTATACTTCGGAACAGCTGCTGCCTTTTCCGGGACGGGTTTTCAAGATCGAAGAGGTCCTGCCCTTCAGCAAAAAGAACCTCAGGAAATACAAAGGGATGAAGGCCAATGTAACTACCCGCAACTTTCCCCAGAGCGTGGCGCGGATCAGAAAACAATTCAGCCTTCTGGACGGGGGAAATATATATTTATTCTTTACTACAGATCAACAAGGGGAACGCATTGTAATACAATGTTCTAAGATTCTACATCGGACATTCCCAGTTAAAGTTGGCGACGGGATCCCGTGACGCTTTTCCCAGATTGTAATGCCACCATTCCGTGCGCACAGACCAGAAGCCGTGCCTCTCCATCACCTCTTTCAACAGAGCCCTGTTCCTGAGCACCGGGTCGGGCAAATTCAGAAAATCGTGATGTGCTTCCCGTCCGAAAAAATCAAAATCCGTCCCCATATCCAACACCTTCCCTTCGAGGGTTTCCAGGGTGATGTCCACGGCACCGCCGCGATTGTGGATGGAGCCTTTGACCGGGTTGGCCACGTATTGCGGATTGGGAAAGATCCTCCACATTTTATGCTGGACCGAATTAGGCCGGTAGCAATCGAAGAAACGGATTCGATACCCCTTTTCCATAAACTCCCTGTTGGCTGAAATCAGTGCCATGGCTGTCTTTTTCCGGGTATAGCATTCTGCACAATCGTATACCTGTGTCTTCAGGAAATTGTTCTCCGTGGCATACCTCAGGTCGTAGGCGAAGTCAGTTGAATAATCCGCCAGGCGAATAAAGGTTGTATCCTCCAGGGATTCCATAGGCGGAGGAAGGTCTTCTTTTTTCGCGGTCCCCAGTGAATCTGCCTGAACCTCCAGCTGAATCACCGAAGAGGACTCCTCTTTCCCCGGTATTTTTTCCCTGCAACCCGGAATTAGGAATAAGAGAAGGAACCAAAAGCCATATCGAAACCTCATTTTAATTTATATCTGTAATGACAGTTACCAAAGATACTATTGTAATTCGTACCTTTCCTGTAAGCAAGGATGAATCATGACCAAAACAAGGCTTCTTACCTCCGTAGCATATTTGTTCCTGTCCCTGGGCGTGTCGGGTCAGGACCCCTGGCTCACGGGCTTTGAAAAACCTTCTGTCAATCCCATTCTCACGGCAGACAGCACTGCGATTTTCAAAGACCCTTTAAGCGGCAATTCTGTCCAATGGCAAAAGGCAGATGTGTTCAACCCCGGTGCCATCGTCAGGAATGACACTGTATTCCTGCTCTTCAGGGCAGAGGACGACCCCGGTGCCATTCTCGGGGGTCGCACCTCCAGAATAGGCCTGGCCTATAGCACAGACGGCCTTCATTTCGACAAATACCCGGATCCGGTTTTATTCCCGGATAAAGATGGATTCAGGATCTGGGACCAGCCCGGAGGGGTGGAAGACCCCAGGGTTGTCGAACTCCCCGATGGCACCTATCTCATGTTGTACACCAGTTGGAACCGGAAGATCGCAAGGCTTTCGGCAGCTGTTTCCAGGGACCTCAGGAATTGGGAGAAGAAAGGCCCTGTCTTCAATTCGGCCTATGGAGGGCGTTTCCTCAATACCTGGAGCAAGTCGGGATCCGTGGTCACAGAATTGGTGGATGGCCGACTCACCGCCAAAAAGATCATGGATAAATACTGGATGTACTGGGGAGAGCTCTTTATGAACCTCGCCAGTTCTGATGACGGTGTCCACTGGGTTCCCCTGCTGGATGAGAACGGTGAGTTGCTGCGGGTCTTGGAACCCAGGCCAAACGAATTTGACAGCCATCTGGTAGAACCGGGGCCTCCGGCTCTGTTTACAGATGACGGGGTCCTGGTCCTGTACAACGGCAAAAATCTCAGTGGGGAAGGTGCAGCTACCTATGTTCCGGAAAATACCTATTGCGGCGGACAGGTTCTGTTCGGGAAGGAAAATCCCGCGAAGCTGATCAGGAGGATGGACGAACCTTTTATCTGCCCAAGCCTGCCTCACGAAGTAAGCGGGCAGTACAAAGCGGGCACCACTTTTATTGAAGGCCTGGTTTTTTTCAAGAACCAGTGGATCCTCTATTACGGAACGGCCGATTCCATGGTAGGCGTAGCCGTTGCCAGGGCCGAGGATTGACCTTTCTTTTTACTGCCTTTCGGAGGATTTGAGGAAGGCGAGGCTTTGCGGCACCTGCCTGAGCACCCTGGACGATTCGTCCTCTATGAACATATATTCTATCCCCAGCTCCTTTGCCTTCACTGCGATTTCGGCTATGGGCACTTGCCCCGTTCCCAGGACCACATTGGTCTCCACATCTTCGTGCCCGCTGTCATTGCCTGTCAGCCCTTTTTCCATATCCTTAAGGTGAAGCAACACAAACTGGTCTGTGTACCTGTCCAGCAGGGCCAGGGGATCTCCCCCTCCGTGCTGTACCCAGTACACATCCATTTCGAAATAAAAGTCCTCTGCGTTCTCAGCCATGTAATCGAACAGAGTACCCCCTTCATAGGGCCGGAACTCATACCCGTGGGGGTGGTAGGCCAGGACCAGGTTGTCACCCGAGAGTACTTCTCCCGCCCTGTTGAACACCTCTACAGCCCTTTGGGTATCTTCTATCGTAAAATTGTCGCCCTCATGCGGGATCCAGGCGCACATAACGTATTTGGCCCCAAATGCCTTCGCCTTTTCCGCCACAGCTTCCGGATTCCTGTCAAGTTCTTCGAAGGAAGCCCCCACACTGACCACATCCAGGTCGTATTTTGAAAGCAGCTTACCAAATTCATCCATTGAAAGGCCGTAGGTATCCCCTCCTTCTAACTTTGTGATCCCCCAGTCGTGTATGGTCTTCAGCGTCCCTTCCACATCGGTCTTGAACTGGTTCCTCAGACTGTACAGTTGCAGCCCGACCTCCTGGGCTTGTGTGTCAGGCAGGTGAAAGCCAAACAAAAGGGTCAGTAAAACGATTTTTCTGAAATTCTTCATAGTCAGTGCTTTGATCATTTGGGTTTACAATAGTTCTCAGGTAAGCAGGTTGCCGTTTTCATCCCACTCGGCGATCTCCCCCCTTTTGCTCTGGTCCACACATTTGGCCAGCCACTCTTCATCATAGGCGACCCCGTGCTGTTCAAGGACATCCTCGGGTACGCCATCCCATATATTGGGCGTGTTGCCCTGGTAACCCAGGTCCTTTATCCCCACTTTGGAGGTATAATACCCGGTGAGGGTCAAATTGCGCATCAGGTTAAAGAATTGAATTTCCAGGGGATGCTTATCCATGGGGATTTCGGGATCATAGAAGGCGATCTTGTCCAGGATCTCTTTTTGGGAGGCCTCTAGGGTGATCTTGAATTCGGTCCCATAATCCGTGTTGCTTTTATGGTCGAGCCACATGAGCCCTCCCCTGAGCGTGGTTTGCAATTCAGGAATGTCCTTGGCCATGAACTCTATAAAATCGGGCACCCCTGCTTCAGTGGGTCCCCCATTCTCATTGGGTGGCAAAATCAGATTGCTCAGGACCTCAATGGTCTGCAATTCATGTTCGTTGAAAAACTGTTCCGCATTGAGTTTGGCGATCTCTTCCAGTTCCTCCGGGGTACGACCAAAATACTTGGTGTCTTTTACCAGCTCCTGTGCAAGGGCTTCTTCCTGGCTTCCCGGCTTACAGCCATGCAGGGCAAGGCCCCCGGCCACAGAGCCCAGCAGGATGGATTTTATGCTTTTTCTTCTGTCCATGGCTTAAATATTCTGTTTTTTCAATTGATCTACGATATACTCAGAGGCCCTCCAGGATAGGGCGAGGATGGTCCAGGTACAGTTCTTGTCTGCCTGGGAGACAAAGGGACCTGCATCAGTGATGAATACGTTATCCGCATCGTGCAACTGCTGGTAACGGTTGACGACCGATCGTTTGGGATCATCCCCCATCCGGGTGGTACCCACCTCGTGGATGATCATCCCCGGGGCCAGCAGGCCATAATCCTGTTCTGCAGCCGGCGTATCTCCCAGCGGTTCACCTCCCATGCTGTGGATCAGCTCCTCGAAGGTCTCCTGCATGTGTTTTGCCTGTTTTTTCTCGAAATCGGACCACTGGTATTTAAAGCGGAGTACGGGGATCCCGAACTCGTCCACGGTCGTGGGGTCGATCTCGCAATAATTGTCCTCCCTGGCGATCGCCTCCCCCCTGCCTCCGAAACCGATCACGGAACCGTAATACTTCTTGACATCTTTTCTGAGGGAGGGTCCGTATCCGCCTGTGGGCAGCCCAAAGAACTTATTGAAGTCGTTGGGATTGAATCCGAAACCGTAATTGGGCATGCCAATACCCCCCCAGACCTCGATGTGGTATCCGCGGGGGAAATCGAGATTTTTATTATCGAGCCACCAGGGTGTATAGACGTGCATACCCCCTACCCCGTCTTCGTTGTACATCTTGCGGTTCATCAGGCCGGGTATGAATCCCGCCCTGCTGCTGCCGGTGGAATCGTGAAGATACTTCCCCACCAGGTTACTGCTATTCCCGAGGCCGTTGGGGTGCTGTTTGCTCTTTGAATTGAGGAGGATGCGCGCCGAGCTGCAGGCTGATGCGGCCAGCACGACCACCTTGCCTCTTAATTTGTATTCTTTTCGGTCTTCCTTATTGATATAGGATACTCCGGTAGCCCTGCCTTCCTCATTCGTGGTCACTTCCCGCACCACCGAGTTCACGTACAGGTCTATCTGCCCCCCGCTTTTCTGGGCCGGGAAGATCAGGCAGGAACCCGAAGAGAAGTCGGCATACACCTGGCAGGCCCTCGAACATTGCCCACAGTAGAAACAGACCCCTCTTTCGTTGTTGATCTTTTTGGTGAGCATGGACATACGGGAAGGGATCACGGGTATATTCAACTTCCTGGCTCCCTTGATGTAAAAGAGTTCGTGCAGCCTGGGCTTGGGGGGAGGGAGGAAAAAGCCATCCGGATCATTAGGCAGGCCTTCATTGGTGCCAAAGACCCCGATGAGCTTATCTACTTTATCGTAATAGGGCTTGACGTCCTCATACCCTATAGGCCAGTTCTCTCCCAGTCCGTCCACATCCTTGTGCTTGAAATCCTTCGGCCCGAAACGCAGGGAGATCCGCCCCCAGTGGTTGGTCCTGCCTCCCAGCATATGGGATCGGAACCACCAGAAATTCGTATCGTCCTTTTGGGTATAGGGCTCCCCTTCGATCTCCCATCCACCATAGGCCATGTCGAACTCTCCGAAAGCCCGGGAAGTCCCTGCGCCCCGTCTGGGTGATTCGTAGGGCCATTTTAGTTGTGTCATTTGCTCCGGGTCCTTCGGGTCGAAATAAGGTCCGGCCTCAACCACGGCTACCTTAAGGCCTGCATCGGCCAAAACCTTGGCAGACATACCGCCTCCAGCCCCAGATCCGACAATGATGGCATCGTACTGGACTGCGGTCTCTTTGATTTGCATAGGGAATGAATTAGGGATCGGTTGCCAAGTTAAAAAAATTAATAAGACAAACTCGTGGATCACATCATACACGGCGATAAAGCCTCTTTAAAATTTCTGTTTACCTGGAGAAAAACGCCTGTATTTAGGGCTTTTTGGAGACAGGCAATCCTCTTACAAGTCAAAAATATTTTGATCCTCTTGTCGAGGCTTTCACATAATTTTATTATTATTATACTTAATTCTTAAATTTTTTAACATATTTGCGGAATCCTTATCGCACTATTTGTAACTGAATTAACACGAAATCATTAACTAACTAAACGAGACACGATTATGATTCGAAGACTTGATCAACACGGGTTAAAGCCCGGGGCGTGGAGGTTTGCACTCAACTCCACTACAGCAGGGGCTTTATCTCTGCTCTTCTTTTTTTCGGTATCCGCGGTTTTTGCAAACCCGGCCCCAACTGATGATGACAGAGTAGAGAGCGTTCAGCAAACCATCACAGGAACGGTCACAGATGATCTGGGAGCACCTCTTCCAGGGGCCAATGTGGTTGTAAAAGGAACGACAAACGGAACTCAAACCGATTTTGATGGAAATTACACCATCACTGCAGACGCGAACGCCGTACTGGTCTTCAGCTACATCGGCTTTGCCAGGCAGGAAGTACCTGTCAACGGAAGAAGCAGGATAGACGTACAGATGGCGGAAGATGCCAGCCAGCTCTCCGAAGTGGTCGTTACGGGATATGCCACCCAGACCCGGGGAGATATCACGGGATCTGTTGCATCCGTAGATATCGCGGAAGCTACCAAGGTCCCATTGGTCAACGCCGCTGAAGCCCTGGAAGGTAGGGTAACAGGGGTTACGGTGACCAATGCAGGTACTCCTGGTGCCTCGCCCAAGATCGTGATCCGTGGATTTGGTACAAGCAACAATACAAACCCCCTCTATATCATTGATGGGGTACAAACAGATAATCCCAATATCCTGAACAGTATCAACCCGGGCGACATCGAGCAGATGAACGTCCTCAAGGATGGGGCGGCAGCCATCTACGGTGCCAGGGCATCCAACGGGGTTGTGATCATCACGACCAAGAGCGGTAAGTACAACCAGGCAGAACCCACGGTTACCTTTAATGCGTATACCGGTGTTTCCAGGGCGACCAACCTGCCCGACCTGCTGAATGTACAGCAGCACGGGGAGATGATCTTCCAGAGCCTTTCCAATGACGGGGCTCCGGTAACGCATCCACAGTATGGAAGCGGCGCTTCTCCTGTTGTGCCTACCACAGTACAGGGATATACCCGTGTGGTCTCCTACGATCCCATCACCCGTGCCCCGAGAACAGCCACTGTCAACAGGCCTAACGGTACGGACTGGTTCAATGAAATTACTCAGAATGCGCCTACCCAGAATTTTGATCTGTCTATTTCCAACGGTAATGAAACAGGAAGGTATTTCCTTTCTGCCAACTACCTGAACAGGGAAGGTATCCTGAACGATACAGGTTTCAAGCAGGGGATCACCAGGCTGAATTCAGAATTCAAGATCGGGGAAAGGATCACCATCGGTGAGCACCTCAATGCCTCTTTCTCACGCCAGCAGGAAGGCACGCTGGAAGCCATCAACATGGCTTACCG
>JBFKPJ010000025.1:0-23115 GCA_041628355.1 Muriicola sp. | reverse complement strand
TGCAAACTTACTATAATTACGGCTAATCTGCATAATTTTTGTAATTTTGCGGCTACGTTTCCGCGATAAATTAAAGTCGACCTGTATGAATGGTAAAAAGATATTGTTTGTATCTTCAGAATTAGTGCCCTACTTACCAGAGAACGAAGTTTCCTTAATGTCTTACGAAGCGCCCAGGATGGTGAACAGCAAAGGCGGTCAGATCCGGATCTTTATGCCGCGTTACGGCAATATCAATGAGCGGAGGCACCAGCTGCACGAGGTGATCAGGTTGTCAGGGATGAATCTCGTGATCAATGATATGGACATGCCCCTGATCATCAAGGTGGCTTCCATCCCGAGGGAAAGGATACAGGTCTATTTTATAGATAACGAAGAGTACTTCAAAAGAAAGGCAACCTTCACCGACGAGAATGGGGAATTGTTTGCCGACAATGACGAACGCGCCATCTTTTTTGCCAAGGGTGTAGTGGAAACCGTGAAGAAACTCAACTGGAACCCGGACATTATCCACATCCATGGATGGATGTCCTCCCTCCTTCCGTTGTACCTGCGCAAATTCTATTCAGATGAGCCCCTGTTCGCCGACAGCAAGATCGTCCTTTCGGTATACGGAAAGAGTTTTGAGGGAATACTGGACCAGGAACTGATCAATAAAGTGGCTTTTGACGGCATCCCGGAAGATGCACTTGAACTCCTGAAAGAACCTACCTATAATAATTTGTTAAAAATAGGGGTGAGTTATTCGGATGCTGTAATTTTAGCTGCTGAAGGCATTCCTGAAGACCTGCTTTCATTCATCAAAGACCAGCAGAAACCCGTGTTACCGTATGTGCCTATACAGGAATTTGAAGAGGCCTATGCGAATTTCTATGACACCGAAGTTTTAAACTAAGCCCCATGCGATTTTTTCTCAAAGGCAAGGTTCCGGCCTTCTTAGGAACATTCCTCTTCATTGTGCTTATGTCCTGCGACGAGGACGTCACCACCCTGGGTAATGGTGTTATTGACGGGAGCCCGTTTGTGTCGGATAAAGCGGAATACGACGTCTTTTCCTATAACCGCAACGTGGTAGCCGTTCAAACCAATAAGTTGCCTTTGTACCAGATCGGAGTGTTCAATGATCCCATCTACGGCAGGACGACGGCCAGTATCACGTCCCAGGTGTCCCTGTCCGGCGGAACGGGCAACCCTACCTTTGGGAATTACTCCCAGGTCACGGAAGACAATTCAGGGACGGATGGTGTAGATGCCACCATAGAGGAAAATGAAAGGATCAAAGAAGTGATCCTCTATATCCCCTATCAGAGAAACAGCAGTCCGGACAGAGACCTGGATGGGGTCATTGACGAACTGGATGCAGACCCCGACGATCCTAACAGCGACAGTGACGGGGATGGCCTTACAGACAATCAGGAAAGACTGGCGGGAACAGACCCCTTGAATGTGGATACGGATGGGGACGGGATCACTGATGACGAGGATACGAACACGCTACCCAACCGATTTCCCGTCAAGAGAGATTTGGACAGTATTTACGGCAACCGCGATGTGCCCTTTACTTTCAAGGTGGAGCGTTCCACCTATTTCCTCAGGGACCTCGATCCCAACAGCAATTTCCTGCAGGGACAGGAATATTATTCGAGCCAGGAATTCTCCCCGTCCTTCGTGTCGGATGTGCTGTTTGACGGCTCCGTCCAGATCAATGATGAACAAACCCTGATCTTTACCGAGGACGATCCGGATACAGAGGAAGATGAATCCCTTCAGGCCCCCCGGGTCATAGAGCCGGGTATCAGGGTGGCACTGGATCCCGACTTCTTCCAGCAGAACATACTGGACAAGGAGGGGTCATCAGAATTGATCAGCAACTCCAATTTCAAAAACTTTTTCAGAGGCATACATATGTCGGTCACCCCTATCACCGATGACATCATGTTGCTGCTCGATCTGCGTACGGCGAGCATCACCCTTACCTACGAATACGACAGAATAGTGGACGGGGAACTGGAGACCGCCGAAAGGGAATACACCCTGAACCTGATCACGGGCCAGGGCAACGCCCCGATCACCGGTAACGCCGTAAATACGATCCTGGCAGAGCCCTATCCTCCTCAGGTGGCGGATAACCTGGATACAGGGCAGAACGCTTCCCGCATCTACCTGAAAGGCGGTCCGGGAACCTTTGCAGAAATTGCCCTGTTTGAGGAAAACAACGGTGAAACCGTGATCAACGAGATCAAGTCGAAGAACTGGATCATCAACGAGGCCAACCTGGTGTTCTATGTAGACAGGGAAACCCTGGATGCCGCAGGCGGAATTCCGGAACCTCCCAGGTTATATATGTACAACCTGGATACCAATGCTCCCGTTTACAGACCGGGAAATGAAAATAATGCCGCAGATTCCCGCTTTGGGATCTATCTCGATTACGATGCCAGGCTGCAGGAAGAAAGCGGACTAGGTATCAAATACAGGATACGGATCACCGACCATATCAACGATCTGATCCTGAGGGATTCCTCCAATGCCACCCTGGGCCTTGCCATTTCACCCGATATCAGGATATTGGGCGTGTCCAATGCCCTCCTGTCTGGCAATACGGAAAAGGATCTCCCCGTTGGATCCAATTTGAGTCCGCTGAGCACCGTCCTTTACGGCAGTGGCGCCAACGTCCCGGAAGCCAAGAAACTCAAGCTGGAGATCTTCTACACGGAGGCCAATTAATCCGATTTTCACATACCACTGGCGGAGAAAAAGCGTTATATAACGCAAAAACAACATTATTTTCAGTACATCTCGTAAATTTACAGACCAAAAAATTGGCTTAATCCTTTTTCTATGTGTGGAATAGTAGGTTATATAGGACACCGGGAGGCATATCCCATCATCATGAAAGGGCTGCAGAGGCTCGAGTACAGGGGGTATGACAGTGCCGGGATCGCCCTTTTTGACGGCAATCAGATCAACATGTCCAAGACCAAGGGAAAGGTCGCGGACCTGAAGGACAAATCCGAAAAGAACATCGCCGTGAATGGGTCTCTGGGAATGGGCCACACCCGATGGGCCACTCATGGAGTGCCTAATGATGTAAATTCACACCCGCACTATTCCAATTCCGGGAATCTTGTGATCATCCACAACGGGATCATCGAGAACTACGAGGCCATCAAGACCGAGCTTTCCAAGAGAGGTTACACTTTCGAATCCGATACCGATACCGAAGTCCTGGTCAACCTAATAGAAGAAGTAAAGAAAAAAGAAAAAGTAAAACTCGGAAAAGCCGTACAGATCGCCCTGAACCAGGTAGTGGGAGCCTACGCTATCGCCGTATTCGACAAGGAAAAACCGGACGAGATCGTAGTGGCCAAATTGGGAAGTCCGCTTGCTATTGGGATAGGAGACCGGGAATTCTTTATCGCATCAGACGCTTCGCCCTTTATTGAATACACCAATAACGCCGTTTACCTCGAAGATGAGGAAATGGCGATCGTCAGGCCGGGGAAGGAGATCAAATTGCGCAAGATTAAGGACGACGCGGTAGCTTATCCCATGATACAGGAATTGCAACTCAACCTGGAGGAGATCGAAAAGGGAGGATATGACCATTTCATGCTGAAAGAGATCTACGAGCAGCCCAGGGCTATAAAAGACACATACAGGGGTAGGTTGCTGGTAGACCAGGGAATGATCAAGATGTCCGGGATAGACGACAACCTGGAGCGATTCATGAATGCAAACCGCATCATCATCGTGGCCTGTGGGACCTCCTGGCATGCCGGTCTGGTTGCCGAATACATTTTTGAGGACCTGGCGCGCATTCCCGTTGAGGTAGAATACGCCTCTGAATTCAGATACCGCAACCCGGTGATCACTGACAAGGATGTGGTCATAGCTATTTCACAATCGGGGGAGACAGCCGATACACTGGCTGCGATAAAGCTGGCTAAGGAAAGAGGCGCTTTCGTCTTTGGGGTTTGTAATGTGGTGGGATCATCTATTGCACGGGAAACACATGCCGGGGCCTATACCCACGCCGGTCCTGAAATTGGAGTGGCCTCCACCAAGGCTTTTACCACTCAGATCACAATAATGACGCTGCTCGCTTTAAAACTCGCCAAGGAGAAAGGAGTGCTCAGCAAATCCAAATATCACGAGATCCTTTCGGAGCTGGAAAACATCCCTTCTAAAGTTGAGAAGGCACTGGAGGCCAATCCTCTTGTGGAGATCATTGCCGATGTGTACAAGGATTCAGAGAATTGCCTGTATCTGGGCAGGGGGTACAATTTCCCCGTGGCACTCGAAGGTGCCCTGAAACTCAAGGAGATCAGCTATATCCACGCCGAAGGGTATCCCGCAGCGGAAATGAAGCACGGACCTATTGCCCTGATAGACGAG
Organism: Muriicola sp.; assembly: GCA_041628355.1. Lineage (GTDB taxonomy): Bacteria > Bacteroidota > Bacteroidia > Flavobacteriales > Flavobacteriaceae > Muriicola. The sequence goes on along the minus strand of JBFKPJ010000025.1, from coordinate 18,717 downwards.
CAGATGCCGGTGATCGTGATCGCGACCAAAAAGGGGCATTATGAAAAAGTGGTTAGCAACATACAGGAGATCAAAACGCGTAAAGGGAAGATCATCGCTATCGTCACAGAAGGGGACACCCAGGTCAGGGAACTCGCAGACCACGTCATTGAAGTGCCCGAAGTGCTGGAAAGCCTGAGCCCGTTGGTCACGACCATACCGCTTCAATTGCTCTCCTATCACATCGCTGTCATGCGAGGCTGTAATGTGGACCAGCCCCGGAATCTCGCCAAGTCGGTTACCGTAGAGTAGGCGATTTATTAACGGATAAAAATCAAGGTTTTTTTATCAATTGGGGTTTTTTAGCCCTGGAATCACACTCATAAAAACATTCTCAGTCACTCCCTATTTTAAGGGATTGATATTTTGACCATCCCTGTATTCAGAAGTTGTCAATTATCCCTGTGGCTTTTTTTGATATTAGTATTTGACGATGTAAAAAAATCGTTAAATTGCTTGTTAAATTAAAGACCCAGTCGAATGAGAACAACGCTTTTATTATTCTCCCTGCTCTTAGGATTTGGAATGTATGCCCAGACAACCGTACAGGGAACGGTTAGGGACCAAGCCGGTGAACCTGTGCCCGGGGCAAATATTGTCATCATTGGCACAACCACAGGTGCTGTTTCCGATTTTGATGGAAACTTTACCCTCTCAACATCCCAAAACCCTCCCTTCTCGATCAGGGTGACCAGTATTGGATATTCCGAGGTGACCGCCCAGGTAACATCGAACAATCAAACACTGGAGATCGTCCTTGAGGAAGCTCAAACACTGCTCGATGAGATCGTGGTCTCAGCTTCCAGGACGCCGGAAAGACTCTTTGAATCCCCGGTATCCGTAGAGCGTTTTGGTTTGAAGGAGATCAAGAATGCTTCTGCAGAATCTTTTTACAGCGGGCTACAGAATTTAAAAGGGGTTGATATCAACACGAACAGTTTGACCTTCCAGTCGATCAATACCCGGGGTTTTGCAACCTTCGCCAACACCCGCTTCATGCAGTTGGTAGACGGGATGGACAACTCCGCCCCCGGTCTCAACTTTGTGCTGGGGAACCTGGTGGGGATGTCTGAACTGGAGGTGCAAAGCGTGGAGATCCTGCCGGGAGCCTCCTCTGCTCTCTATGGTGCAGGCGCTTTTAACGGTATCCTCTTTATGAGGAGTAAGAGCCCGTTCGACTTCCAGGGGATCAGCACTTATTTCAAAACCGGGATCACTTCTCAGGAAGCTGCCGGGGATAATAACTATTACGATTTCGGGATCAGGGCAGCCCACGCCTTCAGCGACAAACTCGCGGTCAAGGCGAATTTCTCCTTCCTCAAAGGGGAAGACTGGCACGCCAACCGCACAGACGACCTGAACAGACCAGGCGCAGACCGAACCAACCCTGCTTATGACGGTCTGAACGTCTATGGGGATGAGGTATCTACCCTCCTCAATTTTGATGCCCTTGCAGGCTTGCCATCCGGAACGGTAGGTTCTGCTGTTGTTTCCAGGACCGGATATGACGAGATCGACCTGGCCAATTATGCGGCGGAAAGTGTTAAAACCGATTTCTCTGTCCATTACAAGCCATTCGCAGATGATTTTGAGATCGTCTACAATGGAAGGATAGGTCGGGGTAATACCCTTTACCAGGGGGCTAACCGTTATTCAATTAAAAACTTCATCCTGCAGCAACACAAACTGGAGTTCCGCAATAACAATTTCTTCCTCAGGGGGTATATCACTTCAGAAGGATCCGGGGATTCCTATGATACCCGTTTCGCGGCCATCAACGTGAACCGCCGATGGAAAGGGGATACCCAGTGGTTTACCGAATACGCCCAGACGTATATCGGAGCCCGACTCGGAGTGGGTACAGGAGTACCGCTCGACGAGGATACTGCCCATGCACTGGCTAGACAAGTGGCCGACACAGGCCGCTTTGTTCCGGGAACTCCTCAGTTCCAGAACGCTTTCAACGCGGTGATCAATGACGGAGACCTGACCACCGGTGCAAAATTCATCGATAATACAAAACTCAGGCACATCGACGCGAATTATAACTTTTCCCATCTGACCAGCGATTTTGCCGATATACAGATCGGGGGATCTTTCAGGGAATATGTCCTGAATTCCAATGGGACCATCTTCACTGATTCTGACGGCCCTATCAGCTATAACGAGTATGGTGCCTATATGCAGATCCAGAAAAAACTTCTGGAAGAGCGTTTGAAATTCACAGGATCTATCCGTTACGACAAGAACGAGTTCTTCGACGGGTTCTTCTCTCCCAGGTTATCCGTAGCATACACGGCTGGAGAGAATCGAAATCAGAACATTCGTATCTCTGCCCAGCAGGGATTCAGGAACCCTACAACCCAGGACCTGTTCATAGGTCTTAACGCCGGTAGGGCGATCCTGGTAGGATCCGCTCCTACGAACCTGGACAGGGATATCAGGACCTTCCCGGTGAGCTCCTCAGGACAGGCTATTACCGGCTCAAGCACGGCTACCGTAGTGGGCAGGGCTGCTTATGAAAATGCATTCTCCCTGGCCTCTGTTCAGGCAGGAACCCCCACAGCTGTCAATACACCGCTTGTGCAACCAGAGGAGATCACAGCCTTTGAACTTGGATACAGGGGGCAGTTCGGAAAGGTAACCCTCGACCTGAGCGGATATTACAACCAGTATAAGAACTTTATTTCCAATACTACCGTTCTTGTACCTTTCTACGGGCAGGCCGGTGATAACGCACTTTCATTACTCGCATTACAGAACGGGGATTTCTTTGCCTATCAGAACTACACGAATTCTCTGGCCGATATCAATTCCTACGGGGCCAACATCGGGGTGGACGTCAAAGTGTTCGGGAATTTCGACCTGGGTGTGAATTATACCTATGCAGAATTAGACTTTGACCAGGCCGCCTTCCCCGATTTCAGGACGAACTTCAACACTCCTAATCACAAGGTCAAGGCCTCTTTCGGGAATACCGAACTGTTCAAGAACTTTGGCTTTAACGTGAATTACCGATGGAGTGACACCTATTTCTGGCAGGCCACTTTCGCCGATGGGCAGTTGCCTTCCTTCACGGTCCTTGATGCGCAGATCAACTACGCCGTGCCGGATATCAAATCGGTATTCAAGGTCGGAGGATCCAATATCCTTGGGGATGAGTATTTCTCTGCCATAGGTACGGGCGCCGTTGGTTCCATCTTCTACGTGAGCTGGACGGTAAACCCTTAAAGGGCAGCGAGTAAGCATAAAAGAAAAGCACCGGTTACCCGGTGCTTTTTTTATGCGAAAAAATCACCCCAAAGCCTTCCTATTTACAATGTGAAGATATATCTTTGCAGCCGGAAAAAAGGTGCCATGACCACATCAAAAATGGCCGCAGATTTCCTTAATAGATAAATTTTGAAGAATGGCTAAAGTAACTGGTAAAGTCTCTCAGATCATCGGGCCGGTGATCGACGTTGAATTCGCATCCGGATCGGATCTTCCAAAAATCTATGATTCACTGGAAATCACAAAGAGTGATGGTTCCCTCCTGGTACTGGAGGTCCAGTCTCACATAGGCGAGAACTGTGTACGTGCAATTTCCATGGATTCCACCGACGGTTTGAGCCGGGGAGTAGACGTGGTCTCCACCGGGAAGGCTATTCAAATGCCGATAGGCGAAGATATTTACGGCAGGCTGTTCAATGTGATCGGAGACGCTATTGACGGGATCGGCAACCTGCCCAAGGAGGGAAAGAACGGCCTCCCTATCCACAGGGAAGCACCAAAATTTGAAGACCTCTCTACTTCTACGGAAGTACTTTATACCGGTATCAAGGTGATCGACCTCATCGAGCCTTACGCCAAAGGAGGTAAGATCGGACTGTTCGGAGGAGCCGGTGTTGGAAAGACCGTACTCATCCAGGAGCTGATCAACAACATCGCAAAAGGACACGGAGGACTCTCCGTTTTTGCCGGAGTAGGAGAACGTACCCGTGAAGGAAACGACCTCCTCAGGGAGATGCTGGAATCCGGAATTATAAAATATGGGGATAAATTCCTCCATTCCATGGAAGAAGGGGGATGGGACCTCTCCAAGGTAGATAAGAAAGCCCTGAAGGAGTCCAAAGCGACCTTTGTCTTCGGACAGATGAACGAACCCCCCGGAGCCCGTGCCCGTGTGGCCCTGTCCGGTCTGACCATTGCCGAGTATTTCCGTGACGGATCTGGGGAAGGTCAGGGGAAAGACGTACTGTTCTTCGTAGACAACATTTTCCGATTCACACAAGCAGGTTCCGAGGTATCGGCCCTTCTCGGGCGTATGCCATCTGCGGTGGGATACCAGCCTACCCTGGCCACTGAAATGGGTGCCATGCAGGAGCGCATTACCTCTACCAAAAGGGGTTCGATCACTTCTGTACAGGCGGTGTATGTACCTGCGGACGACTTGACGGACCCTGCGCCTGCAACCACCTTTGCCCACCTGGATGCGACCACGGTATTGTCACGTAAGATTGCTGAGTTAGGTATTTATCCGGCGGTGGATCCACTGGATTCCACTTCCAGGATCCTCACCCCTGAGATCCTCGGGAAGGATCACTACGCCTGTGCACAACGAGTAAAAGAGCTGCTTCAGCGTTACAAAGAGCTTCAGGATATCATCGCCATCCTCGGGATGGAAGAACTTTCCGAAGAGGACAAACTGGCTGTTGGCCGGGCCAGGAGGGTACAGCGATTCCTTTCACAGCCCTTCCATGTGGCAGAGCAGTTTACAGGGATCCCCGGAGTACTGGTAGACATCAAGGATACCATAAAAGGTTTCAACATGATCATGGACGGTAAGCTGGATCACCTTCCTGAATCCGCCTTTAACCTGAAGGGTACTATTGAGGAAGCCATTGAGGCCGGTGAGAAAATGTTGGCAGAGGTCTAAGAGCTCTCTCTGTTATACCAATAGCGTTTAAGAAGTAAACACATGCATTTAGAAATCGTTTCCCCTGAAGCCACCCTGTTCGAAGGAAATGTCACTTCCGTGACGGTTCCCGGGCTGAACGGCGAATTTCAGGTGCTCGACAATCACGCACCCATCGTTTCCCTTCTGCAGCAAGGTCTGGTCAAGATAGGGGGGGATATTACCATAGACGAGGAGCACGAGGCCAGGTTCAAGAAAGCGGCTGACGGGAAGATGACCCTGTCTATCGGTAGCGGGACCATGGAGATGAACGATAACAAGGTGATCGTACTGGTAGACTGAAGCCTGTTCTTTTTAAAGTACTATAAGATACCAGTCCCTTCCATCGGACTGGTATTTTTTTAGTAGCCGGAAACCGATGGCCAGGTGGGCATCCAGTGACCTCCTGTTGCGACCATCCACTTCGGTAACGATCAGTTCGAACTGATCGCTCAATACCTCCTTCATCGTCCGGTACAACCCACGAAAAATACCTTGTTTCCTGTATTCCTTGTCAACACAGACCTGGCCCATGACGATAAAGGTCTGTTCGGGGGACAGGCTCAACCGGATCTGTTCGAACATGGACATGAGGATAGGTATCTCCCCTGAGAAGTCGGGATGCATGCACAGCGCATACCCCACAACCCGCCCATCCGCCCTGGCGACGATATGAGGACAGACCTGGTTCATCCTGTCCAGCAGGTCCAGGGTATGGGATACAGTTAAAAAGCCCTCCTTTTCTCTCACCTCTTCCGTGAGCTGGGGAGGCAGGTTCTTCTCCTGCAATTCCAGGATCTCCCGGAGATCCTGTGTCGAACAGGCCCTATCGTAATGTACAGGCATGGGGGTAGTGTATTTGCCACATCAAGATAACATATATTCATCTAAGTAGTACCTTTGATCCATGGACGAATTTCCAGAGAAACTCAGGCAGAAATTAGAGAACAGGAAGAGGGAGAATACCTTCCGGGAACTGAAGTTGAACGGAGGAAATACGGACTTTGTATCCAATGACTACCTGGGCATGGCCAGGGAAGAGGAGATCCTGAAGGGGGCCTTGAAAATCATGGAATCCATGGACCTGCTGCACAACGGTTCTACCGGTTCCCGCTTGTTATCCGGGAATTCTGAACTCCACGAAAGAACGGAGGTCTCCATAGCACGTTACTACAAGGCAGAAAGCGCATTGCTCTTTAATTCGGGTTACGACGCCAACCTGGGTTTCTTCTCATCAGTTCCCCAGAAGAGCGACCTGGTCCTGTATGATGAATATGTGCATGCCAGCATGAGGGACGGGATCCGTATGGGCCTTGCCAGGAACTACAAATTCAGGCACAACGACCTGAAGGATCTCAGGAAGTTACTAGACCGGTTAATCCGAAGCAGGGAGAAGGATAGTCAGATCTACCTCGCTACCGAATCTGTGTTTTCCATGGATGGGGATGAACCGGATCTGCACCAACTCCTCCTGCTTTGTGAAGAATTCCAATGCCGACTCGTCCTCGACGAGGCGCATTCGATCTCCGGCCTGAACCAAACTATTCCGGACCTCGACACAAGTGAAAGAAGTAAACACATGGTCTTTGCGAGGGTCGTCACCTTTGGCAAGGGGATGGGAGTCCAAGGAGCTGCCATTCTCGGCAGTGGGGAATTGAGGTCTTACCTGGTCAATTACGCCCGCAGTTTCATTTATTCCACGGCAATCCCGCCTTTGACAGTGGCCTCCCTGCTCTTTGTCATTGAGCAGATGGAAAAAGAAAGCATCCGGGATAAAATAGCGTTGCTCAGGGCCAATATTTCGACCTTCCTCAAAGAGGTAGAAATACGCGGTTTCAAAGACAAATTTATTCCCAGCAGGTCTGCCATACACTCCTGTGTGATCCCCGGGAATTCAACTGTAAAGCAGGTTTCGGAAATCCTCGTACATAACGGGTTCGATGTGCGTCCCATCCTCGCGCCTACCGTGCCGGCGGGCATGGAACGTATCAGGTTCTGCATGCACAGTTTTAACACGGCCGATGAAATAAAGGAAGTATTGAGTATATTGGCACAAGCCTATGAAGAGATCGTCCATGCCTGATAAATTCTTCACCCTCGGAGCTTTTGAATTTCCTGCAGATGTGCAGGTCATTAAGGGCCGACTCGAAGCTGAGGGGATCTATGTGTTCCTGAGAGATGAGAACTTCCTGAATACGGACCCCCTGGTCAGCCAGGCTATAGGCGGGGTCAAACTCCAGGTTTATACCAGGGACAAGGAAAGGGCAATTGCTATCTACGATGAGTTCAGGAGATATGCCGTGGATGACGAGGGTAATCCCGTGACCTGTCCCAACTGCAAGGCGCAGCGTTCAGAGGCCTATTACACGAGAAAAGGGATCCTGAATAAACTCTTTCCCTTTTTCGAAAAGAAGAAATACAGGTGCCTTAAGTGTGGCATGATCACCCAACCCGTATAAATCGTGAAACGAATATTTGTCACAGGGATCTCGACTGAGGTCGGAAAGACGATTGCCTCTGCGATCATCGTGGAAGCGCTGGAGGCCGATTACTGGAAACCCGTACAGGCAGGAGACCTCGAGAATTCTGACAGCCATAAGGTCAAAAACCTGATCAGTAATCCTAAAACCGTAATCCACAAGAACAGTTATGCATTGAAGACTCCTATGAGTCCGCATGCAGCCGCGGAAATAGACGGGATCACCATAGAAAGGGAAAATATCTTAGAACCGGAATCCACAAACCACCTGGTGATCGAAGGGGCGGGAGGACTATTGGTCCCCCTGAACGAATCCAATACTATTTTGGACCTTATCAAACCCAACTACAAGGTAGTAGTGGTATCCAGGCACTATCTGGGGAGCATAAACCACTCCCTCCTCACAATTGAGGCCCTCAGATCAAGGGGGTTGGAACCTGCTATTTTGTTCAGTGGGGATGAACATCCGACCACTGAGAGCATCATCGTGTCCAAGACCGGGGTAAAATGCATTGGCAGGATTCCGGAAGAAGACTATTTTGACAGGGAGGTGATCAGTAAATATGCCACCACTTTCCGGGACACTCTAATGGCCCTCTAGCCTGGAGAAAACCTCAGCCCGGCCAACAATACCCTCCAGGTGATAGTGTTCAGACAAATAGTCCCTGACATAGGCGTCTTCCGCTACGTATTCCCTGTCAAAAACTGTCTTGTCCTTACGGGTGACCACCGTTTTGGGTTTGAGGGTATCCAACAGGTATTCGAGTTCTTCCAGTGCATTTTTCCTCGGATTCTGAAAATAAGGGTAGAGGGTTGTTCTGGAGATATTGCTGGGGTGGGTTGCAGCCTTGGAAGGGGGAGTGGCGCCCATCACCCAGTAGCCGATATGGTACTCGAAAAAAAGGACTTCCTTTTGGTCCAGTTGCTGTTTCTCTATAAATTCAGGAACCCTAAAACCCTCCCCGTTGTAAAAGGTGTCATGCGTCCTTTTGTTCTGGATGATGTTGACCAGTTCTGCATAGGATTCTACCGGGAGTAGGGCAGCCAGCATCAGCGAGAAGGGGTAGTATTTTAACCGGCAAACCAGCACTCTTGAAAGGGCAATTCCCAGGAAGATCAGTACCATAGGGTAAAGCTGCATCAGGTAATGTCCATTCACCTTTCCGCTCTTGAGGAACGAAAAGACCACTCCTGCAATAATAACGGAGAGCAACTGCACTTTGGGATCGTAAAAATCGATCCATTTCTTTTTCCAGCAGAGGAATCCGACAAGGATCAATACGGCCAAAAGGGGTAGGACATTGAACACGGAATTCTGAAGATCACGGGAATATGCCAGCGGGGCTTTGATCACCGAATCTATCCACACTTCCGGTATACCGGCCAGGAGGTAAGGCAAAAAAGTGGCCCCTATGGCCAGGAACACTCCGGTTCCAAGGAGAAGGGAACGTTCAAAGGCTATTCGAACCTTTCGTTCGTAAACAGCTCTCGATAACAAATAAAGTACGATCCCCAACACCGCATAGGCCAGGTTCAGCTTCATCATAAGGGAAAGGCCCAGGAGGATCCCACCGATAAAATACCATCTCTTTTTGTGATATTTCAGCAGCAGGAACAGGGCGGGCATAAAGAACAACATGCTCAGGTGTTCGGACATCACCCCTTGCATGCTGCCAAATAAACTGAGCAGGTACACGCTCCCAACTGCAGACCAGAATCCCGTTTGGGACGAATGTGCCTCTTTTCCTGCCTTATAGGTATAAAAGGCGACTCCCGCAACCGCGAGTGCACCAAAAAATCGGATTACAACAAAGCTCTTCCCGAACAGGTAGATGATCCCGGCAAAGAAAAGAAAGACCAGCGGAGGTTTCAGGTCCCATAGCTCGGTATAGGGCAGATGGCCATCTACCCAGGATTGGGCTACCAGGATAAACGTGCTCTCATCCCGGTCTATGTAATCCCTGAAAAAAAAGGGAAATCGCAGGGAAACAGATAAAAGAGCCAATCCCAGAAATACCTGACTATCCTTGAGATTCTGGTAATTAGGTATCAGAGATGTTATAAATTTGTGCGGCATGTCTTCGGGGGATATTCCCTCGTTTTGCAAGATATGTAATTCAAGGTTGCCCAAAAACAGAAGGCTTGGAGAAACTTACAGACAGAGATAAAAAACACATTTGGCACCCCTTAACACAGCACAAGTCGCACGGGAGCATGCTGGGGATCGCCAAAGCAGAGGGGGCGGTCCTGACCGATGAGGACGGCAGGGAATACATAGATGCGATCGCATCCTGGTACACGGCAATGTACGGGCATTGCCACCCCGGGATCACAAAGGCAGTGGGTGAGCAGATGCAAAAACTGGATCAGGTCGTCTTTAGCGGTTTTACCCACGAACCGGCCATTGCGCTGTCTGAATCCCTGATCTCCGTCCTTCCTCATAATCAGGAAAAACTCTTCTTCTCGGATAACGGGTCGACCGCCACCGAGATCGGGATCAAGATGGCCCTTCAGTATTTTCACAACCTGGGCGAAAAGCGGAACGTCATGCTCGCTTTCGAAGAGGGATTCCATGGAGATACTTTCGGGGCTATGTCGGTATCCGGTCTTTCGGCCTACAACGGGCCTTTCGAGGAACACTTCATCCAGGTGGAACGCATTCCTGTACCTGAGGATGACACGGTGGAAGAGGTTCTCAAACACCTGGAGAAGAGGTTAGAAAAAAAGGATATTGCTGGTTTTATCTATGAACCCCTGGTTCAGGGAGCTGCGGCCATGAAGATGCACAGACCCGAACACCTATGCCGCATCCTTCGCCTGATGAAGATGGCAGGGGTGATCACCATAGCCGATGAGGTGATGACTGGCTTTGGCAAGACGGGCACTTATTTCGCCTCAGACCAGTTAACGATCAAACCGGACATCATCTGCCTGTCTAAAGCACTTACGGCCGGCCTGCTTCCCATGGCCATCACGAGCTGCTCCGGCCGGGTCTATGAAGCTTTTTACGATGATGCTGTACACAAAGGTTTTTTCCACGGCCATACCTACACCGCCAACCCCCTTGCCTGCAGTGCTGCAAGGGCTGCCCTGGAATTATTGCGGTCCGACGAGATGCAGGAAAATATCAGGAGGATCATACGAAGACACAGGGAATTCGATAAGCGGATCAAAGACCACCCCAGGGTAGCTTCTACCCGCCAGACCGGGGTGATCTATGCCCTGGACCTCGATGTCCAAACTTCGCGATACGGATCCCTGAGGGACCGGCTCTATACTTTTTTTATGGAGAAGGGTGTCTTTTTGCGACCCCTGGGAAGTACTATTTATCTCCTCCCTCCCTATGTGATCAGCGATGCACAGTTGGATAAGGTCTATGAAGCCGTGACCAGCTGTCTGGAACTTGATTTTTGACAGGGGTCATTGTGAACCTTTGGGGATCGATGAAAACTTCGCCTGACAAAATGAGAAGAACGGGAGAAGCCTTATTTTTGCCTTTTCGATGATGAATTTAAGAACACCTGTATCCGTAATTGCCATAGAATCCCTCTCTGCCCTGGGAATGGGAAGTGAGGAGGTGTGGGCCTCCTACCTCTCGCAACATCACGCTATAAGAGAGAATTCTTTTGAGGGGGAGATGGCTTTGGTGGCCCCAATATCTGAAGATCAAAAAAGAGCAGTGGAAAATTTGAGGGATTCGAATTCCCAATACAGAAAACTGGATGATACAGTGCTCTATGCGCTGATGGTCTCCCGGCTTGCTGTGAGTTCGGCCCAATGGGATAAATACAGCTCCTTCGGGATCAACATCGGTTCCTCAAGGGGGGCTACCGGTATCTTTGAATTCCATCACAGGCAGTTCCTGGAACAGGGGCACACCTCCACCTGGACCTCCCCTGTGACCACCTTGGGGAATATTTCTTCCTGGGTCGCACATGACTTGCAGACCTCAGGTCCTGAGATCTCCCATTCGATCACCTGTTCCACGGCCTTGCATGCATTGCTCAACGGGGTGGCCTGGATACAAGGCGGGATGTCAGACCGTTTTTTGGTTGGAGGAAGCGAGGCACCCCTCACCCCTTTTACCGTGGCCCAGATGAAGGCCCTGAAGATCTATGCAAAGGACAAGGGGCCGTTCCCGTGCAGAGCTCTGGACCTGGATAAAACAGGGAATACCATGGTGCTTGGGGAAGGTGCAGCAATGGCCTGCCTGGCATCCGGCGAATCCAGGGACAGCCTGGCCCAGATCGAAGGGATCGGCTATGCTACGGAGATCCTGGAATCCTCTGCCTCTATCTCTGCTGAAGCCGATTGTTTCCAGAGATCGATGCAAATGGCCCTGGGCGACCTCCACCCTTCGGAGGTGGATGCTGTGGTCATGCATGCTCCCGGGACCATCAGGGGTGATGAGGCCGAATACCGGGCTGTGGAAAAAGTGTTCCGAAACGACCTGCCCCTCCTCACTTCGAATAAATGGAAGACCGGGCATGCCCTCGGTGCTTCGGGAATGCTCAGTATGGAGATGGCTGTCCTGATGTTGAGGCACCAGGTCTTTATCCCACTTCCCTATGAGGGCGAAAAACCACTTTCCAAGCACTTGAACAGGATCATGGTCAATGCCGTAGGATTTGGGGGAAATGCCGTGAGTATTCTCATGAAACGGCCAAGGTTGAACTAGATTGAGGGATATATGTAGGAATATGGGATGTATTTCACAGGATTCTCTATTTTTGAACTGGTCATAAAACGATTTGATGAAAGAGGTTAGACATAATTGGACGAAGGAAGAGGTCCTGGACATCTACAAGATGCCCATGATGGAATTGCTTTACAGGGCAGCTACTGTCCACAGAGAATACCATGATCCCAACAAAGTACAGGTTTCTACCCTGCTCTCCATAAAGACAGGGGGGTGTCCGGAAGACTGCGGATATTGCCCTCAGGCAGCCAGGTACCATACAGATATAGAAGGGAACGATTTGATGAGTATCCCACAGGTAAAGGCCCAGGCCCTCCGTGCAAAAGCTTCAGGAAGTTCAAGGGTATGCATGGGTGCAGCCTGGAGGAACGTTAAGGACGGACCCGAATTCGATCAGGTGCTGGAGATGGTACGCACCATCAACAAACTCGATATGGAGGTCTGCTGTACTCTTGGGATGCTTACCGAGAATCAGGCCAAACGCCTTGCAGAGGCCGGGCTGTATGCCTACAACCACAATCTGGATACTTCGGAGGACTATTACAAGGATGTGATCTCTACAAGGGCCTACAAGGATAGGCTGGAGACCATTGATAATGTCAGGAAGAGCAATGTGACGGTCTGTAGCGGAGGGATCATCGGCATGGGAGAAAAACTGGAAGACAGGGCCGGAATGCTGGTTGCACTGGCAACCCTCGACCCCCAGCCGGAATCTGTTCCTATCAATGCCCTCGTGGCCGTGGAAGGAACACCCATGGAGGATATGGAACCTGTTCCCATCTGGGATATGATCAGGATGGTCGCCACTACGCGTATTGTGATGCCCAGGACACAGGTCAGGCTTTCTGCCGGTCGCACAGGGATGAGCCGGGAAGGTCAGGCTATGTGTTTCTTCGCAGGGGCGAATTCCATCTTTGCCGGCGATAAATTGCTGACCACACCCAATCCTGACGTAAATGAGGATATGGAGATGTTCCGCCTACTGGGGCTGGAGCCCCAGGCAGCCTTCGAGAAAATGCCTCAACCCAAAACGGTGGAGCAACAGGAATCCCAGTACGAATCGAAAGGCGAACGACCCAAATGGACCAGACCGGGGCATCAGATCGAAAGGAATGAGCTGGCCAGGCAGAAGGCAAAATCCTGAGAAGCTTCAGAGAACCGGGCAGCCCTTTCTGTAAATCGACGAATCGGTCCTATTTTTTACCTTTGATGAATTGATTAATCAGGCTCGAATTGAAACTACAAGAAATACCCCGGGTTGGATCAATGACCAAAGAGCAATTCCTGAGGGACTACCTGGGGCCTCAAAAGCCGGTAGTGATGACGGACAGCATCCGGGATTGGCCGGCCTATACCAAATGGGACTTTGATTATATCCGTAAAGTAGCCGGAGAGAAAACGGTTCCCCTTTATGACAACCGGCCTGTAGACCACAGGGAAGGATTCAACCAGCCACACGCCACCATGAAGATGAAGGAGTACCTCGACCTGCTCCACAAAGAACCCACCAAATACAGGATCTTTTTGTGGAATGTGATGAGGGAGGTGCCGGAACTGCAAAAGGATTTTACATTCCCGGATTTTGGGATCCCATTGTTGAAGGGACTTCCCATGCTGTTCTTCGGGGGGATGGAATCCTATACCTTTATGCATTATGACATAGACCTGGCCAACATCTTTCACTTCCATTTTGCAGGACGGAAGGAATGCATCCTGTTTCCTCAAAGCGAAAACAAATACCTGTACAAGGTACCCCATTCCCTGATCACCCACGAGTCTATCGATTTCTCAGATCCCGATTACGAAAAATGGCCCGGACTCAGACATGCCTCCGGTTACAGGACCTGCCTGGAACATGGGGAAGTGCTGTATATGCCCGAAGGTTACTGGCACTATATGAGATATGTAACCCCGGGGTTTTCCATGAGCCTCCGGTCTGTGGCCCGCAATCCCCTGAATCTGAGCAAAGCGGTCTACAATGTGGTCTTTATGCGTTATTTCGACAATGGAATGCGAAAGATCCGGGGTAAAAAATGGATAGACTGGAAGAATCGCAAAGCGATAGAGCGCACCGAAAAGGTACTCAGGGCCCTTCCTTCCTGAAAGGGGTGTCTCAGGGGAAAAGCTCGTCCAACTGGTCATAGACCCTTGAACTTTCCCATCCGCGGTAGATCAGGTAATCGTAAACTTTTTTTTTCTGAAGGCGTGTATCGAGTCCTTTTAACTGGGAGAGCCGCTTCCTGGCAAGGGTTTTTAGGGTATCGGTATATTCGTCCTCTTCGAGTTCTTCCAGGGCTATCCGGATCAGGTATGGGGAGATCTCCCTCTTTTTCAATTCATGGGTAATTCGGATACGCCCCCATTTTTTCACCCTGAATTTTCCCCGGGCAAAGCTCCGCGCGAAGCGTTCCTCGTTGAGGAAACCACCAGAGATAAGATGGCCCATGATCTGGTCTATGGCTTCGGGGATCATGCCCATTTCTTTGAGTTTCACCAACACTTCCTGGTGGCACCTGTCCTGATAGGCACAGTAACTTTCCATTTTTCTGGTGGCCTCAGTAAGGGTATACGAAGGTCTTGTACGCATGGCCTAAAGGTACTAAAACAAAAAAAGCGGCTTCTGCTGAAGCCGCTTCTTTATATGAGGTCTTTCCCATTCTTGTCTTTGAAATGGTACTCGAGGTAGGTATAGGCGTCCCTGGGCTGGATCTTGATCCATTTCTTGTGCTCCAGGAACCACTTCGACCTGATCGATGGAAAGCCCTTGGTCAGATACGCCGCGATGAATGGGTGTGTGTTGAGCACGATCCCCTTGTCTTTCTTGGTGTTCTTTAAAAGGTGTTCCAGATCTACATTGATCTTTTCGATCAGAACGATAGGAGCCTCTACCTCCTGGTTACTGCCACTGGGGTTTTCCTCAGTGGTCTTGATATTGATCTCCGGCCTTACCCTCTGGCGCGTAATCTGCACCAGTCCAAATTTACTGGGCGGCAGGATCTTATGCTTTGCGCGATCGTCCTTCATCTCTTTTCTGAGATGGTCGAAGAGTTTTCTTCTGTGATCCGACTTAACCATATCGATAAAGTCGACCACGATGATCCCTCCCATGTCCCTCAGGCGCAATTGCCTGGCGATCTCGGTGGCGGCCAGCATGTTTACCTCCAGAGCCGTGTCTTCCTGATTTTTAGCCTTATTTGATCTGTTGCCGCTATTCACGTCGATTACGTGAAGGGCCTCAGTGTGCTCAATGACCAGGTAGGCACCCTTGCTCATGGACGCCGTGCGTCCGAAGGAGGTCTTGATCTGTCTCTCGATACCGAATTTTTCAAAAATCGGAACCGAAGAACTGTACAACTTTACAATGGATTCTTTATCAGGTGCAATCTCATGCACATAATCCTTCAGTTGGGTATAAAGCGTCTCGTCATCTACGTGGATACCTGTGAAAGTGTCATTGAATACATCCCTTAAGATAGAGGAGGCTCGGTTGACTTCCACAAGGACTTTGGATGGGGTGGGCGCTTTGTACAATTTTTTACACATTGCTGTCCATTTGTTCAGCAAGTTTTGAAGATCCTTGTCCAGTTCTGCGACTTTTTTGCCTTCTGCTACGGTTCTGATGATCACTCCGAATCCTTTAGGCTTAATACTCTTTACGAGTCTTTTGAGCCTGTCTTTCTCCTGATTGCTTTCGATTTTTTGAGAAACCGAAACCCGATCGGAGAAAGGGACCATCACCAAATAGCGTCCGGCTATAGATAATTCGGAGCTAATTCGCGGTCCTTTGGTCGAAATAGGTTCTTTTACGATCTGAACCAACAGGGATTGATTGGCCTTCACCACCTGATTGATGGTGCCGTGCTTGTCAATATCTTTTTCAAATGGAAAGTTCTTCAGGGAATAATCCTTGAGTTTTCCCGTACTCACTTTTTTGATGAACTTCAACATGGAGGCCAGCTGTGGCCCCAGATCGTGGTAATGCAAAAAAGCATCTTTTTCGTATCCCACATTTACAAAGGCCGCGTTGAGACCCGTGACGGGTTTTCTGATCTTGGCGAGGAGGATATCCCCTACGTTAAAATTGTGATCGTTTTCGTCTTTGTGGAGTTCAATGAGTTTTCCATCTTTCAGTAAGGCAAAATCGACGGCAACAGAATTGGATCTTACGATTAATTCTCTATTCACCTGAATCAATTTTTATCCCGCACTAGGCAGGATGGATTAAACAATAGTTGTTACAGGTTGTGTTAACCCGTCGAAATCCTTTTAGAATTTCTATGTCAATGAACGTATTAAAATGAAAAAGTAGTTTCAGCAACTACTTCTTCTTGTGGCGGTTGGCTCTTCTGCGTTTCTTACGCTTGTGCGTGGCCACCTTATGTCTTTTTCTTTTCTTACCACTCGGCATAAAACTCTGCTTTTATATCGGTTATTACTTTACTTCTACGTTGCTTTTTACTCCCTCAACAAAAACCTTTGCTGGCTTAAATGCCGGAATGTTGTGAGCAGGTATTTTAATGGTTGTGTTCTTTGAGATATTCCTACCTGTCTTTTCTGCACGTGTCTTGATAATGAAGCTGCCAAAACCTCTCAGGTATACATTGTCTCCATTCTCGAGTGAGGATTTGACCTCTTCCATGAAGGTTTCCACGGTCGCTTGAACATCACCTTTTTCTATTCCCAATTTTTCTGAGATCTTCGATACGATATCTGCTTTCGTCATGTTTATTTTTACTTAAACTGTTATTTTTCAGGCTTGCAAATATATAAATATTATTCATTCTTTTGTTCTAATGAACTAATTTTAAGTCTTTAAAAACTTACTTTTGCTTCCTTTTGAAGCATGACCCATTTTTCTAAAACCATACTTGAGTGGTATTCCGAAAACAAGAGGGACCTCCCCTGGAGAGGATCAAAAGATCCTTACAAAATATGGCTCTCTGAGGTCATCCTGCAACAGACCCGTATAGCCCAGGGCCTGCCGTATTACCTTAAGTTTATCGAACACTATCCTTCCGTTACCGACCTTGCCCAAGCTTCAGAAACCGAGGTATTGAAACTATGGCAGGGCCTGGGATATTATTCCAGGGCCCGGAACATGCACGCAGCGGCCAGGACCGTGGAAGAAGAATTCCAGGGCAGGTTCCCATCTTCCTATAAGGACCTCATTAAACTCAAAGGGGTAGGGGATTATACGGCCAGCGCCATAGCTTCCATTTGCTCCGGAGAGCCCACCCCTGTGGTGGACGGCAATGTGTTCCGGGTCCTGGCGCGTTACTTTGGGGTGGACGTACCTATTAATTCCACCGCAGGGGCCAAGTATTTCAAGCAGCTCGCCACCGAGGTCATGGACGCAACTTCCATTGGGGAATACAACCAGGCGGTGATGGAATTTGGCGCTTTGCAGTGCAAACCCCAAAATCCGGAATGCGGGATCTGCCCGATGAAGGATTCCTGTGCAGCCAAAAAGGAAGAGAGCGTGACCGATTTTCCTGTAAAGCTCCGGCAAAAAAAGGTCAGGACCCGCTACTTCAATTACCTGGTATACCTGGACCAAAGCGGGAAGACCCTTCTCCAAAAACGGACGGGTAAGGGTATCTGGCGGCATTTGTACGAGTTTCCCCTGATCGAGACTGACAGGCTGCTGGAACCCAAAGAGGTCTATGGCGCCCTCAGGCAGAATGATCAGAGGGAAGGAGAAATCACCCTCTGGAAAGAGGAGCCTGTGATCCACAAACTATCCCATCAGCACCTGGTCACCAGGTTCTGGATCGTCGAGTTGCAGGAGGAGATCCACCCGGGGATCCCGCTGGAAAACATCGAAGAATACCCCGTGCCCGTACTTGTATCGGATTTCCTTCGTACGTTTAAAAATTCGTACTTTTGAATTAAATTAGAATCATGAGCGGAACATTGAACAAGGTGATGCTGATCGGGCATCTGGGAGACGAGGTGAAACTTCATTATTTTGAAGGCGGGAACTGTATTGGTCGATTCCCTATAGCTACAAATGAAACCTATACCAATAAGCAGACGGGAGAAAAAGTGACCACTACGGAATGGCATAACATCGTGGTGAGGAACAAGGCTGCCGAGATCTGCGAGAAGTACCTGAGCAAAGGAGATAAGATCTATGTGGAAGGCAGGCTGAAAACCAGGCAATGGCAGGGGGAAGACGGACAGACCAAATATACCACGGAAATACACGTACAGGATTTTACCTTCCTGACCAGCAAGGACAATCCGGAGCCTTCTCCGAAAACACAGAGAAGTTCCACGGAATCCGGGAAGGCGTCCCGTCCGCAGAAAGCAGAGCCTACCCAATCCATGGCGGTTCCCGAGGACGACGACGACCTGCCCTTTTGATCTCTTAACAAACTGACCTGCGCGTGGACCCGGAACCCTTTCAATTACTTTTTGGTTTTACAGAGATCGAAAACCTCATGGTAGTAAAGGTGATCGTTCTGATCGTCCTGCTCGGCTGTTCGGCGATGATCTCAGGTGCGGAGGTCGCATTCTTCAGCCTTTCGATCACAGAGCTCAAGGAAATTCAGGAAAAGAAGA
>JBFKPJ010000024.1:0-23258 GCA_041628355.1 Muriicola sp. | reverse complement strand
GCAAAACTGGAGGTCACTATGGCCAATTATGACGAGGATGATTACGAGGATTTCGACGACGATGATCCGGACGCTATCCCGGATGTGGAGATAGAGGATGAAGAGGAGAATCAGGACGATTAATTAACGATTATCCAACAGCCCATTCCTATGAAACACAGTGCTTTTCACCTTGCCCTTCCCTGTTACAGCGTAACCAAGACCAAAGCTTTCTACGTGGATGTACTCGGAGCTAAACTGGGGAGGCATTCTACCCAATGGGCAGATATTGACCTGTATGGCAATCAGATCACATTTACCAAATCGGGGGAATTCAATTTCGTCTACAAATCCTATAAGTTTGAAGACCAGGTACTTCCTTCCTTCCATTTTGGGGTGATCCTGGACGAGAAGTCCTGGAAATCTGCACAGCAGAGGCTCTCCGTGAATGTGGAAGGCATGACAGAGGGCATTACCTTCCTGAAGAACAAAGCCGGGGAGCACACGTCTTTTTTCGTGGAAGACCCCAATGGGTATGTCGTGGAATTCAAATGTTTTAAAGAGGCCAAACAGGTATTTGTTTCCCAGAATTCATGATCCTGTCTATTCTCACTTTCCACTTTCCCCTCAACTTTTTTAAAAATCTTTACTCATGCTAAAGGTAATCGGTAGTGAGGAATGGTGCATTTTCAAAGATCTGGGCATCCCGGCGATCAAGGCCAGGGTGGATTCCGGGGCCAAGACCTCCTCAATTCAGGCCAGCAACATTTCAGTGATAAGAAAAAGGAACCAGGACTGGGTCAAATTCGAAGTGAACCCCGTACAGGACAACCGCAGCATCACCCTGGAATGCGAAGGAAAGCTCATAGACAGGCGGATCATCAAGAGTTCCAGCGGGATCTCTGAAGAACGGTTCGTGATCAGGACCCCGGTTACCCTGGGGGAAGATACCTTTGAAATCGAACTTACCCTGGCCAACAGGGACACTATGGAATTCAGGATGCTGCTCGGGAGGGAGGCGCTTAACGGGCGATATATGGTAAACCCGGCCAAATCCTGCCTGCTGCAGACCTTTTCGGATGAGAGTATCTCCATTTCCTATG
Source organism: Muriicola sp. (assembly GCA_041628355.1). Lineage (GTDB taxonomy): Bacteria > Bacteroidota > Bacteroidia > Flavobacteriales > Flavobacteriaceae > Muriicola. The sequence continues at coordinate 22,176 of JBFKPJ010000024.1, read as the reverse complement.
CCCCGTATTTAAAGCAGAAAACGGGATTGAAGATCGCCCTCCTGGCGAGTAACCCGGAGCTGTACAGCAACAAGAGGCTCATGGAAGCCGCGGAGGCAAGGGGGCACGAGATCGTCTTCCTCAATGTGGAACTGGCCTATATGAAACTCGATGCACACTCGCCTGAGATCCGGTACAGAGGGGGGGATATCCTGAAGGAGTTTGACGCCGTGATACCGAGGATAAAACCCTCCGTCACCTTTTACGGCTGTGCTCTGATCCGGCAATTCGACTTCCTGGGGGTTTATTGCCAGAATTCCGCCGAGGCCATCAGCCAGTCCAGGGACAAACTATTCGCTTCCCAGCTCTTTGCCAAGCACGACCTCCACATCCCGATCACCGGGTTTGCCAAATCCCCCATGGATACCAAAGACCTGATCAAGATGGTGAACGGGGCACCGCTGATCATCAAACTCCTGGAGAGTACACAGGGGAAAGGCGTGGTGCTCGCAGAGACCAACAAGGCCGCTGAGAGCGTGATCAATGCCTTTAAAAGTGTACAGACCAACATCCTGGTACAGGAATTCATCAAGGAGGCCCATGGGCAGGATATCCGTTGTTTTGTGGTCAATGGCAAGGTGGTGGCATCCATGCAGCGGCAGGCTGAAAAAGGGGAATTCAGGGCAAACATTCACCAGGGGGGCAGGGCCTCAAGGATCAAGATCACGGCCGAAGAACGCAAACTGGCCATCAAGGCCGCCAAGATCTTCAATCTGCATGTAGCAGGGGTGGACATCATCAGGTCTAACAAAGGGCCGCTTTTATTGGAAGTGAATTCTTCCCCCGGATTAGAGGGGATAGAAAATGCGACCGGAAAGGACATCGCCAACACCATGATCGTCGCCATCGAGAAGAAGCTCAAATTCCACCACTGATCCTAACGGGACTAACGGCCCCGGAGCTGTCGGATCATTTCCTCCGTGGTACCCTCCAGGTCGAACTCCGGTTTCCAGCCCCAGTCTGTCCTGGCCTGGGAATCGTCAATACTGCCCGGCCATGAATCGGCTATTGCCTGCCTGAAATCGGGTTCATAGGATATTTGGAAATCCGGGATAACGGCCCGTATACTGCTGGCGATCTCGCCCGGTGTAAAACTCATGGCAGCCAGGTTGTAGGAGGAACGAATACTCAATCGATCGCCCTCGCTTTCCATGAGTTCAATGGAGGCCCTGATCGCATCGTCCATAAACATCATGGGAAGCATGGTATCTTCTTTTAAAAAGCAGGTATACCGGCCCTCTTCCAGAGCCTTCAGGTAGATGTCCACCGCGTAATCCGTGGTGCCACCCCCGGGCTGTGTCTTCCAGCTGATCAGGCCGGGAAAGCGCACGCTCCTTACATCAACTCCGTATTTGGCGTGGTAATACTCACACCAACGCTCTCCTGTCTGCTTGCTGATCCCGTAAACGGTACTGGGTTCCATCAGGGTGTGCTGAGGTGTGTTTTCCTTGGGGGTGTTCTTTCCAAAGACAGCTATGCTGGATGGCCAGAAGATCTTGTCTATCTTCTTTTCCTTACCCAGGTTAAGTACGTTGAAAAGGGAATTCATATTGAGGCTCCATGCCCGCTCCGGGAATTTTTCAGCGGTCGCACTCAGCATGGCAGCCATGAGGTATACCTCTTCCACTTCGTAATGCATCACAGTATCTTCCACTGCCGCATAACTGGTGGCATCCAGGATCTCAAAAGGTCCGGATTCCATCAGGCTCTCCGAGCCTTCTCTAATATCACTGGCGATCACATTGTCATTACCGTATTTCTCCCGGAGTTCCAGGGTGAGTTCTGTCCCGATCTGCCCACATGCACCTAAAATAAGTATGGATTTTTGCAAAGACTGACGAATTATTGAAGTTCCTCCCAAAGATAGCTTTTATTAAAATTTGTACATTCGTTACATGAGAAAATTCATGCCTTTCCTCCTCTTCTTTTTATCCCTGCAGGCCTGTAAGCAGACTGCAACCAGCACTGTTTCACAAGGGGAGGAAGCCCCGTTCTTTTCCATGGATTCCCTCCCGGATCGCGCCACGTTAAATCCAGGGGCCCTGGAGATCACAAGGGACTGGACCACATTCAACGAACTGGATATGGGGTTTAACGCCCTGTCTACAGTTGAGAACCACGAGGACCTGGTTTTGGTACTGGAGGACCTGGTAGAAAGGCAGAAGAGATTGGAAGAGGGGGAATATCCCGAGCAGTTCGACATTCCCCAGGTCAAGAGCAGGCAGAAGGTCGTGAAGACCTTTATCCTTAAAACCCGGGCTGCGGCCGAATATCGGGTAGATGCCACCCCGGCAGCTATTGAGATGATGAAGGCCTACAACGCCCTGAGGACAGAATTCAATGTACTTGTCAATAATAAGTTAGATACCTTGCTGATCACGGATGAATAGGATACTTTACACCGGATTGCTCCTCTGGATGGGGCTGAACCTGAACGCTCAGTCTGCAGAGACCGAAATAATCAATACCCTTCTGGACCGCTGGCACCTGGCGGCGGCAAATGCAGAATTTGAGGGATATTTTGGTTTGATGTCTGAGGATGCGGTCTTCATAGGGACGGACGCATCGGAGGTTTGGGACAAAAATGAGTTTATGGCGTTTTCCAGGCCGTACTTTGACCAGGGAAAGGCCTGGTCATTCAAAGCTGTTGACCGGAATATTTATCTGCATCCGTCCGGTGAAGTGGCCTGGTTTGATGAATTGCTGGATACCTGGATGCAACTGTGCAGGGGATCAGGGGTAGTGAGAAAGGTGGATGGTGAATGGAAGATCGCGCATTATGTGCTTTCCCTGACCATTCCGAATGAGGAGATCGACCCGGTGATCGCATTGAAAAGAGATAAAGACAGTACCTTAATTCAAACCCTCAGGAAGCAATAGCGTGTCACTATTTAGCTTCGGGTACTTCTGAATACATAATGATCTAAATTTCAAAATAATGAACAGATTCCTCTCCTTTGCGCTTTTGTCCTTTCTGTTATTGTCTTCCTGCAGGAAAGAAGTGAGACCCATATCGGTCACCGAGTTCTATACCACCGATCTTTTCAGGGATATTCAAATGCAGGCTTTGTACAAGGACTCAAAGACCTTTGTGGATCTGGTTCCGGACAGGCCTTACGGGGAGCTTGTTGCTCTATATCGGGAGGAAAAGGGAAAACCTGGTTTTGTACTCGGAGATTTTGTCAAGGCTCATTTCAGTGACCCATTTGTCTCCAGCCAGGCCGTGGTGACCGACACCACCAAGAATATGTACGAGCACATCAGCAGTATGTGGGGAAAACTCACCAGGGGTCCGGATGTGCCCGTCGACTATTCTTCCCGTATCCCCCTTCCCCATAAATACGTGGTGCCCGGGGGTCGTTTCCGTGAGATCTATTACTGGGACAGTTATTTTACTATAGAAGGACTTATGGTGGATGAACAGGAGGACCTGGCCCGGAGCATGGTGGATAATTTCAGTTTCCTGATAGATTCCCTGGGATTCATCCCCAATGGAACGCGTGCCTATTACCTTACCCGTTCCCAACCCCCCTTTTACGCCCTGATGGTGGACGCGGTCAGTAGGCAGGAGGAGGACCTCTTTGCGGATTACTTCCCGAATATCCTGAAAGAATACCACTTCTGGATGGAGGGGAAAAAGGAGATCAAAGGAACCCAGGCCGCCGGGAAATATGTGGTCAGACTCGATGGCGAGCGTTTTCTGAACCGGTACTGGGACAGTGGGACCACCCCCAGACCGGAAGCGTACAAAGAAGATCACCACCTGGCCGCAGACCTGAAAGCCGAATCAGATAAAAAATCACTGTATACGCACCTGAGGTCCGGTGCGGCGTCCGGCTGGGATTTCAGTAGCCGATGGTACCTCAGGGAAGGGGATTTCAGTTCCACAAGGACCTCAGAAATCGTCCCGGTAGACTTAAACTGCCTGCTGTATTTTATGGAGAAAAGTATCGCCAGGGGGTATGCCCTGGCCGGGGATGGGGAAAACGAGGCCCTTTTCCTCAATCTCGCAGAGGAACGGAAAACGGCCATACAAGACCTCTTCTGGAACCCGGGGGAGAATTATTTTTACGATTACAATTTTACCACTAAGTCTTTTGGAAGGACGGCCACCCTTGCCGGCGCATTTCCCCTCTTCTTTGAGCTTGCCACTCCTGAACAGGCGGAAAGTGTAAAGAATAGACTGATGTCCGACTTTCTGAAGGAAGGCGGACTCGTGACCACCCTGGAACACTCAGGACAGCAATGGGATGCCCCCAACGGCTGGGCCCCTTTGCAGTATATCGCCGTGGAAGGATTGCTGAATTACGGTTATGTGGATGAGGCGCGCACCATCATGGAGCGCTGGCTGGCACTGAACGAACGGGTGTACCGGGATACGGGAAAGATGATGGAGAAATACAACGTGGAAGACATCACTCTCCTGTCTGGCGGTGGAGAGTACGAGACCCAGGATGGTTTTGGCTGGTCAAACGGCGTGGCCCTGGTCTTCAGGTCTCTGCTCGATGCCATGGATCCGGGGGAATAGGTCCGGAAGACTTCTTCAGGGGTTTGCCGGCCCGCTTATTCCTTTTTCTCGCCGCTTCCTTTTCGGGATACCAGGGCTTGTTTACTCAGGCTCGCCAGGTTGAAATTGGGTTCCAGCGCCAGCGCTTGATCGATAGTGGCGATGGCCGTATCGATATTAGCGTGGTCCATATTGTACTGCACCAGTCCCTTAAGGTGAAGCAAGGCTGCCCGGAGGGAAACCTCATAAGGCTGCTGTCTTTCGTAAAAAGCGTAGGTCATTCCATCTTGCACCTCACTAAGACCGGATTCGATATCGGACATGGCACCCTGGTTGTCCCCGGTCTGTATCTTAAGATCCGCCAGTTCATAGGCCAGATAGGCGTTGGGCGACCTTTTATTGAGGATCTCAAACTGTTCCAGGGCCCGCTTGGGCTGGTTGATGGCCTTCAGGCTGATGGCCTTTACCTGCACGGCAAGGTCAGAATCGGCTTCATTGTTTTCGATCCCTATGGTGTTCAGCGCCTGGATGTGCTGGTTGTTGTTGGCATAGACAAAGGCGAGGGTATCCCTGCGCTGTTTTGAAGGGGAGATCACGTTGAGATGGGTTAAGGCACTGATCACCCCATTGACATCCCCCTGGGATTTCATCGCCTTGTAATAGGCTTCGTAATGCGACTTCAGCTCAGAAGTATTCTGGCCAAAGCCCAACGCTACCGACATCAGGAAAAAGATGGTCAACCTCGCTTTCATATCTATGATTTTAGTGGGGCAAAATTACTATTATTTTTTCGCATCAGACACGATATCGCTATAAATCATGGAATTAAAGGGGGGGTACACGAGCCACTGAAGATACGCTGCTCCTATTCAACGGGATGGTCGATATGTGTCTGGAATTCGAACCCCAGGGATACCAGGGTTTTTGATCTGATGAATTTGCCCGATTTTCCGGCGTATTCCTTTTTGTAAACAGGGGAGGGGAGTCCCCTGAGATGAGCCTCTCGGGTGTAATAGTCCCTTTTTTTCGGATGCTCCGGATATACCCCATTGATGACCTTGCCCCACCACTCCTCTTCGATGACAGCACAGAGCAGGGCCAGGCAGTCATCCAGGTGGATGAGGTTCACGTAATCATCCCCGTTAGACAGGTTCTGCTGACCGGAAAGGTAGGTGACCGGATGACGATCCGGACCTATAAGTCCGCCAAAACGGACGACTGTACAGCTCATAGAGGGATCTTTTGAGAAGAGGGCTTCGGCCTCCACCAGGGCTTTGGCTGAATCCGATACCGGCTGGGGTTCGGTCTTTTCGGTGACTTCCCCCTGAAGGTTGCCATAGACGGAGGTACTGCTCACAAAAAGCACTTTTTGGATATGGGTGATGCTGCAGGCCTCGTAAAGCTGTTCCATTTTGCCGGTATAGTCCTCTTTCCCCTTTTTCCTTTCAGGAGGGACATCGACAATGAGGATGTCAACTTCATTCAGGAATTCGATGAGGTGGCCTTTCACCCCATCGCGGAAGAGTTCTATGTAGAAGGGCTCTATACCTTCATTCCGGAGCACTTCCAGGTTGGCTTTGGTGGTGGTGGTACCCGAAACCGGGAACCCATTGGTGATCAGTTTCCTGCCCAGAGGGAAACCCAGCCATCCACAACCGAGTATGCCAATACGCGGTTTCAATGTCTGATGGATTTAACGGTGATCACAGCATCATTCAGCACAAAGGGCATGGGGATGTTATCTTCAGGTCGGGGCGGGATGTCAAACGAGGGATGTTCCAGGAGGTCGTTTGAGGCCTCGTACAGGGTAAGGTTCAGCTCTTTACCCCTGGGCAGACTCAGTTCCAGGATAGTGGAATCATTATCGCTGATATAGTGAGTGACCAGTCTGTTGTTCTTGCGTTCCGCGAGATAATAAGGGGAAATTTCCACCCCGTTGATGGCCGCTTTACGTATGGGAGTGGATCCCGAGAAAACCTCCAGTCGGTTCACCTTGCGTTGGGGAAAGATCCCCACCTCAAGAAAACGGGTGTCGCCCAGGGTAGTATCTTTCTCGATGGTCACCACAGGCCCCGGAATTTCTTTGGCCCCTGTTCGTGCCCAGTAGGTATAACGAGTATTGTATTTGCTCCCCGGAACATTGTTCTCCCCGGGGCCTTGTTCCCGGATATCATCTCCCATGATCCCACGTGTCCAGTCAGATATTTCTTTTTCGTAGGTGGCCCACATGGATTGTTTATCATCCGTGTTGAGTACGTACACCAGGCTGGTGGGTTTGGCCCTTTCGGGAATAAATCCTGACTGGAGGTGGGCGATGAAGATCGAGATCAGGAATCCGGCAAAAGCCAGGACCCCCAGTGTCTTTTTACGTTTGAATTGTGCTGTCAAAGGCAATAGCAGGGCAAAGCACAAGGTAGTGATCAGCGTGGTAGTGACCCCCATTTTCAGGCCCAGGGCTATGGGGAACATAGCGGTGAACGGGGCATAGATAAACAGGGCGGGCAGGCCCAGGAACAGGAGTAACAGGGGATCGGGTTCTTTTTGATAGAGCAACAGCAAGAGGGAGGCCAGCAGGGCGTAGACCGGGAGAATGAAAAAACTGGCCCCGGGCAGGTATTCAGCCACCCCCCAGCAGATCGCAAGCCAGATAACCGCCGGACCGATAAGAAATTCGGGCAGGCTGATGGATTTAAAAACCCGGTACATCCAGAAACAGACCGCCAGGGACAGGAATACAAGGCCCAAAATATAGGCGTGTCCATTGTATGGGAATCCATGGAGGATATCTTTATATCCCGGATAGGCAGCAGTGATGACCTTCCAGGCAAAATACCCGGTTGCACCATTGATCATGAGGGATACGAACAAGGGGAGGAATCCCAGGAGGACCCCTTTCACCGTAAGGGTTTGATTTCTGAAACCGACGATCAGCAATACCAGTAATGCAGCCAGGGCCAGGTACCACATCGGCCATATCCAGTCGAACGGATAGGATACCATCTTAAACACCGGAATATTGAAATAGACATGGTCATTGAGGCTTTTCATTTTTCCGAGGTCCGCTTCACTGAGATGGTAGAGGAGGGGCATCAGGTAACTTCCCTGGTGGGTGAGGGAATTGCGGTCCAATCGATTGTAGGAATCCCGGACGGTATGATAGTCAAAATGGTCATCGATAAAGGCGAAATTAAAGCCTTCGATATCCCGATCCTCACGGAAGACCGTGAGATCCGTATCATTGGGCAATAGCTTGTAAATACTGTATGCCAGGGAATTGGATACAGGGTACTCAGGATCGGCTGAGATAAAGGATTCGATGAGTTTTTCATTGCCCCTGTTGGTCTCCATGAACATATAACTGGGGCCTCCGCTTCCTCTTGCCTCAAAGTTCAGGATCAGGCCGACATCGGATGTCCAGGGATGTCGGTTGGCGAAGAGGTCGGCCCCGTTCAGACCCAGTTCCTCTGCGTCTGAGATCAGGATGATGATGTCGTTCTTCGGTTTTCTGTTCTTATCAAGAAAGGCGCGGATCCCCTCGAGGATCGTCGCCACTCCGCTTCCGGCGTCGCTGGCCCCGAGGGATGAATGGGGATTGCTGTCATAATGAGACAGCAGGAGCAAGGCTTTGCCGTCTCCACTGCCCTCGATGCGGCTGACAATATTGGTCGCCTTGCTGAAATTACCCCAGTCGCCGGCTGTATACCCCGCCTGAAGGCTTACCTCCAGACCCATTTTTTCCAACTCCCGTGCTATGTAATCCCGGACCTGCACATGAGCGGGAAAACCAACGGCATGGGGTTTTCGGGAGATCTCCTCCACGTGCTTGAGGGCGCGATCCGTGGAGAACCCGTAGGATGCTTCAATACCCGTATCAGACCTTGAAGGCATGAGGGAATGAAAGCTCCAGTAAATCGCGAGTGCGATCAGGGGTAGTGTGATCCAGAGCCTGGCGTTTTTCATGCAAATCTATTCTTCCTTAAAAGTAAAAAAAACTCCCGGCCTGCTGCCGTTTGTCGACTAATTTTAAAAGATATGACCGAATTTCCTATATTTAAGGCTAACCATTTTAAAACAAACAGGTATGGGGATTAAAAGTTTTATGGGCCGCAGAGCCAAGGAGGCGACCAAAAAAGAGTATAATGCCCCTATTTTGGTGGAGGACTATATGTCTAAAAAACTGATCACTTTCAACCCGGATCAATCGGTACTGGAAGTGATGGAGTCCTTTGCAAAGAACCGTATTTCAGGGGGTCCAGTCCTCGACGACAATGGATTTTTGGTTGGGATCATCTCAGAGGCGGATTGTATGAAGGAGATCTCGGAGAGCCGGTATTTCAATCAGCCTATCCTGGACAAGAGCGTGGAACGTTTTATGACCAAGGATGTGGAGACCATCCCATACGATATGAGCATTTTTGACGCCGCCGGGGTATTCCACAAGAACAAAAGGCGAAGGTTGCCGGTTATGAAGGACGGACTTCTGGTCGGGCAGATCAGTCGCAAGGACATCGTGATTGCAGCCCTTAAGCTCAGTAGCCACAACTACAAGTAAGAATCATAATTGTGATTATAAAGTATAGCCTCTGTGACCACAGGGGCTATTCCCTTTTGACGATCATGTATAAGTCGTTCCCCAGGGGGAGGTAACCCAGGTCATAGACAAAGAAATAGGTATTGCCTTTCTTGGTAGTGTACATATAGGTGATGTGCTCAAAATGGAATCCCATATCGAGCAGGCAATTTTTTGAGATCCTCGGCTTCCCTCCGTTCGGTAAAAGACTTTCCAGGATCCGGTAGTTCTTCCTCAAGCGGTTGTTGATGTTGCGGACCAGGTTCCTGCTGTCCTTATTCAGTTTGTTGTTGTAAGCATTGCGGCAGTAATCCGCACAGTATTTCTTGTCTGCCCTTCCCCTGATGGGCTCCCCACATTCCAGACACCTCCTTTCCATCGGATCACTTTGCAAACGATCTATCAAAGATCAGTCTGCAAAGCGAAGTTGACAAGCAGGGAAACTCCGGGTCATGTGTCCTGTTCAGGAATTAAGATATTTATTGGGGACATTTCCAGGGGTATACTGTATCCCGTATTGGTGTTTCAGCAATTTTGAGACCGTATTATTGATCGTTTCTTCCCTGCGATGCATCTGTGGCAGCAAACCCATCATCGCATAACTGATCGGATTAACAGACGGAACAAAGGTTTCCCAATCGTACCCCTTCCCCCAGATAAGCCCTTTTACAGTCAGGTCTAAGCGGGCACCAAATGATAACAGGAAATCGAGCATATCGGCAGACTGATCGCCATTTTGATTCACGGTATGAAAAATGGGGGTTTGCCCTCCGAATCCATATACGTCCAAACCAGCTTCCACGTTCACATCCGTCCCGTTCTCAACCAGGACCTTTGCGCAGCTTACATGATTGAATTCTGCACAAATATGGAGCAGGCTAACTTCAGACAGAGGCGTATATGCACAGCGCAGGTCATAGGATCGATGGATGGTTCCGGGGTCTTTTGAAATGATCCCGGAAAGCGACAAAGAATCGTCCAATAAAACAGACAGTAACGCCTGGTCTTCAAACAGCAGGCCGTAGTCAACAAATAAACGTACGCACTCCCTGAACCTGGGGCTTCTCAGATACTCACTGGTCAGTTCGTAGATAAGGGGCTCACCCCGGAAGGTATCATTAGGATCTACACCATGGTCAAAACATTTTCGGATACCGTTGACGGAATGAAGTTCGATCTGTCCGATAATATCCTTTTTGTAATCCATGTTCCTTGTTCATTCTTCCATGATGAGTGCGGGTAGTTCCAATTCACGATACTTTCGATTGAAGTCAGACATTTCCCTGTCCACAATGGCTTTCCATTCCGTTTCGAATCGGCTCCACGCTTCTTGAAGATCCCTCAGACGCTCTTTTGCCCCCTGGGTCACTGTGGGCTCTGCGGCATCTACGTAGTCTTTCAGGTTCATCAGTTCGGCGTTCAGCTGGTTGTGGAAATTGATCACGTCCTGGAAGGTCTTTTGTTTGGGCTGGATCAGGTTTTCCTCCCAGCGGCTTATACGGGTCACCAGGCTGTCCCCCATGTCCAGGAGGTCCTTGGCACGCCCGTTGTCCTTCAGGAGGGCTTTATAAGCCCTTACCTGCTCCCGGACAGACCGCATTTCACTGACAGCACTGTGGATATTCGAGATCATGGCTTCGATATCCGTGAGCATCCTCTGCTGTTCGGCATAATCTGCAGAGGTGGCTTTTACATGAGGGTTCTTCAGGATATTCACTTCGGTTTCGGAGATCTGATCCCCCCGGGAAAGTCGGAGTTGGTAGCTGCCTGGAGCCACCCTCGAACCGTCGTAATTCCCGTAGACAAATACCTTGTCTACCGCCGGCACGGGATCTCGCCTGAAATCCCAGGTAAAGCGGTTGTACCCTTTTTTTGCAGGGAGGACTTCGGGTTTGGAGGGGCCTCCCGGCCAGGTCTTAAAGTCCTTGTCTGCCTTACTGGAATATATCCGGATAGTCTCCCCGTTTTTCATAACCTCGAGGGTTAATGGGATACTGTCTGCTTTCTCGCTGAGATAATAATCGATCGTCACCCCTTGTTTCGGGTTTTGTCCCAGCCCGGGAACGGGCCTGTCTGTGCTTCCCCCGAAGAACAGATAGGTGTCTTTAGGTTTGATGATCTTCACGGCCTGACCGCTGAGGGGGGCAGCCTGAATCGCACCCAGGTCGTCCAGGATCCAGAAGGAGCGACCGGCCGTGGCTACCACCAGGTCATTGTCCTGTATGACCATATCATTGATGGGCACTACGGGGAGGTTGAGCTGGAAAGGCTGCCAGTTCAGCCCGTCGTTAAATGAAAGATAAAGCCCCGTCTCGGTTCCCGCATAGAGCAGTCCACTCCTTTTGGGATCCTCCCTGACCACCCTGACAAAGGTATGGGCCCCTGAGATCCCCTCTGTGATCTTTGTCCAGGTCTGTCCGTAGTCTGAGGTCTTATAGATATAAGGTTGCAGGTCCATGAATTTATATCGCATGGCCACCACATAGGCCGTGGCCGGATCGTGGGGGGACACTTCTATACTGTTGATGATGCTTTCACCAAGCTCTTTTGGCGTAGCATTTTTCCAGGTCTTTCCTCCGTCGCGGGTGAGATGTACCAGTCCGTCGTCAGAGCCTGCCCACAGGACTCCTTCTTCGTGGGGAGATTCCACCAGGGACATCAGGGTATTGTAATTTTCCCCTCCGGCAGCCTCATTGGTATAGGGTCCGCCACCGGGGCCCTGTTTGCTCTTGTCGTTGCGGGTGAGATCCGGACTTACTACGGTCCAGCTCTGACCCTCGTCTGTCGACTTAAAGACGACATTCCCCGCATGGTAAATGGTGTTCCGGTCGTGGGGAGAAGTAATTATGGGGGCGTTCCAGTTATAGCGGTATTTAAAATCGGCAGGGACATTCCCCAGGGCCAGTTCGGGGTATTCCTTGATAGCCTTCCCTTCCCGGGAGGCCTTTACCCATTTTTCAATGATTCCCTGGTAGCATCCCCCGTAGACGATCTCTGGGTTGTCCGGATCAAAGGCGAGGAAGGCGCTTTCGCATCCGGCCACGGAATACCAGTCTTTCCAGTCGATCCCATTGTCGTTGGTCCTGCTGGCAATGGAAATGGCCGAATTATCCTGTTGCCCGCCGTACACCCGATAGGGTACCTGGTTGTCCGTGATCACCCGGTAGAACTGGGCTGTGGGCTGTATGGCCTGAGAGCTCCAGCTGCGCCCGCCATTGTTTGAGATATTGGCTCCCCCGTCGTTGGAGTTGATCATCTTCTGATTGTCGTAAGGGTGGATCCAAAGATGATGGTTGTCACCATGGGGTGTGGGCAGGGGGGTGAAGTTCTTTCCGCCATCTATGGATTTTGTGACCGGTGCGTTCAGCACATAGACCGTATTCTCATCCTGTGGGTCTGCGAAGATCTCCATATAATACCAGGAGCGGGCTATGTTGATCCTGTCCTTGTTCACCTGTGTCCATTTTTTCCCGGCATCGTCCGAGCGGTATACGCCCCCTTTTTCACCATCTGCTTCAATGACGGCAAACACGCGATCGGGGTTGGCCCTGGATACTGATATGCCTGCCTTTCCAAATACTTTAGGTAACCCCTCCTTCATCTTATCCCAGGTAAGGCCGCCGTCAGTGGACTTAAAGAGACCCGACATAGGTCCGCCTGATTCCATGGTCCATGGATAACGCCTGTGCTGCCACATGGCCGCGTAGAGGATGAGGGGGTTCTTCAAATCCATGGAAAGGGAAGAGGCGCCCGTGGTATCATCCAGGTAGAGCACCTTTTCCCAGTTCTGACCCCCATCAGAGGACCTGTAGATACCGCGCTCCTCAGAAGGGCCGTATTGGGCACCCTGTGCGGCCACGAAAATAATGTCGGGATCTGTGGGATGGATGACCACATCCGAGATGTGCCTGGTAAATTCCAGGCCTATATGTTTCCAGGTCTTTCCTGCATCGGTCGACTTGTATACCCCGTCACCCATAGAGGTCATGACCCCCCTGGCGGCATGCTCTCCCATCCCTACTATGACCAGGTTGGGGTTGCTTTCAGATACGGCGATGGCCCCTACTGTACCCGTTTTGAAGTGGCCGTCGGAGATATTTTTCCAGGTGATCCCATCGTCCGTCGTTTTCCAGACGCCACCGCCTGTGCTCCCCATATAATAGGTCATGGGTTCTTTGACCACCCCGGTGGAAGCCACGCTCCGGCCGCCCCTGAAAGGCCCGATGTTGCGCCATTTCAAACTGTGGAAAAGGGAGTCCTCAAGTGCCGGAGGTGGAGGCGTATTACGGGATCTTCTCCTTTGGGCTTCGGCGGATACGGGAAGGATCAGGATCAGGATCAACAGATATTGGAAGAGTTTCATACGGTCAGGTGATTTTGTGAACATATTGATTAGTGTTATTCTTCTATCGCGGCAAAGGTCATCTGGCGGAATTTCCAGCCTGTGTCGTCCTTAGGCAAACGCTGGGTTTGTTTCATCAGGATGCCGATCACCTTTTCATCGGGATCCGCAAAATATTGGGTATTAAAATATCCGCCCCAGTCGAATGTCCCAGCACTACCTGTGCCTCCAAGGGCTTCCCCTTTCGGGGTAACGACCCCAAATGCGAGTCCGTAGTAATACCCGCTGTCTCCAAGAGGGAGGCCCATCTGATCGCCCATGATACTCCGGATCGTCGTAGGGCTCAGAATCCTCACGCCGCCGTAACTGCCGCCGTTGAGGTACATCTGCAGGAAGATGGCATAGTCCCTTGCCGTGCTGCACAAACCGGCTCCCCCGGAGAAAAATCTCTTCGCTCCCTTGATGGGATAGTCTGTGTCATAGAATGTTACCGGGTATTTTTCCCATCCGTTCTCAGCAGGACGCTGTACAGTGACGAGCCTTTCAGCCTTGTCTGTATCGAGGTAGAATCCCGTATCGTCCATACCCAGGGGCTCAAAAAGGCGGGTGCGCAGGAAGACGTCAAAGGGCTTGCCGGATATGAGCTCAATAAAATATCCGAGCACATCCAGGCCTTCGCTGTAGGTAAAAGACTCCCCCGGGTTGTGGTGGAGGGGAAGGGCCGCTAATTTCTTGATGTTATCTTCAATGCTGATGTTTTCCGTGGTATACAGGTCAACAATCCCTGCTTTGGCATAGATCTTCCGAAAACGCTCATCCCCGTCGATCACCCCATAGCCTATTCCGGAGGTGTGGGTAAGCAAGTGCCTGATGGTGATCTCCTTGTCGGCGGGTATGGTAGTGTAGGTGGTATCCGACTCGTTGAAGGATTCCAGGATCTGGGGATTCTTAAACTCGACAATATAATCGGAAATAGGATCGTCCAGTCGGAACCTTCCTTCCTCCCACAGCATCATCACCGCCGTTGCCGTGATCGCCTTCGACTGGGAGGCGATTCGAAAAATGGCCTCCCTGCTCATTTCTCTTTGGGAGGCGTGATCGGCATACCCAAATGACTCGTGAAATACGATGCCTCCGTCTTTAACGATCATCGCGACGGCACCCGGGATCTCTCCCTGGTCTACAGAAGCCTGCAGCATGGATTCGATCTTATCCAGTCGTTCCCTGGATATCCCCACAGAGGAAGGCGTTCTCTTTGAGAGCGTATCCCTGATTTGACCCTGTGGCTGGGAATTTCGGCATCCGGTAGCGATGGCCAGGGCGAGTATCAAAAAGACTTTAAGGAGTTTCATAGGAGTTTTTTCGATTTAGTCGATGCCCCCCTCCCTGTTTGGAGAACGCGGGGATGGCCACTCCCTTTGCTCCCCGGTTCTGGGGTTGGTAGATAGTACGGCCTTTTCCCTTGAGGTCTTTTCCGGGTCTTCGCTGGCCATATAGGCCAGGATGGCGGTCAGGATGACGTTGTTGCGGACATCGTCGAAAACGATCTTGTCATAGGTGTCCAGGTTGGTGTGCCAGGTGTAGTTCCAGTAACTCCAGCTCAGGGAACTAAGTGAGAAGGCCGGAGCACCCATGGCCACGAAGGAGGCATAATCAGAGCCTCCCCTTCCGGGATTCCCGGGGAACGTGGTCTCAATATGGCCGGTGATACTTTCAGGTACTGCTTCCATCCATCGGCCCAGGTATTCATAGGAGTGGAGAAAACCCTGCCCGGAGAGGTTTACGACCCTACCTGTGCCGTTGTCCTGGTTGAAGAGTGCCTGCAGTCCTTCCACTACTTCGGGATGGTCTTCCACAAAGGCACGGGAGCCGTTCAGCCCCTGCTCTTCGCTACCCCACAATCCTACGATGATGGTGCGTTTGGGGTAAGGATACAGCTTTTTGAGGATTCGGGCCGTCTCCATCATGGTGATGGTCCCCGTTCCGTTGTCTGTAGCTCCCGTACCTCCGTCCCAGGAATCAAAATGGGCAGACAGGACAATATATTCATCGGGAAATTCAGTACCGGGGATGGTGGCAATGGTATTGAATGTAGGGACCCTGCCCAGTTCTTTGGATTCGGCCACGATCCTGATCAGGGGATTCCTCCCGTTCTCTACCAGGCGATAGATCATCCCGTAATCTTCCAGGGATAGATCGACCACGGGTATTTTTTCGGTGTTGGCACTAAAGATCTTGTTGGCCCCGAATGCTGAGGACCAGCGGGATTGGATGATGCCCGCAGCCCCTGCTTTCTCCAGGGCTTCATTGATATTCCTGCTGTTGTATCCGGTGTTCCTGATCTTTTGGTTCCACGCATCTTCCATCGCATCCCGTTCAGCTTTCATTTTTTCGAAGGATTCCGGAGTGGCAAATTCTTCCCAGTTATAATCCGGGCGTCCCGTGGGCTGGGGCATGGAAACCAGCACGAACTTTCCTTTTACTGAAGGTGCCCATTTGGCAAAGGCTAGGGAATCAGGCAGGGTGGGAATGGTGATGAGGTTGGCCGTAACCCCCTTGGAGGATGTCCCCGGGCTCCAGGCAAGTTGGCGCCCGCTCAGGGATACTACCCTGGGGGATAGCATGTCGATATGGGTGATCCCTCTTTCCCAACCCCTCCAGGTTCCCCAGGATTCATTTTCGGCCGCAATACCCCATTTGGCAAAGGTGGAGACGGCCCAGTCGTGTGCATTCTTCATCTGCGGTGTTCCCACCAGTCTTGGCCCGACCACGTCAAGAAGTTCATGAGCGAGTTTGGGAAGTTGTGAATTTTCTGTGGCTTCTTTTTCAATGGCCGCAGCCATTTCCTCGACGGTTTGAGAGCGGAGGATCAGAGAACCGAAAAGGAGAAACAAAAAGAAAAGGATTTTTTTCATAGGGTGACAGAAGTTTAATTAGAATCCCCAAGATAAAAATAATAATGATGTACACCTGCTGTTCTACAGAGGGAATCGCGGCTGTAAGAATTGTAATCATTTACAAATACTTACAAACGAAAATAAACGAGTAACAACCTAGTACCTGGAAAAAGAGGATATAGGTTTGCAGGGTCGGGATAAGAACCGAATGTATTAACTGTTTAATCGTAAAATGAAGTAATGATGAATGCAATCCGAAACAAAGTGCAGTTGATTGGAAACCTCGGGCAGGATCCCGAAGTAGTGAACCTTGACAGTGGGAACAAGGTGGCCAAATTCTCCATTGCCACCAATGAGACCTACAAGAATTCCAAAGGGGAAAAGATCACCGAGACCCAATGGCATAACGTTGTGGTCTGGGGAAAGCTGGCCGATGTGGTTGAGAAATTCCTGTTGAAGGGCAGTGAGGTAGCAGTTGAGGGTAAGTTGATCCACAGGACGTATGAGACAAAGGAAGGAGAGAAGCGGTACGTCTCTGAGATCAAGTGCAATGAACTGCTGATGCTTGGAAAACAGTGATCAGTCACATGGTCGATAAAGGGGGTATTTTACCCCCTTTTCTTTTGGTTGTCAAATAAGATGACTACTTTAAATAGCCTCTCTGCTTAGATCCGGGTGATTTCGGATAAACGGGGGGATAGCCCTATGAAACCTATAAAGTTCATCATAATATGTGCTCTCACCTGCTATTCTTTCTGGGGATATCCTCAGAGGGAGGCGGCCTTGGGTGACGATTATGGGTTCTATCAGCGTATGGCCCTGAATGATGCTTATATGGAGGAATCCATGAGATTCGATTCCCAGGAGGATGAGGCTGATTACTGGAGGGATCAGCTCAATTTTGAAAAACAGCTAAAGCAAAAGGCGTATTCTTCCTATAAGACCTATATTTTTTATAAGAGTAAGGCATATCTGTCTCACCAGTCTGAATGCGACATCAAGGTCAACCATGGCAGGGGGTATAACCGCCAGGCACTTTTTTACATCACACAGGGGATGGAGATAGAAAGGGCGGCCCGTGATATTTCAAGGGGTCTGAAACCCATTTCCATGACTATGCGTCGACATTAAAGACCCCGAATTTCAGGCGACTTTCTTCAGTAAGTCAAAACAAGGACAGCGTTTGCAGCGCTTGGTCTCACACTTTTTGTATTTCTTGCAACACTTGGATTTGCAATTTTCACAGGAAAGGGCGCGCATTGTGGCCTCGTAGGCCTTGGCCTGTTTTTTTAGCTTCTTTTTGATTTCCTTTTTCTTCTTGCCCATTCGGCCAAACTGAATGAGTCAAAAATAATTATTTTTATTTAGAATCAATAAAAATAACCTGTTAAATTATTGGGCGGTATCTGAAGCCGCGCTATCTGCGGTGATCTGTTGAACATCCCGATCGAACAGGTAAAGCCCGCCTTTGTCATTTCCGATCAGATTGATCTTGTCCAGGATGTTCCTCGCAAGGGCTTCTTCCTCAATTTGCTCTGCGACATACCACTGCAGGAAATTATGGGTCGCGTAATCCTTTTCATCCAGAGATACCTGCACCAGCTCATTGATACTCTTTGAGACGAATATCTCGTGCTCATAGAGCTCCTGAAACATTTTCTGAAAGCTGCCAAAATCCTTTTTTGGTGCCTTTAAGTCTGTAATATGGGCATGGCCTCCCCTTTCATTGACGTATTTGATGAGTTTGAGCATATGCATCCTCTCCTCATCGGAATGGCGATACATAAACAGGGATATCCCTTCCAGTCCTTTTACCTCGGCCCAGGAGGCCATAGCGAGATATACCTGTGACGATTCGGCCTCAACGCGGATCTGTCCGTTCAGAGCCTTTTCCATTTTATTACTTAACATAGATTGTATTTTCCATAAAAATAAAGAATCTCTGCCAATACCTGCATGACAATCATCAGTTGGGCAAAAAGAATTTTGGGAACCGATGTATCAGAAGTACAACTCCTGGGCGAGGCGAAAGGTATTGGCATGGGCATCCACGATGACCCTGATCTCCCGGGAATACCCACCCCCCATACTGCATTGCAAAGGAATCCCAAAATTCCTGCAGGTATCGAGAACAAAAGCATCCCGTTCCTTACAACCCTGAGAAGTAAGTGACAAGGTTCCCAGTTTATCGGTCGACAGTACATCCACCCCACAGAGGTAGAAAATAAAATCGGGTTTCTGTTCTTCAATAAGTCTTGGGAAAACCTCCTTTAGAATGGACAGATATTCCTGGTCTGTGGTCCCTTTGTTAAGTGGGATATCCAGATCTGAGATCTCTTTTTTAAAGGGGTAATTCGAATTGCCGTGCATAGAAAAAGTAAAGACAGAAGGATCGTCCCGGAAGATCTGTGCCGTGCCATTTCCCTGGTGCACATCCAGGTCGGCAATCAGGATCTTTTTGGCCTTTTTTTTCCCTTGCAGGTACCTTGCGCCAATGGCCTGGTCGTTGAGCAGGCAAAAGGCTTCCGCCCGATCCGTATAGGCGTGGTGGGTGCCACCGGCTATGTTCATCGCAATACCGTATTCCAGGGCAAATTCACAGGCTTTGATCGTACCATCGGCGATGATGCGTTCGCGCTCCACCAGTTCCTCGCTCAGCGGGAAACCGATCTTACGCGCTTCTTTCGGGGGGATCTTTATATTGAGAAGGTCATAGTAATAATCCGGGTCATGGACGGCTAAGATGTATTTGTCATTTGGGATACCCGGTTCAAAAAAATTATCCTCGGAACAAGTGCCCTCATGCAGGAGTTGTTGAGGGAGGAGTTCATATTTGATCATAGGAAACCTGTGCCCCTCGGGGAGGGGATGTTTATAGATGGGGTGGAAAGCGATCTTAAGCACGGTTTATTGTATCTTAATCTCGACTACATCCGATACGAATTCCCGGTCGTTGATGATCCCTTCAATAAATAGTTTTACTTCGGGCAATCCGTAATTGAGGAAGCTGAACTCCCCGATTCCCTCGGTATTCAGAACGATGTTGGGATGCCAGTCTACGGCACCGAAATTGTTGAAGAACTCACCTGCATAGGTATTATACATGGGGTTGTAAAACCGCTTATCCGATGAAAAAGTAAGGGGAATCTCGTAGTCGACCAGGCTATTACCCCCACCACGAGCCCTGCTGGCCTTTGATGGGTCCGTGACGATGCGGATCACACCGCCCCCACCGCGTATACCCTGTCCTACACCTGAAGGATTGATCTCTATATAATCGACGAATTCCATGCTGAAACGGTTCAACACGCTGAAGTCCGTCAGGAGTACCCCATCGAGAAAAATGGTGGGCGTCGCATTGTTGAATGAGTTCGGAGTCCTGGATTCGATCGAAAATGTCCCCGAATTATCTTCTACGATATACCCTTGCGAGCTCAGATATGTGCTCAGCCACATATTGCGTCGGTAATCGTCCTCCTCAAAAAAATCCACTCTGCCTACCGTGCTGTTCCTGATCTTTTCTATCCGTTTCTTTTTACTCTCTTCCAGGAGCATCACCTCATCAAGCATTTGTACCTCGTAAAACCCTTCAAAGGCGGTGGATTCTTCTGCCTCTTTCAGGATCCGGGATTCCCGGTTCCCAAGAACCGCGACCTGTTCCATGCCCAGGGGAGGGATACTGGATGGCTTGAACTGGACAAACACCTTAGGCTGGGACCACATACCATTTCTGTTGATGGCCGCGAGGCCCAGTTTTTCGTCCTCGACCGGAAAGAAGCCATCCTTGGAAAAGAATTTCTGTTCTTCACCTACGGTAACGAACTCCGAATCGTTATTGATGGTTGGAGAGATAAAGAATTCGTTCGATGTTTTTTCATTGAAAGTCACCTTGTAGTACAATCCCTTTTCAAAATCGAACATGTAAGACGGTGGCTTATTCCGGATCGTATTCCACTGATAGCTGCTCCAGCCCTGGGTGATGAGCAGGTTATCGAGCTCGTAATCCTTCTTGGGCCCCGGATCCCTGAAATAATAGGCCGCGTTTTGTACTGCGCCCCGGAGATAGGGAGTGAGGAGGGTATAGGAAGGCAGATTGTGGTGCCCTTCATAGGTGACGGTCTTTTCGGGAAGTACCGAGACACTTACGCTATTCCAAAATACAGGGTCAATACCATCCACCGAAAAGGAGATGCGGACAGAGTCTGAGGCGAAACTGATTTCCGGGGGAGTGACTTTATGGATCTCAATCCCTTTTCGATTGAAATAGAGCCTCTCCAGGATGGGAGTGCCGGAATTGTCGAAGAGGGTAAACACATTCACCCCCGGATAGAGATCATCTTTTGGGAATACCTTGACCACCCGGTCCTGTTCCCTGAAAGAGATGTCCACCGCCTTGATGCTGTCCCCATTATGGATACTGAGCACATAATTCCCTTCCTGCTGCCACCTATTGTTGAATTTGGCATTGAGGATAAGACCGAGTTGGTCTCTGAGGTCCCTAACCGTGCATGTAATACCCTGTTTTTCAATATTTTGTATAGGAACCCTGAATTCCTGGTTATTGATGCTGAATACGGCATGGTATGTCTTGCCCGCTTCAGGGATAAAGGCAAACCTGCCAATCCCGAAGGCATTGAGTTTGAAGTTGGCCGCCAGAGTTCCGTCGGTACTGATCACATCCCCTTCCACGAAGGGAAATCCAAAACCCTTCTCGTCCTTGATGATCACCCCAAAAACCGCATTGATCCCTGTGATGGCATGCCCGCTTTCGGGGAGGAACTGGGCATCCACAACAAGTTCTTTTTCAATAGGTGCGATCTCTTCCGTTTTTTCCGGGTCGATCACGGTGAGGGTCTGTTCGAAATAATTGGGCTCTGAAAAATTCCGCATCCAGTTGGTATAGGACCTGAAACGGTAGGACCCAGACGTGAAGGTACTATCGAGTCTGATCAAACCACTCCCAACACCGTCGGCAATCCTGATCATTTGCTTGGCGACCACACGGTTGAGGCTATCCTCTACCACACAGTACAGGTTCTGGGTCTCGAGGGAACGTTTCTTGGTGTCCTTATCCAGAACGTACGCTTTAAATCCTATGCCTTCCCCTTTGATAAATACGGATTTGTTGAGGTGTATGAATACCACCTCCCTCGGAAGTTCCGAATAGGCTTCAAAGGCCGGGATCACATCGTCAAAGGAACCTGAATTTTGAGCCTGGCAAACAAGGCCGGTCAACAGGAAGAAAAGGGTAATAAAAGGTCTCATTTAATCGGGATTGCATGAACGAAACCCAAAGAAAGGAGAATCCTACAAAAAATAAAAGCCTGTAAAGAAGATAAGTAGGGAAATAAATGCTGGATCAGGAAATGACAGCCCCATTCTCGATCCCCTGTCCGTCCGGCCCCAGGAAAATCAGTTCGCCGGCCTGGTTTTCAGCCATGAGGATCATGCCCTGGCTTTCCACTCCACGCAGGGGCCTGGGAGCCAGGTTCACCAGTACAGTGACCTTTTTCCCAATGATCTCTTCCGGGCTAAAGTGCTCAGCTATGCCTGAAACAATCGTTCGTTTATCAATTCCGGTATCCACCTTCAGGATCATGAGCTTTTTCGTCTTCGGCATTTTCTCGGCTTCCAGGATCGTGCCGACCCTCATGTCCATTTTAGAGAAATCTTCGTATGTGATCGTTTCTTTTTGTGGCATAACTTGATTGTTTTTTGAACTGTTTGAATCCCGGGTGGCCTGTAGTCTGTCCAGCTGTGCGGTGATCTCCGCATCCTCGATTTTCCTGAACAGCAATTCCGCTTCCCCAAGTTTGTGCTT
>JBFKPJ010000023.1:0-23310 GCA_041628355.1 Muriicola sp. | reverse complement strand
GGTAGATCCCCGGGCCGAATATGCGCAGATCTTCCGGGAAGGCTGGAGGTTTATGCGCGACTTCCTCTATGTGGACAACGTGCATGGCGCTCCCTGGGACCTCATCTACGAATGGTATTCCCCCTGGATAGACCACGTTCGCCACCGTACGGACCTCAACTACGTGGTAGACATCATGAGCGGGGAGGTAGCCATAGGGCATTCCTATGTTTCAGGAGGTGACTTGCCGGATATTGAAAATGTACCCGTGGGCCTTCTCGGATGTGATCTTGCGGTCGACAACGGCCTGTACAAAATCTCGAAGATCTACACAGGGGAACAGTGGAACCCGGATCTCAGCGCCCCCCTCCATCTGCCGGGGATCAACATTAAAACAGGAGATTACATCCTGGCTGTCAATGGAAAGAAACTCACTTCGGAGGTAAATCCCTACAGCCTCCTGGAACAGACCTCAGACCGGGAAATAACCCTCACGGTCTCATCAACCCCGGGAGCCGACGGGGCCAGGGAAGTCCTGATCAAGCCCGTGCGCAATGAGTATATGCTGAGGACGATGGACTGGATAGAAGGTAACCGGCGCAAAGTTGATGTGCTCTCAGGAGGTAAACTGGCATACGTGTATGTGCCAAATACCGGGGGAAGAGGCTTTGAATATTTCAACCGGTATTATTTCTCTCAACAGGACAAGAAAGGGGTGATCATCGATGAGCGGAACAACGGTGGGGGCTCTGCAGCAGACTACATGATCGATATCATGGACCGGACCCTGCTGGGTTATTTCAATAGCAAAGCGAATGACAACCGGCCCTGGACGACGCCCATGGCAGGTATTTGGGGCCCCAAGGTGATGATCATCAACGAGAGGGCCGGCTCAGGAGGCGATCTGTTGCCCTATATGTTCAAGGCTAAAAATCTGGGGCCGCTGGTAGGCACGCGTACCTGGGGCGGACTGGTAGGTACCTGGGACACGCCGAGGTTTATAGACGGTGGCCGTATGGTTGCCCCCAGGGGCGGATTTTTCGATGTCAACGGGAAATGGGCCGTGGAAGCAGAAGGGGTGGCCCCGGATATCGAGGTGATCCAGGACCCGAAAAAAGTACTCGAAGGCGGGGACCCACAACTGGAAAGGAGCGTTCAGGAAGCCATGAGGCTTTTGGAAACAGAGGAATTTATCATGAAGCCAGAACCCGAAGCACCGGTAAGGTGGATGCGTCCTCCGGGATACAAGGAAAGTAAAGACTAGCTTTTAAAGACTGACCTCAACCGCCTGGTTAGAGGACAGGGAGAAGGAACACTCCTGAAAACTGGGCGGACCGAAGGTCTTCATACGCGAATTGGAAAATCCGACGGGTTCCTTGGGGATCCCAAGCCAGTTGGTGTCCAGGATATTGTTCCCGTTCTGATCATGGAAGACTGCCAGGGCATACTCGCCACTGGGCAGGTTTTCGATCCTGATCCTGGTCTTCCCTGCAACCGCCCTGGTGCTGTCTGATTTATACACCGCCTTAAACTTCAGAAAACCATCTGCCTTGTTATAAACAGCCACATTGATGTTCCCTACTGAAGTCTGCACCCCCTGCACCTCGACGATCAATTCGTTCTGGGCCAGAGTGGCAAAAGGAAGCAGAATGGAAAATATGATGAGGTATTTCTTCATATACTTTGTTGTACCTGGATCCTAAACGGAACAATGCGGTGCAAAAGTATTTTATGGATTTGAAATATTATGCCAGAAAATTGCTAAAACTTACTGCCCTTGTCAGGTCCCGGATTTTTTTCAGCTACTCCACTGGTAATTCCTCCATTTTTCCCACAAGTCTGCTGAAGAAAATAACTGTTTCCAGAGAATCCCTGAAATTGAAATAGACCGGGGAAGCATCCCGTCTTTGCATCAGGATCTTAGGATATTTGAGTTCATCGACATAGACCCTTATCCCCTCCATTCCTGCCAGCGTATCCCTGAAGATCCCCTTCTCTATGCCCCAGACCGAAAATCCGGAATTCCTTTCCAATTCAGGGATCCTGGGCACCATGCTGACGGATTCTATATCGTCATACCGAATTTGAGAAAAGTAGAACCCGGAAAAAAGCACAAAACCTTCCTCCTCTTCCCGGATCCAGTTCCTGGAATGTAGGATGAAGGCCGACAGGCATACGAGTATCGTAAGGCCAATGACCAGATTCCAGAGCCAGTGTCTTTTCGCAACAGCCATCCTGTAACCTGCGGATTGGTATTCCTGTTCAGGATCTGCAAACCTCCCGCTTAGTTGCCCTAAACATAGGCATAAGGCGTCACTAATACAAGGGCAGAACAAGGGATTTCCGGACGGAAATTAATTAATCGGACTCCGGGTGTTCCCTCAGGAAGAATCAAAATAGTATATTTAAACATCCGGATGAGCCTGTTATAGGCCCAAAACCCGGGAGACAATCAATATATACCTTTACTGTTTATGTTTACTCTGGAAGACCTTTCTAATGCAAAGAGGAGGAAGGACCTCATCCAAATTGCCCAGGACAAAAATATTTCCATAACCAGAGCCATGCGGAGCCTTCGTTATGAGGAAGAACTGCGTTTATTGCAGATCGAAATGGTGCAGTTCCAAAGGTGGGTCAGGAAGAATAAAATGCGGGTAGCCATCATTTTTGAAGGCAGGGACGCTTCCGGCAAAGGCGGAACCATCAAACGTTTCAAACAGCACCTGAATCCCCGGACCACAAGGGTAGTGGCCTTGTCCAGGCCCACAGAGGTAGAACGCGGTCAGTGGTATTTCAGAAGATATATCAAGGAACTGCCCAACCCGGGAGAGATCGTACTGTTCGACAGGAGCTGGTACAACCGTGCCGTGGTAGAACCTGTCATGGGCTTTTGTAATCAACAGGAATACACTCAATTCATGGTACAGGTCCCCGGTTTTGAACATATGCTGTACGAGGATGGGGTCAAGATCATCAAGTTCTGGTTTTCCATCTCCAAGGAAGAACAAAAGAAACGGATGGATTCCCGCCTGCTGAACCCTTTGAAAAAATGGAAATTCAGCCCTGTAGACCAGAAAGGGCAGGAACTATGGGATAAATATACCTACTATAAGGAGCATATGTTCTCAAAAACACATTCCACTTTCAGCCCCTGGATCATCGTAAAGGCCAATAGCAAGAAAACGGCCCGACTGGAGAGTATGAGGTATGTCTTATCCCAATTTGATTATACCAATACCCAAAAGAGCAAGACCACCATCCTTCCCGATCCCAATGTGGTACTGAGATACTACAGGCAGATCGAGCAAATCGACATTTAAGTCATGAAGAAGAAAAGCACAAAAACCCTTGACCTGAGCGAAGAAGACCTCGAGTTACTCAACACCCCCCTGGGGATCCGGTTCCTGCTGGCAGATAAAAAGACCAATGTGCCCAAGGCCCTCAGGCAGCTGAAGGACGAACTCCAATTTCACGAGTTGCAGGCCGAGATGATCAAGCTGCAGCATTGGGTCATTGAGAAGAACAAAAAGATTGTGGTCATTTTTGAAGGACGGGATGCCGCGGGAAAAGGAGGGGCTATCCGCAGGATCACCGAACATATCAACCCCCGCCATTTCAGGATCGTGGCCCTTCCAAAACCCACTGTGGAGGAGCAGGGTCAATGGTATTTTCAAAGGTATGTGAATCAGCTTCCAAAGCCAGGGGAAATGGTGTTTTTTGACCGGAGCTGGTACAACCGGGCAGTCGTGGAGCCCGTGAACGGTTTTTGCACCAAATCCCAGTACCGGAGCTTTATGGAGCAGGTGAATAGCTTCGAACAAATGATCATGGATTCCGGGATCTTCCTCATCAAATTCTATTTCTCAATTACCAAGGAACAACAGGACCTGCGTTTCAAGGACATCCAGTCTAACCCCCTCAAGAGATGGAAAATGACTGATGTAGATCGCAGAGCACAGGAACTCTGGGACATCTATACAGAATTCAAACTGCGCATGTTTGAACACACAAACTTGAAGAATTCCCCCTGGATCATCATCCAGGCCGATCGGAAGACAGAAGCCCGTATCGAGGCCCTTCAATACATCATCGACAACATCCCGTACAAGGCGCCTTGTGAATCCAACCAGGAAGATGACACGTAAAATGAGGTGTTTCGAAATTTTGGTATATTTGATAATAGACTGTTCAACATGAAACCGCTTTCAGTGCTTTCAGCCTTCCTCATCCTGTTCCAAAGTCTGAATATCAGCCTCGGGGATCTCACTCGCGTGGATGAGTTCCTGGAGCACGCTTCCTACCACAAAGAACAGTACGGGGATTCTCTTCTGGTCTTTATTTCCAAGCATTACGGTGAACTGAAGGCCGATCACGAAAAGCAGCATCAGGAAGAGCAGCAAGAGCACGAGAACCTGCCCTTCCAGCATCAGTCATGCTCCCACCACGTGGTCAATGCCTATTTCCTTTTTACTACTGCTACGGAAAAGCAGAAGGCAGATTTGGAAACTCACAAGGGCGCGACCTTCTATTATCTCCAGAGCGATCATCCGGGATTCCGAACCGGTATCTTCCAACCTCCCAAAAAACCTTTCCATAAGGCTTAATGGGTGAGGACCGCAGCGTCTGCCCGCTCTTCAAATTTATCTCATTCTTTTGTTGCCCTCCTCAGGAGGATTGACGCTTTTGAATCATACGGCTCATCATGCTATCATCTATCATCAATTTCAGTATCAGGAACAAGTTTCTCATCCTCCTGCTCGTACTTCTCAATATCGGATATGGCTTATTTTCCCTTACCCAGATCCCGGTAGGAGCGGTTCCCGACGTGACCAACAACCAGGTACAGGTAATCACTACTTCGAGAAGCCTTTCTACCCGGGAGATGGAAAAGTTTATCACCTATCCCGTTGAGCTGGAGATGGTCAACCTTCCGGGTGTCAGGGAGATCCGGTCCGTATCTAAATTCGGTCTTTCCGTAGTGACTATAGTATTTGAGGACGATATGGGAACCTACCTGCCCCGTCAACTCATTGCGGAAAAGATCAAATCAGCCTCAGAAAAGATCCCGGAAGGGTTTGGAAGCCCCGTCATGGGACCAATATCTACCGGACTCGGGGAAATCTACCAGTATACCCTGGAAATAGAGCCGGCGTACAAAGGACGGTATACCCCTACCGACCTGCGCACCATACAGGACTGGATCGTCAAAAGGCAGCTTTCCGGAATACCCGGGGTAGTGGAGGTGAATACCTGGGGAGGCAAACTCAAGCAATACGAAATAGCCATCGATACCCGCAAGCTCAATGCGATGGATATCTCGGCCGGGGATGTCTTCACTGCACTGGAAAAAAACAACAGTGTTACCGGAGGGGGATATATTGAAAAGGAGAATCAGGCGTATTTTATCCGTGGAGAAGGTCTGGTCGGTTCACTGGAAGACATCCGTTCCATTGTGGTGGACAACAAGGATGGGATCCCTGTCCTGATCAAAGACATAGCCGAGGTGGGGTTTGGCAGCGCCATACGATTTGGCGCAATCACCGGCAACGGGGAAGGGGAAAAGGTCCTGGGTCAGGTGATGATGCTCAAGGATGCCAATTCCAAGAAGGTGATCGAAGCGGTGAAGGAGCGAGTTGCCGAGATCTCAAATACCTTACCTGAAGGAATCTATATCAACCCTTTCCTGGACAGGAGTGAACTCATAGGCAAGACTACCCGTACGGTCATTGAAAACCTGGTTTTCGGATGTCTGATCGTGGTGTTCGTGGTGGTCCTGCTGCTGGGCAACCTCAGGTCCGGCCTGGTCGTAGCCTCCATCATACCCCTAAGCCTTCTCTTTGCCCTTTCCATGATGTATATCTTCGGTGTCGATGCCAATCTGATGAGCCTGGGAGCCATCGATTTCGGGATCATCATCGACGGTGCGGTCATCATCGTGGAGTATATCGCCTATCGTATCACCAAAAACCGGACGGAACTGCTGAACCTGGAGAAAGGGGAACGAGCTGAACTCAAGGATGAAATCGCAAAAGAAGCAGGGTCCAAGATGATGAACTCAGCGATCTTCGGACAATTGATCATCCTCATCGTCTTTATCCCCATCCTTTCCCTCAGCGGGGTGGAAGGCAAGATGTTCAGGCCCATGGCCCTCACTTTCAGTTTTGCATTGATTGGGGCGATCATCCTGTGTCTGACCTATGTCCCCGTGGTTTCTTCCCTTATGCTGAAACCGGCTAAAGCCGAAGGAAAGAATATCTCAGCCCGACTCATGGAAAAACTGATCTCCTGGTATGAACCCACGATCCATTGGGCCCTGCAAAAGAAAAAACTGGTTCTGGGGGCCGCAGGAAGTCTATTCGCCCTATCTGTTCTCTTATACTCCAACATGGGAGGGGAATTCGTGCCGACGCTGGATGAAGGAGACTTCGTCATTCAGCCCATCCTGAAGACCGGGACCTCACTGAGTGAAACCATAGAGATCACTACGCGTATAGAGCGGATCCTGCTCGATACATTCCCTGAGGTGAAACAGGTGGTCACGCGCATCGGGGCCGCCGAGGTTCCCACAGATCCAATGTCTATGGAAGAAAGCGATGTGATCATCGTCCTGCATCCGAAAGATACCTGGACATCGGCCAGGACCAAGGATGAACTCGCAGAAAAGTTCAAGGAGGCCCTGCAGGTCATCCCGGGTATGGAGATCGAGTTCACCCAACCCATCGAAATGAGATTCAACGAACTGATCACCGGAGTTCGTGCCGATATCGCCGTCAAGATCTTTGGGGAGGACCTCGATATCCTGGTGCGAAAGGGAGAAGATATCCGGGAGTTGATCAAAAATGTAGAGGGGGCCGCAGATATCACCGTGGAAAAGATCGCGGGACTTCCCCAGATGAACGTGGCCTACGACAGGTCCCGGATAGCCCGTTTTGGACTCAATATTGAGGACCTCAACAAAATGATCGCCGCCGGGTTCTCAGGGAATACCGTAGGCAGTGTCTTCGAGGGGGAAAAGAGGTTCGACCTGGTAGTACGCCTGGGAGAAGAACAAAGGCGCGGGATCGATGATCTCAAAAACCTCTATGTGGACCTCCCATCAGGAGGAAAGATCCCCCTGTCCCAGGTAGCTGATATCACTTACCAGAAGGAAGCGGCCAAGATCTCCAGGGATAACAGCAGAAGGAGGATCGTAGTGGGTATCAATGTCAGAAACAGGGACCTGCAGTCGGTAGTGGATGACGTCAGAAAGTTGATCGAGGAAAATTTGAGCCTCCCGGTAGGGTATTCGATCAGCTATGGGGGTCAATTTGAGAATCTACAGAGCGCCAAGGCCCGATTGAAGATCGCTGTGCCCATTGCCCTCATCCTCATTTTCGTCCTGCTCTATTTCACATTCAGCTCTATACGGGAGGCCCTCCTGATCTACTCTGCCATCCCATTAGCGGCTATCGGAGGGGTCTTTCTGCTCTGGCTCAGGGATATGCCCTTCAGTATTTCGGCAGGGATCGGCTTTATCGCCCTGTTTGGAATCGCAGTGCTCAACGGGATCGTCCTGATCGAGCATTTCAAAGAATTGAAAACCAAAGGATTGACTGATATGGAAACGCTTATCAAACAAGGCACAAGGGACAGGCTCAGGCCCGTACTTCTCACTGCCTCTGCTGCTGCCCTGGGGTTTCTGCCCATGGCGATATCCACCAATGCAGGGGCTGAAGTGCAGCGACCCCTGGCCACGGTGGTCATAGGCGGACTGGTTTCGGCTACATTGCTCACCCTCGTGGTCCTTCCCGTCCTGTATTGTATTTTCGAGAATATCAGTTCAGGAAATTATAAAAGGCGTGGACGGATCAAGAAATCCCTGG
Organism: Muriicola sp.; assembly: GCA_041628355.1. Taxonomy (GTDB): domain Bacteria; phylum Bacteroidota; class Bacteroidia; order Flavobacteriales; family Flavobacteriaceae; genus Muriicola. Next base: position 15,469 of record JBFKPJ010000023.1, on the reverse strand, counting down.
GGATCCTGTTGGTCCTGTCCTCATTCTCCCTCCAGGGACAAACGGTTCCCAAGGACCTCGATGGGCTAATTCCAATAGCGCTTGAAAACAACGCGGGACTCCAGGCTTCTAAACTCCGCTTTGAAAGGTCAGAAGCACTGAAAGGAACGGCTTATGAATTCGATAAAACGGAGATCTACTACACCTACGACGAAAACAACATAGCGGTAAACGGATTCCCAGTGGACGTTTTCGGGATCAGGCAGGATTTCTTGTTCCCATCGGTCTATACTGCGAGGAGAAAAGTACAGAAAACCATGGCCGCCATTGGAAAAGATGCCTATGACATCCGGAAGAAAGAGATGATCCGGGACCTTACCAGGGCCTATTTCGATTATCAGGTACGGCTCGAAAAAGAACATATCTATAAGAGTCTGGACAGTATTTACAGGAATTTTGACCATGCAGCCAAACGCCGATTTGAACTTGGGGAGACCAATTACCTGGAAAAAATTACCGCCTCCTCCAAACAAAAACAGGTAGGGATACAAAAAGACATGGCGTCAGAGGAGGTAAAGCAGGCATACAATGTACTGCTTCAGATCCTGCAGACAGGGGATACGGTATTGATCCTCAGGGAGCCGTACAAGAAGATGCCATTGAAGGAACCCAGCCTGGAAGAACTGCCAGAAATGGATTTGTACAGGGATAAGGCGCTGATGCTGAAGGCCGAGAACCAGTTGGAAAAACACAGACTGTTGCCCGATATTGCCCTGGAGTATTTCCAGGGGACCAATGAGACCCTGGATGGGAACCTTACCGGGTACCTGCTCGGACTTAAGATACCTGTCTTCTTTGGAGGTCAGGCTTCCCGGATAAAAGCCTCTGCCCTGGAAAAGGAGGCCTTTGCATCGGAAACGGCCGAATACGAAAGCCTCCTGCTTACCAGGCTGGAGTCCCTCAAAGCTACCTTCCTCCAGAACCAAAAGGCATTGTCTTATTACGAGCATGAAGGCAAGATCCTGGCTGATGAGATCCTGAGAACGGCCATCAGCAGTTTTAAGAACGGGGAGATCGACTTTTTCCAGTATATACAGAGCATCGAAAATGCTTATAGTGTGTTGCTGAACTATCTCGACAGTCTCAATGCGTACAACCAGACGATCATCAATATCAATTACTTAACCCTTTAATGAAAACAACCATGTTTTGCAGATCCATAATCCTTTGTCTCACCTTCCTAGCAATCATCCTGACCGGATGCAAGAACAAAGATCAGGAGGCCGAACCCAGCCAAAAAAGCCTCCCGGGGAGGATAATCATTTCACTGCAGCAATTTGAAAATGGAAATATGCAGCTAGGATCCCCTGAAGAACGCTCTTTTCCCAATACCGCCCAAGCCACGGGGATGATCGATGTACCCCCTCAAAACAAAGCTGTGGTTGGCGCTATCTTGGGAGGATACATCAAAGAAACGCCCCTGCTTGTCGGAGACCGGGTACGAGAAGGACAATCCCTTGTGGTCCTGGAAAATCCCGAATTCATCACCCTGCAGCAGGAGTTCCTGGAAGCCGGACAGCAGCTTAAGTTCCTGCGATCCGATTTTGAGCGCCAAAAACAGCTGGTAGCAGAAAATATCTCCTCACAAAAGAATTTCCTGAAAGCAGAGAGCGATTATAAGGGGAAATTGGCCCGGTACAATGCCCTTAAGGAGAAATTGGTCATGCTGAATTTCTCACTCTCCGCTATAGAAGAAGGAAATATCAGGTCCACTGCGGTCATCTATGCACCCATTGCAGGTAGTATCACCTCAATGAATGTCTCTAAGGGGATGTACGTATCCCCTTCAGATGAGATCCTCGAGATCACGGACAATGATCATATCCATCTCGAATTGCAGGTCTACGAGAAGGACATCATGAAACTCAGCAAGGGTCAGCGAATCCACTTCACCATCCCGGAGGCTGCACAGGAGGTTTTTGAGGCAGAAATCTACCTGATCGGTGCGCATATAGAGGAGAATCGCACCGTAAAAGTGCACGCACACCTGAAGGAGGAAGACCACCACAGATTCCTTACGGGCATGTTCGTGGAGGCAGAGGTCATCATCTCCCAGGAGCATAAATACTCCCTGCCGGACAGGGCTGTTGTGGAGATGGAAGGGGAGGCTTATGCCCTCAGACTGGTGGAAAAGAATTCCGAGGGGTATACCTTCGAGAAGGTCCTGCTCCAAACGGGGCCCAGCTATCAGGGTAACACTGCGATCGAACTGTCAGGTCCGGCTGAAGCGAATGAAACGTACCTGATCGATGGGGCTTTTTCCCTATTGTCAGGTGAAATGTAGCGGGCATTAGCCAAGGCCTACATCCAGCGCCATCATAATGATAAATCCTCCTATGAAGCCCATGGTGGCAATATCGGTATACTTGTCCTGCTGGGTCTCGGGGATCACCTCTTCCACTACTACAAAGATCATGGCGCCGGCTGCAAATGAAAGTGCATAGGGCAGAATCGGCTGAAAGGTGAGTACGGCCCAAGCTCCCAATACGGCCGCAATGGGTTCTACAATGGCAGAAGCCTGACCATATGTAAAGCTTTTCAGCCTGCTCAGTCCCTGCCTGCGCAAGGGCATGGCCACGGCAAAGCCTTCCGGGAAATTCTGCAACCCTATCCCCAGGGCAAGGGCCACTGCACCCCCGATATTGGCCCCTTCGAACCCGGCTGCGACACCTCCGAACAGTACTCCTACGGCCAGGCCTTCCGGAATGTTGTGCAGGGTAATGGCCAGGGTGAGAAGGGTAGTCCGGTGCCAGGGGGTCTTGATCCCTTCCGTCTCCTTAAAATTGATATGGACGTGGGGCAGGATTTTGTCAAGTCCGTATATAAAGGCAGCTCCCAAAAGAAATCCCACGGCAGCCGGGATTACCTTTATGAAGCCTTCACCTGCGCTCATTTCAATACCAGGGGCCAGCAGGCTCCAGAAACTGGCAGCTACCATGACACCCCCTGTGAATCCCAGCATTCCATCGAGCACGGCACGGTTCATGGTCTTAAAAAGAAAGACAAGGGAAGCACCTGCCGCGGTAAGTCCCCATGTGAAAAGCGTTGCATATAAGGCACCGAGGACAGGGTTGATCGTTTCGAAATAGGTGATAATCTGTTCCATTATTCAAGTTCCTGTGTGACAATGAGGTTGGAAGCGATCGCATGGGATAGCTGGAGTTTTCTACTGCCGATCTGAACTTGGATGGAATCGTCAAAATCCTCCTTTTCCATCACCTGTATCCGATCCCCGAGGGCGATCCGGTTCTTGTCCAGGTACCGCAGAAAGGACGTGGATGAATCCCTGACTCCTATACAGATCCCTGAGGCATTGATATCCAGGTTGCTCAGGAGCTTCGACTTTCGTGTTGCCACGTCCCCGTTCCTGTCGGGAATGGGATCCCCGTGTGGATCTACCTTGGGATAGGCCAGGAACCTGTCCAGTTCGTCTATCAGCTTTTCGCTTTGTATGTGCTCGAGTTGTTCCGCGATCTCGTGTACTTCATCCCATGAGAAATTCATCTTCTCCACGAGAAAGGTCTCCCACAACCTGTGTTTCCTGATGATCATCAATGCCTTCCGCCTTCCTTTATCGCTCAGGTTCACCCCCTGGTATTTCCTGTAATTCAGGAAACCCTTCTCAGACAGGCGTTTCACCATATCCGTTACAGAGGAGGGTTTGGTCTGCATTTCCTCAGCGATGGCGTTGGTAGAGATCACCCCGGGTTGCTGCCGACTCAGATGATAAATGGCTTTCAGGTAATTCTCTTCGGACTGCGTCATATACTTTCCTATAGCACAAAAATACATTTTTATTTGTAAAAACATATTTTTAGATTTGTCTAAAATTTAGAAGACAGAGTATGGGCACTTCCATAGGGTGGAAAACAGTGTGGATTTTAGGGTTGTTCTTCTGGTGTACCATTCATGGACATTCCCAAACAGGGAGTATCTCCGGGAGGGTCACATCGGACGCAGCGCCCGTCCCCGATGTCAATATCAGGATCAGGGGTGCCAGGACAGGCACCTCAAGTGATGCCGATGGCCGGTATATGATCAAAGGACTGGAAAAGGGAAATTATACCCTCCTGGCCACTGCCATCGGATTTGAACCTTATTTCTTCGAGATCCATTTGTCCCCGGATGAACATCTGGTACTTGATATCTCCCTCTCCCCTTCTGTTGAAACCCTGGAAGATATCGTTGTGAGCGGCACTTTAAAGCCGGTCAGGCGCCTGGCCAGTCCGGTTCCCGTGGAGGTCTATTCCCCCGCCTTTCTGCACAAGAACCCAACGCCGAATGTGTTTGAGGCACTGGCTAATGTCAATGGGGTACGGCCACAGGTGAACTGTAACGTTTGCAATACGGGGGATATCCATATCAACGGTCTGGAAGGCCCCTACACCCTGGTGCTGATCGATGGTATGCCCATCGTCAGCGGACTGGGAACCGTTTACGGGCTTTCAGGTATTCCGAACTCCCTGATCTCCCAGGTGGAGATCGTAAAAGGTCCGGCTTCCTCCCTCTATGGGAGCGAGGCCGTGGGCGGTTTGATCAACATCATCACAAAACACCCCCCGGAAGCCCCGGAACTCGAGGCGGACGCCTATGTCACAGGGTGGGGAGAATACAACTTCGATGTAGGTTCGAAATTCGCACTCGGAGACAAAACCTCCCTCCTACTGGGATTGAATTATTTCAACTATGACATCCCCGTAGACAACAACGGTGACAATTTTACGGATGTCACTCTTCAGGACAGGATCTCCGTATTCCAGAAATGGAATTTCCTCAGGCCAAACCAGCGTGTGTTCTCCATGGCCGCGCGGTACCTCTACGAAGATCGCTGGGGTGGCGAGATGCAATGGACCCCGGAATTCCGGGGAGGGGATCAGATCTACGGAGAGAGCATCTATACCAGCCGGTGGGAACTCCTGGGTAAATACCAGTTACCTCTTGATGCTCCCCTGATGCTTTCATTTTCCTATACCAGTCACAACCAGAACTCTGTGTATGGAACCACCACCTACCTGGCTGACCAGCGAATAGGATTCGGGCAGCTTACCTGGGGTCCTGCCTGGAACACTCATGACCTGCTGCTGGGTCTGGCCGTGCGATATAATTACTACGACGACAACACCCCGGCTACTGCCGCCACGTCCGGAAACGATCCTGACGAGGTATGGATCCCGAGTTTGTTTGCCCAGGATGAGATCAGCCTGGGAGAGAAACACTCCCTTTTGCTGGGTTCCCGTCTCGACCTGGACCAGAGGCACGGGGCTATCTTCACCCCGAGATTCGCCTATAAATGGAAGGTGACAGACTCAGATCTGTTCCGCCTCAATGCGGGAACGGGGTTCAGAGTAGTGAACCTATTCACCGAAGACCACGCCGCCCTGACCGGTGCCCGGGAGGTCGTGATCCGGGAAGCCCTGGATCCGGAACAATCCTATAACATCAACCTGAACTATTCAAAAAAGATATACAGTTCGGGTGGGATCTACCTCAACCTGGATGCCTCTGCTTTTTACACCTATTTCACCAATCGCATCATCCCCGATTACGAGACCAATACGGACCAGATCATCTACGACAACCTGGACGGGAATTCCATCTCCAAAGGGATCAGCCTAAATGCAGACCTGGCACTGCCCGGCGGACTCAAGGTTCTGGCGGGAGCCACTTTGATGGACGTTTCGAGCACAGAAGACGGGGTAAGGACCCGTCAACTCCTCACCGAGCAATTCACCGGGACCTGGGGAATAACCTATGAGTTCCGACCCCTTCACCTCACCCTGGACTATACCGGTAATCTATACGGCCCGATGCGACTCCCCCTGCTGGGAGACCTCGATCCCCGCAGTGAATACTCCCCCACCTGGAGCATACAGAATATACAGTTTACCTTTAACGGGTTGTCCGGCTTTGAGATCTACGGAGGCGTAAAGAACCTCCTGAACTGGACGCCCAACAGGAATGCGCCCTTTATCATCGCCAGGGCCAGTGATCCCTTTGATAAAAATGTGACCTATGACGCAAACGGACAGGTGGTCCCCACCGCTGATAATCCTTATGCTCTCACGTTTGATCCCACCTATGTCTACGGCCCCAACCAGGGCATTCGGGCCTTTGTAGGGTTGCGTTACAGACTGTAGGGTGTCTTTAAGAAGGATACGCCCATAATTTGTACCTTAGTGCATCTTCAGTGGTCCATGACAGAATACGATTTCATCATCATAGGCGCCGGGGCAGCAGGACTCATGCTGGCCGCTGGGATGGGAGAGGATCCCGCCTTCAAAGACAAAAAGATCCTCCTGCTGGACAAGGATTCCAAAACTATCAATGACCGCACCTGGTGTTTCTGGGAAAAGGGCAAAGGCGCCTTTGCAGGGATCATCCACAGGAAATGGGACCGGGTTCTTTTTACAGGAGATCATTCCAGGAACTCCCTGGACATTTCCCCTTACAGTTACAAGATGGTAAGGGGTATTGATTTTTATTCCCTCTTTATGAAGAGGGTCGAATCCTGTCCCAATATTACTTTCAGGCAGGAAATGGTTACCGATCTGGCACAAAGTGCGGATGGAGTGGCCGTTGTGCAAACGGAAGGAAACAGGTATCGGACCAGACAGGTCTTCAACAGCAGGTTTTCCCATAACAGGATCCTTACAGAGCCTAAATACCCTGTTCTTCAGCAGCATTTTATAGGTTGGTTTATCAGGACAAAAAGATCGGTATTCGATCCGGATCAACCCACATTTATGGACTTTTCGGTCCCCCAAAAGGGTAACACCCGATTTATGTATGTACTTCCATTCAGCGAGAATGAAGCTCTTGTGGAATATACCTTATTCTCACCTGACCTGTTGGAAGACCAGGAGTATGAGAAAGCCATACAGGAGTACATGATCCGGGAATACGCTGAAGCTGATTATGAGGTCACAGAAAAGGAAAAAGGAAGTATCCCGATGACCTGCTACGATTTTTCACAGCACAATACCCAGAACATCTTTCATATAGGAACTGCCGGGGGATGGAGTAAACCGAGTACCGGATATACCTTTTTGAATACGGCGAAGAAAACGGATGCCTTGATACAGCACCTCAAAGCCCAGAAAACCCTGGCTTCCTTTCAAAAAAAGAACAGGTTCTGGTATTATGACCTGCTATTGCTCAATATCCTATACAGGAATAATGAATTGGGCGCGTCGATCTTTGAATCCCTTTTTAGAAAAAGGAGCCCCCAGCTGATCTTTAAATTCCTGGATGAGGAGACCAGATGGTATGAAGACATCCGCATCATGATGGCACCCAACCCGGTCCCTTTTTTACAATCCCTGGGCCGCCATATATTCTGGGTGATCACTGGCAAAAAGAAGCAGTGGTAGCCCGTGACTTTTACACCTTTCTCCCCATCAGGTCCTTCCCGAATTCAAGGAGAACTCTCTTCTTTTCTTCAGGCAGATCAATTTTCTCAAGACAGGAGAAAGCCCTGCCAGTAAAGCCGGCAATGGCCTTTTTGGTATCCTCCGTGGCCCCGGACTGGGCGTAGATCTCCTTCACCCGTTCGATCTTTTTACCGGCATGTTTTGGCTGAATCGAAAACAGGTCCCTCAATTCTTTGTCAAGGGTATCATCTCCCAGTTCCAGCGACTTGAGGTAGAGATAGGTCTTTTTGTTCTCTATGATGTCTCCCCCAACCTGTTTCCCGAATGACTTTGGATCCCCAAAGGCATCCAGGTAATCGTCCTGTAACTGGAAGGCAATTCCCAGGTTGATCCCAAATTCGTATATATTTTGCTGGTCTTCAGGTGAAGCTCCCGCCGTGATCGCACCCATTCTTACCGCAGCCCCCACAAGAACCGCCGTTTTGTATTCGATCATCTTTAAATACTCGGGTACCGTTACATCATCCCTGGTCTCAAAATCCATATCGTACTGCTGACCTTCACATACCTCTATGGCTGTCTTGCTGAATACGCCTGTGAGTTCCTTAAAAACCTCCGGGGGATATCCTTCCAAAAATCTGTATGCCTCGATGAGCATGGCATCCCCGGAAAGGATCCCTGTATTGAGGTCCCATTTTCTGTGAACCGTGGCCTTACCACGTCTCAAAGGTGCCTGATCCATGATGTCATCGTGGATCAGGGAGAAATTGTGGAAATATTCTACCGCCAGGGCAGCTCCAAGCGCCTCCTTGTAAGCACCCCCGAAAAGCTCGGCGGAGAGAAGGGTCAGGGCCGGCCTCAGCCGCTTTCCCCCCAGTCTCAAAATATAGAATACGGGATCGTACAAAGATCTGGGCTCCCTGGCTATCATCCCCGATTGAAGATGCTCCTCAAATCGATCCCTATAGAAAGTTACAGACTGCATGGGCCATTTTTTTTCAAAAATAGAAGAAATCACTACAAAGAATTTTCCAACATCCAAAAAACAGCAAAAATACGGTGAAAACCCATTGTGTTAATTTATCGTAAAACTTTGGAAACTTTTTTTGTTTTTAAAGTTTCCTATATATCTTTGGCCCCCTATGAGAGAAAAGATTCTGGATAAAGCGACTGACTTGTTCCTGTCCCTGGGCTTTAAAAGCGTAACCATGGACGACCTGGCACATGAAATGGGAATGTCCAAAAAGACCATCTATTCTCATTACGAGAACAAGACCAAACTGGTGGAGGCCTGCGCCAACAGCCTGTTCGATCAGATCTCCCAGGGGATCGATGCGATCTGCAGCATGCAGAAGAATCCGATAGAAGAGCTTTATGAGATCAAGAAATTTGCCATGAAGCACCTTAAAGATGAAAAGGCGTCTCCCCAGTTCCAGCTGCAGAAATACTATCCCCGCATCCACAACTCCATGCGCATGAGACAATTTGACCTCATGCAAACCTGTGTGGTCGACAATATAAAAAGGGGTATCGAGCTGGGGATCTACCGGGCCAAACTCAATGTAAATTTTATTGCCCGGATCTATTTCACGGGCGTGACCAGTATCAAGGACCACACCCTTTTTCCGGAAGATGAATTCCCGAAGACACAACTTATGGACGATTATCTGGAATATCACCTCAGGGGGATCGTAACCCCTGAAGGCCGTAAAATTTTAAATGACATCATCCACTCAAATAACCAGTAAATGAAATTTCACCGTTTATTTATCCCGCTCCTCTTCCTCACCGCGGGAAGTTTTGCCCAGGAAAACACCCTGGTCTTTACCCTGGACGAAGCTATATCCTTTGCCCTGGAAAATAACTACCAGGCCATTAACGCAGACAGGGATATCGTTGATGCGCAAAAACAGAAGTGGGAAACCATCGCTTCCGGCCTCCCCCAAATCACAGGGGATGTCAGTTATCAGAACTTCCTGAAACAGCCTGTCTCCCTGATCCCGGCAGAATTTTTCGGGGGGGAGCCCGGGGAGTTTCAGCCCATTGTATTTGGCCAGCCTCAGCAAGCCACTGCGACCGCTACGGTCAGGCAGCAGGTATTTGACGGATCCTATATCGTGGGTGTGCAGGCCACTAAAGCATTCTTGAGCTATAGCCAGAACAATAAGGAAAAGACACAGCAAGAGGTAAGGAAAGCTGTGGTTGAAGCCTACGGTAACGTTCTGCTGGCAGGGGAATCCGTTTCCATTCTGAAAAACAACTTGGAAGCCTTAAGCGAAAATCTATATGAGACCCGGAAACTCTATGAGAACGGACTGGCAGAAGAGGAGAGTGTAGAGCAACTTCAGATCACCTTCTCTACTGTGGAAAGCCAGTTGAACAATGCCATCCGCCTTGAAAAAATCACGTTGCAGATGCTCAACCTTGTTCTGGGGCTTCCCCTGGATTCTCCAACGACACTCGAAGAGGACCTGGACGACCTGGCACAGGCCTATGTAGATCCCACCTTGCTGAATGCCCCGTTCATCATGGAAAACAACGTCGATTACAAGCTGGTGAACAATCTGAACGAACAGCGGTATTACGAATTGAAGCTGGCTAAAAGCAGGGCTCTGCCCACGCTGAATGCATTTCTGAATTACGGATCCACGGCCTTCAGCGATTCCTTTACTTTTTTTGACAGCGATCAGCAATGGTTCGATTCGTCCATCCTCGGATTCGACCTGAGTATTCCCATATTCAGTTCCCTCAAGCGGAGCTCGAGTACACAAAGGGCTAAAATAGCTCTGGAAAAGGCGAAAACACAACTGACAGAAACAGAAGAGCAAATCAGGTTGCAGCTGGAAAAAGCCAAAAGCGACTATCAACTGGCCATTGAACAATACGCCACGACACAGGAAAATCTCGATCTCGCCGAACGCATAGAACGCAAAAATCAGATCAAATACAAGGAGGGCATCGCCTCCAGTTTTGAACTCCGGCAGGCCCAGACCCAATTGTACAGTGCCCAGCAAGAGTACCTCCAGTCCATGGTAGATGTGATCAACGCCAAAACCGAACTAGAGGTCATCGCAAATAACTAATAAGAACAATTCAAATCCACATACCAAAATGAGAACTAATTTTCTAATCCTGGCCCTTATCACCGTGCTGATCTCATGCGGAGGGAACCAGAATGATTCCGTTGACAGCCTCATTGCCAATGGTAATCTAGAAGCCATAAGATCCAAAAAAGCCAGCCTCACGGAAGAGATGAAAGCGATCAGCGACCAGGTACAGGCCCTGGATTCCGTGATCTCCATTCTCGATGCAGATACAAAACTCCCTCTGGTCAATACCTTTAAGGTAGTACAGCAGCACTTCGACCACTTCTTAGAACTGCAGGGAGACGTAGCGACAAAACAGAACGTACTCATCTACCCTGAAATGGCCGGTACACTGGAAAGCGTCTACGTCACGGAAGGAGACCGGGTTGTAAAAGGTCAGCTGCTGGGAAGGATCGACGACGGAGGAATGGCAAGCCAGTTAGAACAGTTAAAGGCCCAGGCGGCCCTGGCGGAAACTACCTATGAGCGCCAGAAAAGGCTCTGGGAACAGAACATTGGTTCGGAGATCCAGTACCTGCAGGCAAAGACCTCCTACGAGGCTTCTAAGAACAGTGTCGAGCAAGTAGAACGTCAATTGAGCAAATCTGCCTTACGGGCTCCTTTTAGCGGGATCATCGATGATGTGATCAAGGACCAGGGTACAGTCGTATCCCCCGGGCCGGGTTCTGAGATCTTCAGGATCGTGAACCTCAGTAATATGTATATCACCGTAGATGTCCCTGAGACCTATGTAGGCAGTATCGACGATGGCTCAAAGGCCAGGGTCTATTTTCCGGTTTTGGGCGATTCCGTCCAGACCAAAGTACGGCAGGCCGGCAATTATATCAATCCCAACAACCGCTCATTTAGCGTGGAGATTCCGGTACCCAATGATAAAGGCAGGATAAAACCCAACCTGAGTGCGAGGGTGATGATCAATGACTACAGCAATCCGGAGGCTCTGCTGATCCCCCAAAGTGTGATCTCTGAGAACGCAGAAGGAGAGCAATATGTCTTCATCGCGGAAGACCCTACAGAAGATATGAAGGGCACTGCCCGGAAACGGGTGGTGACCACCGGAAAGACCCAGGGAAGATTTGTTGAGATCCTGAGCGGCCTGCAGGCGGGTGAACTCATCATTCAGGAAGGGGCGAGAAGCGTAAAGGACAAACAGTACGTTCAAATCATTAAGTGATCCAGACATGAGCAGACAGCAAAAAAACGCCAATAAGGAATTCCGGTTATCCTCCTGGGCCATAGACAATCCCTCTGTGGTCTATGTGATGATCGCGATATTCCTTTTTATGGGATATAGTGCCTATATGGCCCTGCCCAGGGAAGATTTTCCGGAAGTGGTGGAAACCAAGGTCTATATCAGTACTCCCTATCCCGGAAACACAGCCGAAGACGTGGAAAGGCTGATCACGGACCCCCTGGAGGACAGGATCAAGAACGTCAGCAACCTGGTAGAGCTCACCTCCACCTCTCAGGAGGACTACAGCATCATCACTGCTGAATTCGATGAGGATATCTCCGTGGAAGAGGCTAAACAGAAGGTGAAGGACGAAGTGGATGCTGAAAAGGCCGGAGAGGACTGGCCCCTTTTCAACGGGGCCAAGGTAGAACCCAATGTGTTCGACCTCAATTTGGCTGAACAGATCCCCATCATCAACATCAATTTCACGGGCGACTATCCAGTCGAAAAACTGAAAGAATACGCCGAGTACCTTGAAGAACGAATCGAGGACCTGCCTCAGGTAAAGGAAGTGGACATTCGCGGTGCCCAGGAAAAGGAGGTGGAGGTAGCCGTGGATGTGTACAAGATGATGGCAGCCAAGGTCAGTTTTCAGGATGTGCTCCAGACCATTTCGAATGGGAATATGACCATGTCTGCAGGTAACCTGAAGACCATCAACCAGAGAAGGACCATAAGGGTCCTCGGGGAGATTGAGGACCCACAGGAACTGAATAACTTTGTGGTGAAATCCGAAAATGGGGCTATTTACCTGAAGGACATAGCCACGGTGACCTTTGATGAGAAGGACAAGACGACCTATGCCCGTGAATTTGGCGACAACGTGGTCATGCTGGACGTAAAGAAACGTTCCGGCAGGAATACCATCGAGGCCATCAACGAGATCAAAAAGATAGTAAAGGATGCCGAAGAGAACTATTACCCCAAGGATCTTACCCTGACTATCGCCAATGATTCATCGAGCAGGACCCTGGGACAGGTAGACGACCTGGTCAACAACATCATCTTCGGGATCATCCTGGTAGTGACTGTACTCATGTTCTTCCTGGGCTTTAGAAACGCTCTGTTTGTCGGCTTTGCCATTCCCATGTCCATGTTCATCTCATTTATGATCCTATCGGCCCTCGGGTATACCCTGAACACAATGATCCTCTTTGGTCTGATTATGGGGCTCGGGATGCTGGTCGATAACGGAGTGGTTGTGGTTGAGAATGTGTATCGTTTGATGGAACAGGAAGGGATGTCCAGGATCGCCGCAGCCAAGAAAGGGATCGGCGAGATCGCATTTCCGATCATCGTCTCTACCCTGACCACGGTAGCAGCCTTTGTCCCCCTGGGACTCTGGCCGGGGATTTTCGGACAGTTTATGATCTACTTCCCCATTACCCTTTCCGTAGTACTCGGCTCTTCTCTTTTCGTAGCCATCATTATGAACTCCATGCTGGTATCGCGGTATATGGAGGTGGGAGATAAGGAACTTACACGCAAACAACTGATCAGGATAAGTATCATCCTGGGCGGCCTGGGCCTTCTCATCATGATCTTCGGAGGAAGTTTGCGCGGGCTCGGCAGCCTGATGATCGTCAATGCTCTTCTTTTCTGGGCTTATAAATACGGTATCAAGAAATGGGCTAAACGATTTCAGAATACAGCCTTGGTCCGTTTTGAGAATTTTTATGAGCGGCAGATCAAATATTCGCTCAGGGGGAAGAACGTGTATTGGTTTGCCGGGATCACCGTTTTATTGCTTGTAACTACCATTATGCTCTTTGGCATATCCCTGGGCAGTGGGAGGACGAAGGTGGAATTCTTTCCGGACAACACCCCCAATGAGATCAATGTCTATATAGAATACCCACAGGGTACCGCCATAGAAAAGACTGATGAACTCACCAAGGCTATAGAAGACAGGGTCTATGCCGTGGCCAATCAGCCCAAATACAAACAGGGTAACTATAACTTCCTCCTCTCATCAGGGGTTTCCCAGGTGGGGGAAGGTGCCGCAAACCCCTATACAGACGGGGGGTCTTCTGCAGAAATGCCCCACAGGGGGAAGATCACACTATCCATGCGTGAATTCAAGTACAGAAACGGTCTGGATACGGAGGAACTACGCAGGGAAATTCAGGACGATCTCGTAGGCATCTACCCGGGGGTCTCTATTTCAGTGGAAAAGGATGCTGTAGGGCCCCCATCGGGATATCCCATCAATATCGAACTCGAAGGCAAGGACTATGATGTACTGATCAATACGGCAGAGAACATCCGCAACTTCATCAACCGGAAGAATATCGCCGGGATAGAAGAGCTCAAGATAGATGTAAACAAGGGCAAACCCTCTATGAACGTGGAAGTTGACCGTGAAAAAGCCGGAACGCTGGGAGTTAGTGTAGGTCAGGTAGGCCAGCAGCTAAGGCGATCCCTCTTTGGAGAGAAGGCTGGGGTTTACAAGGTGGATGGAGAGGACTACGATATCAACGTTCGTTTTAAAGAAGATCTTAGGTATGACAAAAGTGCCCTCTTTAACCAAAACATCATCTTCAGGGACCAGGCCACGGGTCAGATCAAGGAAATCCCAGTCTCAGCCGTAGCCAGTCAGAAAAACACCTCCTCCTTCAGCGCAATCAAGCACCGGGATAATAAAAGGGTGGTTACCGTATACTCAGGTCTTAAGCCAGGCTTCTCGGATGCCGGTGCCATAGTGGCTGAGATCCAGAAAGAAATGGAGAATTTCCAGGACCTGCCCGAGGATGTGAAACTCGACTTTACAGGTCAGATTGAAGAGCAGAACAAACAGATGCAATTCCTGGTCGGCGCGTTCTTCTCAGGACTCGGACTCATCATGCTCATCCTGATCTTCCAGTTCGGCGGGATCTCCAAACCCGCCATCATCATGACAGCCATCTTCCTGAGTTTTATAGGAGTTTTTGGTGGACTGATGATCACGGGATGGCCCTTCGTGATCATGATGACCATGATGGGGATCATCGCCCTTGCGGGAATCGTTGTGAACAATGGGGTGGTCCTGCTGGATTATACACAGATCCTGATCGATCGTAAGAAAATGGCGCTCGGACTGGACGATTACGACCTCTTGCCTATGAAATACGTGACGGAGGCCATTGTAAAAGGCGGGAAGGCCAGGCTGCGTCCTGTGATCCTGACAGCGGTCACCACCGTACTCGGACTTATCCCTCTAGCCGTTGGGTTGAATATTGACTTTTTCTCCCTTTTCTCTACAGGGGATCCCAGGATCTACGTGGGAGGGGACAACGTGATCTTCTGGGGACCTCTGGCCTGGACGGTGATCTTCGGCCTGATCATCGCCACCTTCCTGACCCTGATCATCGTTCCAGTATTGTTTAACATCACATACCGGATCAAACTCTACTTCCGCCCCAGCAAAGCGGAAACGAAAGCACAGAAAGAGGTGGAACTCGCCGCCTGATCCAATTAAAAAGGCCGCCATTAAAGGCGGCCTTTTTTCCTTAATCGTTTTCCGATAACGGGATCGGCATCACGTTGAAGATCTGATCCCCGGCCCTGTCAATAGGCAGGGTATTGGAGAGATTATACCTCCTCAGGTCGAACATCCTGTGATTCTCGCACCACAATGAGTACCTGCGTTGATTCAGCATTTCTGTGGTCAGCGCGTCTACCGTCAAAGCCCCGGCGTAATTTCCCAAGGATGCCGAATTGCGGATCACATTGATCGCATC
>JBFKPJ010000022.1:0-23807 GCA_041628355.1 Muriicola sp. | reverse complement strand
ATCCGACCTCATCCTGAAGATCTCCCCGTTGGCCGCATAGGTAGTGTCTCCTTCCTGCCTCAGCTGTCGGGTGAATAGGATGTACCTGCCATCGGGCGACCAGGAAGGGCTTTCCTCATATGCCTCATTATCGGTCAGGGCAACCTGGTCACTCCCGTTGATCTTCATCTTGAATACAGACCGGCTTTTTCCATTGCGGTTGCTCATAAAGACGACCTCCTTACCGTCTGGGGACACTTCCGGCAGCACATTATTCCCGGGATGATCCGTGATCCGTATGGCCGTATCCCGACGAAGGTCAAAGAGGTAGATCTCCGGATTCCCATCCCTGTTGGAGTAGGCCATCAGGCCAGATCCATCGGGAAACCAGGAAGGACCGTAATCCAAAGCGGGGTTGTTTGAGATATTCCTGAGGTTTTCTCCTTTGGCGTCCATCAAATAGATCTCCCGGTTCCCGTCCCGGGTCGTGACAAAGGCGATGGTTCCCTGGGGTTCGTCCGTTGATTTATCAGGGGTCTTAACATCTAATTTACATGCGATCAGGCATAATAGAAATGTAAAAAGAACCCCGTAGGAGTACAACCTATTCTTTAAAACCCTGAGCCTTGGAATACCGATATGCATATCAGATCACTCAAATTTCCTTTAATGTATGAAAAAAAGTATGTATCCGGTCCGTAAAGAGTAACGCCATTAATAAATATGAGCAGAATTCTTCTCCTTTATTTTGCAATCCTTCATTGATCAAGTTCCCTTATCCTATAATTCAAAAGCCCATCGATCCGTTTACGATGAATAATTTGACCATGGTTACCAGGCCGATGATCAGGATCAGGAGCAAAGAAAGGGTTTTGAACCTGGCCTGAGGGATATAGTTCAGGATCCTCTTTCCGAGGAAGGTCCCGACGATGCCAATGAGTAAAAGGAAAGGGACATAGATCAGGTCGTGATCGTGTATGTAGCCATTTTCGTAATAGACAAAGGTCCGTGTGAGATCGATCATAAAATCTATAAAGGCAGAGGTAGCGATAAAGACGCTTTTCTCCATGTTGAAGGCGGCCATGGTCAGCCCCCGGATGGCCCCCCCGGTACCCAGTAATCCCGCCGAAAATCCGGAAATAGCCCCGCCGAGGAGGGAGTTCTTTTTGGAAGGCAGAACGATGAGTTCCTTTTTGAGCAGGAAAATCAGACTCAGGCCCAGCAGGAATATTCCCAGCAAGAATTCCAGCAAATACGTATTGAGATATTTGGAAAGGAATCCTCCGAGGATCACAAAGACCACAGATGGGATCCCCAGGTAGAGGATCAGGAATTTATTCAGCCCTTTTTTAAAGAGGAAGATCTTGCTCAGGTTACTCGACAGGTGGAAGATGGCTGTGAGGCCCAGCACAGAATAAAAGTCAAAATAAAAATTGCCCAGGGGCACAAAGAACACGGAAGATCCAAAACCGCCTATGGTACCCAGGATCTCCGCGATAAGAGCCAGGAGCAGGAAAAAGGTGTTGAGTTTCATTTCGAGCAGATCATGATTTTATTACGTTCAGAGGGCTCTGCTTCATTGAAAAAAAAGTTATGGTTCCTGCTTCCATTCCTATATATAAAACAAATAATCTACGGAAACGGGATATAGGTCTGATCTCCGGGTACCTGGGGAAATTTCCTTTCCTCCCACAGTTGCCGGGCCTCTTTCAGCCGCTCCCGGCTGGAGGATACGAAATTCCACAAAAGGAATCGCTCCTCAGGCAGTGGTTCTCCCCCAAAGAGGAGGATCCTGGTACCTTTCCTTATATCCATGGTGCACATCTCGCGGGTTTTGCTGATCAGCATCTGGCCTTGTCCTACCTGTTCTTCTTCCAGTACGACTTCCCCATGGACGATCACAAAGGCAACTTCCCCCGTGATCTTCTTCCCCAGATCCAGTTGGGTGTCTTCGTTTGCTTTGATATCGACCATAAAGAAGGGAGAGTAGCCTTCCAGGGGGGATTTCCTGCCAAAGGCTTCACCCGCGACCACTATGATCTCACAATTATTCTCTTCCCATCGTGGCAGGCCGGATGCCGGGTAAAAGTCGAACCGCGGATCCATCTCTTCCCTCTCTTTCGGCAGGGCCACCCAGATCTGGTATCCATGCAGGGTATGCGGCCTTCCATCCCTAAGGTGTACCGGTGTCCGCTCTGTGTGGGCCACAGCCCTTCCCGCGGTCATGAAACCGACGTCCCCGGGTGCGACCACCTGTACTGAACCCATGCTGTCCCTGTGTTCGATCTCCCCTTCGAAGAGATACGTCAGGGTAGAGAGGCCGATATGGGGGTGCTGGTTTACATCGAGATAATTCCCGGGACCCAGCTCAGCCGGACCCATATGGTCTATAAAGGTAAAAGGGCCCACCTGTCTTTTCCCTTTGAAGGGAAGCAGGCGGCCGACCATAAAATTACCGAGATCTCGCTGGCGTTCGTCAACCAGCATTTTGTTGTTTGCCATAGTCCGATAAGGATTACATATCAGGATGCCTGTTAATAGGTCATGAAAATATAAAGGATTGTTGGCACTTCTTCTACAGGGTATTGAAATACAGGTCAGCTTCGGTAATCAGCAATCCATTCACGGGCCGCTTCCTCATCAGTAAACCCCTTGAACTCCCAATCCGTATTGAGGTTCCGGGACATGGTCACGTATTTTTCGATCTTTTCCCGGATCTTTGGATTATTGGCGATATACGCCAATTTGAGCTGCATGCCCGACTTGCTGGCAGCCACGTCATTGAAGGTGATCTCCACCATCTCCACAGGTCGCCATTCCACACCCTGGGTATCCAGGGTATGTACGATCTGGTATCTCGAGGATTCTGATCGGGGGTCATTGAAAAAGGTCTCATTGGCTTCACGGATCTCATCCGAAGTCACCTGTCCGTAAAATTCCCATTTGATCCCGTCCTCTTCCCAAATTGTTCTGTAAGGCATCCTTTACCCTTTATTCATCAGCTTTTAAGATAATGAATTTTCGGTCGCCTTCCACTCAGAAGTCGCGATAATTCCCCGAAAGCAATGCATTCGCTTCTGTTTCCCGGAATCTTGCCTTCTCACTGTCCCAGTGGAGTTTTTTATTGGGAAAGCGTCCTGCGATCACGCCCAGCAGGATGGTCTCCGTAAGTCTGGCCGAGTACGAGAAGGGGGCCGAACAGGTATCGGTACCCAGACAGGCGTCCACGAACTGGTGATAGTGTTTATTCCCCTCCTGGGCATAATTCCTGACGGGCTCGCCCAATTCACCGGAGGCCACAAAGGGGGAAACATCGATCTCCACGTATTTTCCATCCACGATATGCCTGGGGAGTTCCATGAAATGCGGCAGGAGGAGCCGGCCTTTTTCCCCAATGAACATGGCGCCCTGAAGGGGAAGTTTTTCCTTGTTGGGTAGCTTGAGATCCCTGTGGGACGGAGGTGCACCCTTACCGTCGTACCAAACCCATTTGAGGGTTTCTGAGGTATAGGGGGTAGCCGGGAATTCATAGGTGACCGTATTCTGTTCGGGATAGCCAAATCCATTGGGCTTACGACATTTGTTCCTGACGGTGAACGGTACGTCGAGCTCCAGTGCGTTATACGGGGTATCGAAGATATGGACACCCATATCGCCCAGGGTACCACAGCCAAAATCCACCAGCTTGCGCCAGTTCATGGGGTGGTAAACCTGGTCCTTATAGGGCCTGTCAGCCGAGGTTCCCAGCCAAAGGTTCCAGTCGAGGTTCTCAGGAACGGGATCCGAGCCTGTCGGTGGTGGCCCGTCATACCCCCAGTTCTTGGGAGACCAGGCATGTACGGTAGAAACTTTTCCAATAATTCCGGACTGAATCAGCAAGGTGGCCAGCTTGTAATCGTAGAAGGAATGCACCTGTATCCCCATCTGTGTGATGAGGTCCTTTTCTTCTGCCAGTTTTTTCATAGCCCTGACCTCCGATACGTGATGAGCGAGGGGTTTTTGACAGTATACGGGTTTATCGAGCTGCATGGCCAGCATACTTGCCGGGGCATGGCTGTGATCAGGGGTGGAAACGACCACGGCATCGATCTCATCTGCCATTTCCGAGAACATCAGCCTGTAGTCCGCAAAACCGCGGGCATCGGGATGCATCTGTTTGGCGGCCTCGAGGTTCTTTGAATCCACGTCACAGAGAGCGACCACTTTGACCTTCTCGTGGGAAGCGATCGATTTGAGGTCCTCGGCCCCCATGCCGCCCACGCCAATATGCGCGGTACGCAGTACGCTTTCCTGGGGGGTAGCCCACATAGCGGATGGAAGAAGGGAAACGGAAGAGGCAACGGCGGTATTCTTGAGGAAATCTCGTCTTTTCATGTTCGGGTACGGGTTTTGCGTTAGTATGAACCCTTCCTGGAAATAAAAGATTATTCCCAGCAGGAAATTAAAGGTAAGGATTTCGATCAAATAAGGTTAGGGCCAGGTACTCAATAACCCTCAAATAATTGTCCGGTTCAGTATAAGGGGCACGACATGTCGATCCAGGTAGTCCTGGATCTTGGGATCCGAACAATTGATCAAAAGGGATATGACCATTTCTTCTTCCGGATATACCAAAAAGTTACTGTATCCCCCTACCCCATTGCCAACATGCCCCACATAGGGCCGTCCCTCAGGATCTGTGCTCACCTGCCACCCCAGGCCGTAGTAGGTGGATTGACCTCGAACCGCCTGGGCTGTTAAAAATTCCTGCATCACCCCTGGAGGTACCAGTGAATTTTCGAGGCAGGCCTTCCCCAGTTTGGCAAGGTCGCCCGATGTAGAAAGGTATCCCCCACCGGCCAGCTTGTACCGGTTGTCTACAGGTACAGCCGGGCGAAACCCATTACGGGTGCGGGTGTAAAATGCCGTTGTCCGATACGGGAGGTTTCCCGGGGTTTCTTCCATGGTATGGTTCATTCCCAATGGGTCGAGCACCTTTTCCCTCACATAGCGGGCAAAGGGAATCCCGCTTACCTCTTCCATGGCCAGGGAGATAAGTACCCAGTCAAAACTATTGTAGAGGAATTCCGTACCCGGCTCAAACCGCAGCGGGTCGTCCCGGAAGATCTCCAGACTCTCCTTTATGGAGTAGGGCCTGTTAAGGGCATATTCCTTGCCCCTGTATCCCCGGATCCCCGCCGTATGACCTGCAAGTTGCCTGATCGTGAAGTCGAATTCCTTCCCTGGAAAATAGGGAACATAGGTATAGAAGGACTCATCGAGGTCGATCTTCCCATCGGCTACCATCCCGGCCAGGGCCGTGGCCGCAATGGGCTTGGACGCACTGGCGATCCTGAAATAGGTCTTACGGGGGTCCACAGGGGTTTTTCGATCCAGATCCGCATAGCCGAAGCCCTCTTGGATCAGGATCCTCCCTCTGTGCAAAACGGTCAGAGCAATCCCGGGTACTTTTCCTTCCTCCACAAGCCCCTGGAAGATGGTAAGCTTCCGGTAATCTGCACCGGCAGCGCTCCTCCCGAAAATCGATCTGAAAAAGTCTTTGAGAGCCCCCATTTTTAATCGATAAAGATCAGCCTCCCCTTATACAGTATATCCACGGAAACCGAATCGGGCCGGTTATAACTCAGCACATCCCCCGTGCCACGGATCACTCCGTTCAGGCTTGCCTGCGGATTGACCAGGATGTCATTGCTCCCCCTGTGGTTGATGTTAACATCCTGGGCCAGGAGGTCTTCGGCCTCTATCCTGGAGTCTCCCGCCGCAATGGTCGCATTGAATCGCTGAGAAGCCCCACGGAGCCTGAAGTACGCGATCCCGTTGGCGACGATGCTGATCTGCTGGGCGTCCACCTCCAGGTCAAAGGACCCGTCTGTGGTCTCCGTTTCGGGGTTGTTGAAACTCTCGGAGATAAGTGCGAGATTCGCGAAATCCAGGACCCCCTCACTGCTGACCGTCCATCCCGTGCTGCTGCGAACCTCATCGAGGTCCGGGGAGGTCACAAAGACCCTGGTGATCCCGTATTCCCTGAAAAGGTTGCATGTATTGCCGTTCCTGATTATCAGCCTGTCTCCTTCCACCGCTGCTGTGACCTCCTTTCTCAGGAACTCCCCCGTTTCAATGATGACCTGCTGTTCGGCCCCGGAGGACAGGATCAGCTGTATCCCTTCAAAAACAGTGATCTTTCGGAAGGCCGGGAGGACTACCTCCTCCCTGGTGATATCTCCTGCGTTCTGGAAACAATCAGGGACGTTCTCCCCGTTGCAGCCCCAGAACAGAAAGCCTGAACAGGCGATGATCAAAAAAGAATGCCATTTCCTTATCATTTCCTCATCCGTTTATAGCCTGATCCCTATTCCCAGTTCGAGAGCCTCTGCCTTGGCCGCATGCGATTTAAGGCTCAGGGCCGCGAACCAGCGATCCCCAAAGTAGCGTTTTACACCCACCCGGTTGTACACCCGCCCCTCGAAATCGAAAGGATAGTACAGATAGTAGCCCAGCTGGGTGATCACGCTGATCTTGTGGACAAACAATTCGTGTCCCAGGAAGATCCCCACCCTCTTGAAATCCGCGTCCGGATCCACGTCCAGTTCCGGGAAAGAGACCGCCTGAAACCGGATCAGTTCTTTCAGAAAATTCGAAAAAAAGAGTTCAGAACCCAGCTGAACAGCGCTTAGCCTGCCCAGCCTTTTGTCTGCATAAGCCGATAGTATATAGAAGGGGAACTGGCCTGAATTGATCACATCGCTTTCGTTGATCCCGCTCCTGAGGACCAGGTTTAGCCTGACCGGTTCTTCTACCTCTGTCCGCTCAGGCACCATGAATTCCGTGGTACGCTCTCCTTCCAGGTCGTACACCAACCCTGCGTTGAATGCAAAGGTATTAGTAGACGTATTCGGTGCTTTCACATTGGCATTGGAATAGTGAATGAGGGAAATGCCCGCTTTTACCCCCAGGTTTTTAAATAGCTGAGGTTTTAGGTAATTGAGCACCAGAAAGGTAGAACTCATCAGGTGGGTCCCGTAGGCATTGTTCCTGAAATTCTCCTCCTTGTCATAGGGGTTGGAATTATATGCGATCCCCTGCCCTATGCGGAACTGGAGATTCCGCCTGAGAAGGTAGAAGTTGTAATGCAGGTATACCCCCAGGTTGATCCCCAGGGTACGGTTGTTCATGTCCTGGTAGACCAGGGAGATCCCCGTGTCCGGATAATTGAATGCGGCCTCCCATCCTTCGTGACCGAAGGTCTGCTTGCTCAGCCCGAGGATGACCCCTGAGGGATGTTCACTGATCAGGTGGGAAATATCCGTGTTGTGCAGGAGGATCGAACCGTAGAAGGGGGTGGCGTCCAGTGTCCACAACTCCGGTGTTTCTCCCTCCTGGGAGACGGCGCCTCTGCAACACAGCAGGCAAATAACAAAGATCCATGTCCTCATGCAGGGGCAAAAATAGGAATTATTCGACCGAAGGCCTTTTCATCGCTCTTTTAATAGACCCCTTTAAAATACGGCACTGGCGATCTCCCGGATATTGTCGCTTTTCCCCATGGAATAGTAATGCAGGACAGGCACCCCAGCTTCTTTGAGTTCCCTGGACTGGGCGATGGCCCATTCAATGCCCACCTGCCTTACTGCCTTGTTATCCTTGCATTTCTCCACCGCATCGATCAGGTCCTGGGGAAGGTCGATCCTGAAAACCTGGGGAAGCAGGTGCAGGTGACGCTTTACGGCCACGGGTTTGATCCCCGGAATGATGGGCACGTCGATGCCTATTTCCCGCGCTGCTCTGACAAAATCGAAGAACTTTTGGTTGTCGAAGAACATCTGGGTAACGATGTAATCAGCTCCCAGGTCCACCTTCTTCTTGAGCCATTTCAGATCGGTCTTCATGGAAGGGGCTTCCATGTGTTTTTCCGGATACCCGGCCACCCCGATGCAGAAGTCGGAGCAGTTATCCGTTTCAATCACCTCGTGGAGGTAATGACCCGAGTTGAGGTTGTGGATCTGGGTGACCAGGTCCGATGCATACTGGTGGCCTCCGGGCGTAGGCTCGAAGTACTTCTCTTCCTTCATGGCGTCACCCCTTAGGGCCATGACGTTGTCAATGCCCAGGTAGTGGCAGTCCACCAGCAGGTATTCCGTCTCCTCCCTGGTAAAGCCACCACAGAGCACATGTGGAATGGTATCCACATCGTACTTGTGTTTGATGGAAGCGCAGATCCCCACCGTTCCCGGTCGCATACGGGTGAGCTTCCTGTCCAGGAGCCCATCCCGGTCTATATACACGTATTCCTCCCTGGAGGTGGTCACATCCACAAAGGGAGGGTTAAATTCCATGAGGGGATCGATATTGTTGTATAATTCCCTGATACTCCTGCCTTTGACAGGCGGGATGATCTCAAAGGAAAACAAGGTTTTCCCTTTTGCATTCGCTATGTGTTCTGTTACTTTCATTTTTTTTATTCTTACGCTTCTGCCAGGTTGGGCGCCAGCCATTTCCTGGCTGTTTCCAGGTCAATTCCCTTTCTCCGGGCATAGTCCTCCAACTGCTCAGCGGTGATCTTACCCAAACCGAAATAACGGGATTCAGGGTGGGCAAAATAGTAGCCGCTTACGCTCGCAGCAGGGTACATGGCCAGGCTTTCCGTAAGCTTCACCCCGATCATTTCTTCTACTTCGAGGATCTCCCATATGGTCTTCTTCTCCAGGTGGTCCGGACAGGCCGGATATCCAGGTGCAGGCCGGATCCCCTGGTAAGCCTCCCTGATAAGCTGGTCGTTCGTCAGTCCTTCTCCTTTGGCGTATCCCCAGAATGCGGTCCTGACCTCCCTGTGCAGGTATTCGGCAAAGGCCTCCGCAAGGCGGTCTGCCAGGGCCTTTACCATGATCGCATTGTAATCGTCCAGGGCGTTTTCGTACCGCTGCACCCACTGGTCTGTACCAAATCCGGCGGTTACGCAAAAACATCCCATATAGTCACGAATTCCGCTTTCTTTGGGGGCGATAAAGTCTGAGAGGGCCAAATGAGGAACCCCCTCCTTCTTTTTCGCCTGCTGCCTGAGGGTCCTGAATATCCTGGATCCCTTGTCCTCGCCAACAGACACCTCAATATCATCTTCATCAACCGAGTTCGCGGGAAATATCCCGAAGACCGCTTTTGCCGTCAGCGCTTTTTCCTCAATAAGGGTGTCCAGCATCTTTTGAGCATCCGCAAACAAACCTGTGGCTTGTTCTCCCACCACTTTATCCCTGAGAATCTCCGGGTATCTGCCGTGCAGGTCCCAGCTCCTGAAAAAGGGTGTCCAGTCGATAAATGGCCTCAGCAAATTCAGGTCCATGTCTTCTATGACCTGTCTTCCCATGGTCCTGGGCTCCACGATCTCAGCCTGATCCCAGGAAAGTTTTAATTTGTTCTTCCGCGCTTCCCCGAGGCTTACGTATTCCTTTTTTCTTCCCCTCTCCAGGAACTTCTCCCGGAAGGTGGCGTAATCCGACTTTATTTCCTGCTTATAGGCCTCGGACTTTTCTTTTTGTAGCAGGTCCCCTACAACGGTCACGGCCCGGGATGCGTCGTTCACATGCACCACCCCGGCCTTGTATTCCGGATCTATCTTCACTGCCGTATGGGCCTTGCTCGTGGTGGCCCCGCCGATGAGGAGGGGCACCCGGAACTGTTGCCGTTCCATTTCCTTGGCCAGGAAGACCATCTCATCCAAGGAGGGTGTGATCAGTCCGCTTAAGCCGATCACGTCCACCTCGTGCTCCCTCGCTTTCTGTATGATCTTTTCCGGGGGGACCATCACCCCAAGGTCTACGATCTCGTAGTTGTTGCACGCCAGTACCACGCTCACGATATTCTTACCGATATCGTGTACATCCCCTTTCACAGTGGCCATAAGGATCTTCCCGGCCGTTCCCCTTCGGTTAGCTTCCTTGGAGGCTTCTATAAAAGGGGTGAGGTAGGCCACCGCCTTTTTCATGACCCGGGCAGACTTCACCACCTGGGGCAGAAACATCTTACCGCTGCCGAAGAGGTCCCCTACCACATTCATTCCGTTCATCAGGTAGCCCTCTATGACCTCAATAGGTTCAGGGACCCCCTGTCTCGCCTCTTCCACATCGGCTTCGATGAATTCGTCTATTCCCTTGACCAGGGCACGGGTGATTCGATCCTGCAGGGGTTGATCACGCCAACTGAGATCCTTTTGGTTTTGCCTGGCCCTCCCAACCACCTTTTCTGCGAATTCGAGCAACCGCTCGGTCGCATCCGCCCTTCGGTTCAGGATCACATCCTCCACGTATTCCAGCAGGTCTTTGGGGATGTCGTCATATACTTCCAGTAAGGTTGGGTTCACGATCCCCATATTCATCCCGGCTTTGATGGCATGGAATAAGAAGACGGAATGCATGGCCTCCCTTACGGTGTTATTCCCCCTGAAACTGAAGGAAATATTGCTGATCCCGCCGCTGACACTGGAGTGAGGGAGGTTCTGACGGACCCAGCGGGTGGCTTCTATGAAGTCGACCGCATTCCTCCTGTGCTCGTCCATACCGGTGGCCACTGGGAAAACATTCAGGTCAAAGATGATATCCTCCGGCGGAAAACCCACTTTCTCCACGAGGAGGTCATAGGACCTTTTAGCGATCTCGATCCGACGTTCGTACGTATCGGCCTGTCCCTTTTCATCAAAGGCCATGACAATGACGGCTGCCCCGTAACGCCTGATCAGTCTGGCCTGCCTGATGAATTCTTCCTCACCTTCCTTTAAACTGATGGAATTCACCACGCATTTCCCCTGTACCACCCGGAGGCCGGCTTCGAGGATCTCCCATTTGGAACTGTCGATCATGACAGGTACTCGTGCAATGTCGGGTTCGGCCATGAGGAGGTTGAGGTACCTGACCATGGCTTCCTTCCCGTCTATAAGTCCGTCGTCCATGTTGACATCGATGATCTGGGCACCTCCTTCCACCTGCTGCCTGGCGATCTCGACAGCCTCCTCAAATTGGCCTTCTTTGACCAGGCGAAGGAATTTTCGGGAACCGGCCACATTGGTGCGCTCCCCTATATTGACGAAATTGCTTTCCGGGGTGATCACCAGGGGTTCCAGACCGGAAAGTTTCATAGGCCTGAAACCCGCAGCTCCCTTCCCTTTCTCAAGGGGAGTGGCACCGATCTTATGTGAGGCTGATTTCTTCACGCCGGAATTGAACATTTTCTGGGTTGATACTCCTTGGCCATGGTCGCGATCGCATGGATATGTTCCGGGGTAGAGCCACAACATCCCCCCACGATGTTGACCAGCCCTTTCTCCAGGTATTCCCGGATCTGGGAGGCCATTTCGGCCGGACTTTGATCGTATTCCCCGAAAGCATTGGGCAACCCTGCATTGGGATGTGCCGACAGGGGAAAATCCGTACGCGCTGAGAGGACCTGCAAATAAGGCACCAGCTGTTTTGCACCCAGGGCGCAATTCAGCCCAACTGAAAGGAAGGGAATGTGGGATACGGAGATCAGGAAGGCCTCTGCCGTCTGGCCTGAAAGGGTCCTTCCCGAGGCATCCGTGATCGTTCCGCTGATCATCACAGGGACGGATATCCCCTTATCCTCTTTGAGTTCTTCAATGGCAAACAGGGCAGCCTTGGCATTGAGCGTATCGAAGATGGTCTCGACCAACAGGACATCGACTCCACCATCTATCAAGGCCGACCCTTGTTCGTAATAGGTTTTTCTCAACGATTCGAAGGAAATTGCCCTGAAGCCGGGATCGTTTACATCGGGTGACATACTCGCCGTCTTGTTCGTAGGCCCAATACTGCCGGCCACAAAACGGGGTTTTTCGGGTTCCCTGGCCGTAAATTCGTCGGCTACTTCCCTGGCGATCCTGGCAGATTCCCGGTTCATCTCGTACACGAATTCCTCCAGGTGGTAATCCGCCATGGCCACTGAGGTGGCGGAAAAGGTATTGGTCTCCACGATATCGGCACCCGCTTCGAAATACTGTCGGTGGACCTCGCGTATGGCCTCCGGCTGAGTCAGGGAGAGAAGATCATTGTTTCCCTGAAGCGGATAGGGCCAATCCCGAAACCGCTCTCCCCGGAAATCGGCTTCCGTGAATCCGTATCGCTGCAACATGGTCCCCATGGCGCCATCCAGCACCAGTATCCTTTTCTGTATTATGTCCTCAATCCTGACCATATCTGTACAAGAATCTAATAAAATGAATTGACCTGTGAAAAAGGCCGCTGAAAATAAGATCAAGAGATGGAAAAAGGGTCGTACCCTATGGGTCGTTATCTGTCCCGAATTACCGGGATAGAATGTAGCACCTTCTTTAAGGACTAAAGGGTTGCTAAGGTTTCAGTGGGTCTAGTCCCTCCACCTTTCTTGATAACAGTTTCAGTGTGATAATGAACTCAGGCAAAGAAAGTTCACTTGAGGATCATTTACAAGGAAATAGTCCGTTTTTTAAGGAGATCTCCATGTGGGTATGATCTATTATTTACCTGTGGGCTCAAAAAACAGAATTATCGAATCCTCTGATCCTCCTCCACAAGAGGCCTGGTGATGTCGTTCATCCTGGATACTTTGTCTTCAAACGAGCCTTGCAATTTATTTCTGTACCTGTTTAGATTCTCTACCAAAAGGCTGATGTCATCAGGGAGGATCGCCTCGAAGAATTGTCTCAGGCGCTTTGCTGTAGTGGGAGATTTTCCATTGGTAGAAATGGCGATCTTGACATGTCCCTTGGTGACGATCCCGCCCATATAGAAATCACAAAGTGAGGGGGTATCTGCTACATTGACAAGGATCCGGTGTTTCCTGCAATCTTCGAATACCTGACGGTTTACCTGTGGGTCATCTGTTGTGGCGATCACCAGGTGGCGCCCATCGAGATAATTGGAATTGTAAAGATCCGTGATGAAACTGACATCGCGGTCTCTGGCGACTTCCAATGTTCCTTCCCTGAAAAATGGGGCGACCATGGTCACACGGGCTTCAGGGCTCGATTTCAATAAAAAATGCAATTTCTCTTCAGCGACGAATCCACCCCCAACTATCAGGATGTTCAGCTGGCATGTCTTCAGGAATATGGGATAGAGGTTGTTTTGTTCCATTAGATTAAAACTCGGGTTGCCGCCTCAGAGCGGATTTTATAAAGTTGTTGCCTCGAATGTACCACATCGCCTATCACGATGATTGCCGGGTTGCTCAGTCCTTCTTTTTCAACCACACCGAGGATACTGCCCACGGTCCCAATCCCGATCTTTTCATCCGGGAGTGTCCCGTTCTGGATAACAGCCACCGGCATCAGGGATCTTCCCTCACGGGTATAAATCTGAACGATCTCTTTTAATTTGGACATTCCCATCAGGATCACGACCGTAGCGGATGACTGAGCTGCGAGTGCGATATCACGACAGAGTTCGTGTTCTTTCGTGGTCGCAGTGATCACCCAGAAGCTTTTTGATACGCCCCTTTTTGTCACCGGGATATCAGCGGAAGAGGGCACTGCGATGCAGGAAGAGATACCCGGGATCACGCTAACGGCGATCCCATGACCGGAGGCGTATTCAATTTCCTCGGACCCCCTCCCAAAAACGAAAGGATCACCCCCCTTGAGACGCACTACGTGCCCGTGAGTATGAGCCCTGCTTACGATCAATTCGTTGATCTGATACTGCTGATAGGCATAACATCCCTTTCTTTTCCCCACAAAAATATGTTCTGCTTTGGGAGCATGGTCCAGCAAAGCAGGATGGACCAGGGCATCATAGAGCACGACATCTGCCAGTTGGAGCGCCTTGACTCCTTTTAGCGTAATCAGATCGGGGTCACCGGGTCCTGCACCTATGAGTGTCAATTTTGACTGTTTAAGCATGAGCGAGTTCCTTTTCCCTGTAATCCTTCACTATCTTGAGGAATTCACCTGCTTCCACCCAATAGGAGTGGGCAAAGTGAGCTCCCGGTGACTCTCTGTTTATTTTAAGGACCCTCTCCTCAAAGGATTCTGACCATCTGATCTTTCCGGATTTGATAAAACCGGAGTCGAAGTCCCTGATAATCCCAATATGCGTGTTTGTATTCACTTCTTCCGCAGTGAGCAAAGCCTTTGCGGTGTTGACAAATGCACTGTAAGAATGGTATATGCTCGCAGCCCATTTGCCCTCTTCCAGGGAAATCCGTGCCTGTTCAAGCTTTTCTTCACTCTCCAGAAAAAGGGTAGAGACCAGGTCTATGATAACCCCTGCACATTCGCCTATCCCGATCGCTTTTTCATACCGTGCAGAGGCTCCCCAATCCACAAAATCACTATCCTGAAGATCATCCGTATCCAACAGGGGCTTTAACAGATCATAAAAATACATTTGTCCATTCTCGGCATAATACAAATGATATGGCCGTCCCTGACCATTCTCCCGGTAATCGTCCAGGATCCGCCTCAGGGCCAGTGGGCCCCTTTTGCTGGGGATCTTACAGACCTTGTCTGCAAAGACCCCATGTCCGTTGCCCAGGTTTCCGCCGCCGAGCAACACCTGCAAAGCAGGGGCAACCCGTTTATCCGGAGTTCTGATGGACATCCCCTGGAAGCCGATATGGGCCATGCTGTGCTGCCCGCAGGCATTCATACAACCGCTGATCTTGATGACTACATCCGTATTGCTGACGTACTCAGGATATTCTTTCTTGATGATACGCTCGAGTTCCGTGGCGATACCGGTGCTGCTGGCGATCCCCAGATTGCAGGTATCCGTACCCGGGCAGGCTGTGATATCTGCGGCCGAGTTATACCCCGGTTCAGCAAATCCCAGGAGCTCCAACTCCCTGTAAAAAAAAGGAAGGGAATTTTCCGGAACATGCGGGATCAGGATATTCTGCCTCAGTGTCAGCCTGAATTCACCCCTGGCATAGGTGTTTACAAGCTTTGCCAAGAGTCTGGCCTTATCGGTATAAAAATCCCCCAGAAAAACTTTAATACCGATGGCGACAAAACCATCTTGTTTCTGGCTGATCACATTTGTCTTTTTCCAAATCCCATATTTTACAGGGTCACTTATCCTTACCTCAGGAGGATTTTCCTGAACGAAATTATCAGTAATTCCACCCTTGGCATCGATATCCAGGCAAGTATCAGGTACTGCCCTGCCCTCTTGACTCAGGAGATCCCTGAATGTGTCGAGCCCTATGTCCTTTAATAAAAACTTCATTCTGGCCCGGCCTCTGACCTTGCGTTCCCCATATCTGTCGAATACCCTCAAAACAGCTTCCATCAGGGGGATGATCCTGTCTGCTTCCAGAAATTCATAGAGCACATCTGCCTGCCGGGGCTGAGAACCCAGTCCACCCCCGATCATCACCTTGAATCCATCTATTCCGGCGTTCCGTTTTGCGATAAAGCCCAGGTCATGCATATAGGAAAGACCGGTATCCCTCTCCGACGAAGAGAAGGATACCTTGAATTTCCGACCTAATTCCTGACCTATGGGATTCCTGAGAAAATACTCAAAAAGTGCCTGGGCATAGGGAGAGACATCGAAGGCTTCCTCCGGGTCTATCCCTGCCAATTCACTGGCTGTGACATTTCGTACTGTATTTCCGCATGCTTCCCGCAAGGTCACCTGATCTTTTTCGAGTTCCGCCCAAAGTTCCGGTGTCCTTTCCAGGTCCACATGGTGGATCTGTATATCCTGGCGGGTGGTAATGTGCAGCCTTCCTGTGGAATATTCATCAGCCACATCGGAGATCCTCAGCAGTTGTTCAGAGCTCAATTTGCCGTACGGGATCTTGATCCTCACCATTTGGACGCCGGGTTGACGCTGACCGTAGACTCCCCTGGCCAGCCGAAGGCTCCTGAATTTCTCCTCATGGATATCACCTTCCTTGTACGCCCTGATCTTGGCTTCCAGTTCGAGGATATCCTTCTCTACCAATGGATTCTCTATTTCCGTCCTGAAACTTCTCATATCCTATTTATCCTATTATTTATATAGGTTATTAATGTGCGCGCTCCCCAAAAACGTAGGCTTCTATTTACAGGTGTATTCCGCATTCACGGTGTTGCAGTACTTTGGTGGGATCGTAGTAATCACGTTCATTTGAAAGATCATACTGCTTGAGATATGCGGTCAATTGCATATCGCTGAAGTGATAAAAGGGGCTCACCTTCAGGATTCCGTCCTTGCTCAGGCTCAGGATATCGAGAGTGTCCCGAAACGGGGTCTGCCCTTTCCTGATATTGGTGAACCAGACATCGGGCTCGTGATCCTGCATGGCTCTTCTAAAAGGTTCCAGCTTTACCTGCCAGGTGAACTCCTTGTGCAGGGGATCCTCAATTTCCGGAACACCCATAAGCACATCCCTTCTGGCCTTGGTTTGCCTGGGCACATAGATCCTCATATTGAGTTCAAGGGCATTGATGACTTCCTCCGCATGTGCATAGGTAGCCCGAGTATTATAGCCCGTATCACACCAAATTACAGGCACATCCTTCCTGACGGAAGTGACCGCATGGAGAATAGAAGAAGAAAAAGGACCAAAATTCGTGGTCACGACAGGCCTGCGCGCATAGTCAAGGGCCCACCCTATGATCTCTTCTGTCGGTATTCCCCTGAACTGTGCATTTAGGTGTTTGAGGTGTTGATCTGTGAATTTCATACAACCTGTTCCTTTAATATTATAATCCCTATCGTTTTAGTAGAATAATCAAAAATAAAATTTTATTACAAATTAGAGCGCTTTTGCACCATATTTCATCTTTTTATCCTATAGATTTTATAGATTAACAATTTTTCTGCAGGTTCATCGTGAATTGTCCAAAAAAAAGTGCTGATAATTGAGAATATCTACCTGGCCAGCAGGTCGGACAGGGAGGTATTTCGATAAACCTCCAGGTTGCTGTCCCGGACCTTCAGCATCAGCCTGTGAACGGAACAGGATTGTTCATCCGGGCAGTCGTCACATTTCTCGTAAAAATTCAGGCTGACACAAGAGACCATTGCTATAGGACCTTCCAAAACCCTCATTACCGTGGTCATGGGAATCTCCGAGGGGTCCTTGATCAGGTAATATCCTCCGCCCTTTCCCTTTTTGGATCCGAGAAATCCCGTGGATCGCAAACTGAGCAGGATATTCTCCAGAAACTTCTGGGAGATATTCTCGTGCTTCGCGATCTCCGCAATTGCGATCGGTTCCTTTGTCTTTTGCCTGGCGAGATAGGTCAGGGCCTTCAAACCGTACTTGGTCTTTTTGGAAAGCATAGTACTAAGATAGGGAAAAGCAGGATACGAGCCTTCAGGAAATCTTCTCCAGAGACAGGGAAATATCGGCAATGATATCATTCACGTGTTCCAGGCCTACCGAGATCCGCACCATGCCCGGGGTAATCCCGCTTTCAAGCCGTTCTTCCTCCGTAAGCTTGCTGTGGGTAGTCGATGCTGGATGGGTCACGATGCTCCTGGAATCCCCGAGGTTTGCAGAAAGTGAGAGCATTTCGATGCCGTCAAAAAAGGAACGCCCTGCTTCCAGCCCACCTTTTACCTCAAAGGCCACTACACATCCGCCCGCTTTCATTTGCCTTCTTGCAAGATCATACTGCGGATGCGAGGGCAGGAAGGGGTATTTTACCCAGTTCACTTTTGGATGCCCCTCGAGATAGCGGGCGACCTCCAGGGCATTGCTGCAATGCTTCTCTACCCTGAGGGCAAGTGTTTCCAAACTTTTGGAGAGGATCCAGGCATTAAAGGGAGACAGGGCCGGGCCTGTTATCCGGGAGAAACGATAGATCCTGTCTATGAGATCGTCCCTGCCAACTGTGATCCCTGCCAGGACCCTGCCCTGCCCATCCATCAGTTTAGTGCCCGAATGGATGACCAGATCCGCGCCGAATCTGATAGGTTGCTGCAAATAGGGAGAGGCAAAACAATTGTCGACCACGAAAATGAGATCGTGCTTTTTTGCGATCTTTCCCAGTTTCTCCAGGTCTACCAGATCCACTCCTGGGTTGGTAGGCGACTCGGCATAAAGGATCCTTGTCCTGGGGGTGATCAGCTCCTCAGCCCCGTCCAGATCATCAATCCGGAAATAGCTGTGCGAGATCTGCCATTTGGGAAAGAACTGTGTAAACAGCGTGTGTGTTGAACCAAATACGTTCCGGGCAGAGAGGATATGGTCCCCGCTGTCGAGCAGGGCCGCAAAAGTTGAGAACACTGCCGCCATCCCGGATGCAAAGGCAAATCCCGACTCTGCTCCCTCCATCTTACAGACCTTCTCGATGAATTCCGTACAGTTGGGATTGGCGTAGCGGGAATAGATATTCCTGTCCTTTTCTTCCGCAAAGGATGCCCGCATATCCTCGGCATCCTCAAAGACAAAACTGGAGGTCATGTAGACCGGACTCGAATGCTCCAGGAACTGGGAACGTTCGATCTGTGTTCTGATGGCCTCTGTCTCAAATTCCTTCCTCTTTTTTTTCATAGTGCCAATTTAGACAAACCTCAGATTCTTTCAGCGATTCTCAGAATATCTCCGAAGACCCCCCTCGCCGTCACGGCTGCTCCTGCACCGGCTCCCTGGATGACGATAGGGTTTTCTCCATAAGACTCGGTGTAGATCTCTATAATGGAATCCGACCCTTTTACCTGGCCCAGGCTGCTCTCCCGGTCGACCTCCACGAGTTTTACCTCCAGCACCCCCTTATCCCGTTGCAGATCGCCGTACAGATCGCCTATATACCTGAGTACCTTCCCCGGAGGCAACGCTTCTTTTCTCGTATCCATCAGGGGGTCGAGTTCTGTCAATCGACCCTTAAACTCTTCCGGGCTGAGACTCCTCATCTCTTCCGGGATCAGGTTTTCCACACGCACGTCCGAGATCTCATTCTGCAATTCGAGTTCCCGGGCGAGGATCAGCAATTTCCTGCCCACATCCATCCCCGATAGATCCTCCCTGGGGTCAGGTTCCGTAAATCCCTGTTTTACCGCATCTTCCACCACCTCTGAGAATAGCCGTTCCCCTTCGGAAAAGGTGTTGAAGATATAACTCAGTGAACCCGAAAAGATCCCCTTTATACGTGTGATGTTCTCACCGGAAAGATGAAGTAGCTTGATCGTATCTATCAGGGGAAGTCCTGCCCCAACATTGGTCTCGTAGAGGTATTGCTTTTGAAAACGATTCAATTCCTCCCTGAGCAGATGGTAATAATCATAACCGAGGGTATTCGCGATCTTGTTGGACGAAACGAGGTCGAATCCATTCTCGATGAAGTCAAAATAATGGGCTACAAAATCCTCGCTGGCTGTGTTGTCTACCGCGATCAGGTTCTCCAGGTGGTGTTCCCTGGCAAAATCAAAGACGTCACTCAGCGAATACGCCTTTCCCTTCTCTTTCATCTCCTTCTTCCAGTCAGGTCCGATCCCTTCCCTGTCCAGCAGGAGGGTCTTTGAATTCCCCAGGGCAAATACCCTGAGCTGTATCCCTTTCCGCTTCGCTATGGAAGCACTGGCCCCAACCACCTGGTCTAGCAGGGTTCCCCCGACATTCCCGTGACCAAAAATGGCCAGGTTGATATGTTTACTGACGCCGAAGATCTGTCCGTGCATCACGTTGAGTGCCTTGTGCAGATCCCCTTTCCTCACTACCAGGCTGATATTCTTGCCCGTAACGGTATTGTTGAACAGAAGCGGGATGATCTGATTCTTGATCAGGGCGTTGAACGGTTTGTGGAAAGTGCTCAGGTCCTGCCCAATGATGGAGATCACCGAGACGTCCTTTACGATGGTAATGGTATTGATATCTTTGGATTCAAAGTCGGATTCAAACTCTTCCACCAGGGCTCGGCGGGCGGTCTCTGCCTTCCCGGCACCTACCAGCAAGCCGATACCCCTTTCGGATGATCCCTGGGATATGATGCTCACGCTGATGTTGTGCCTGCTCAGCGCCCTGAAGATCCT
The DNA here is from genome assembly GCA_041628355.1 of Muriicola sp. GTDB lineage: Bacteria > Bacteroidota > Bacteroidia > Flavobacteriales > Flavobacteriaceae > Muriicola. The sequence goes on along the minus strand of JBFKPJ010000022.1, from coordinate 3,882 downwards.
GGCATCCACTCCAACCTTTCCCAGCAGGCCTCTGCCTTCCAGGTTCACAAGGGCCTCATTTTCCAGGACGGAGAGGGAACGGATCCCTTCTCCATTTGATTTTGCGCTGATGAGGGTTCCCTCGTTCCCCGGATTAAAGGTATTGAGGATGCGCAGGGGGATATTCTTCTCCAACAAGGGAATGATCGTTTTTGCATGCAGGATGGTGGCCCCAAAATTGGCCAGTTCATTGGCCTCTTCATAGGAAAGCCTGTCTATGCGTTTCGCTTCAGGGACCCACCTGGGATCTGCGGTATAGATCCCGTCTACATGGGTGTAGTTCTGAAGTTCCTCTGCATCCAGAAAGTTGGCGAGCAAGGCGGCCGTATAATTGCTTCCATTCCTGCCAAGCGTGGTCGTTTCCCCCTTCCGGGTTGCCCCGATAAATCCAGGGATGACCGTGGTCACATCCCGCTGGAGCGTTCCGAACAGTTCGAGTAAACGGCCTCTGGACACTTCTTCCAGGACAGTGGCATCCCCGAAACGGTCATCGGTCACAAAGACCTTTCTGGAATCTACCCAGCTGGCATTGATCCCTTTCCCGATGAGCAATTTCGTGATCAGTTTTGTGGAAATGAGTTCGCCTATGGCGAGTACCTGGTCCCGGATCTTTGGGCTGTAATCCCCCAGGAGGGATACCCCCTCAAGGAGTTGTACCAGCTCACTGAACTGTTCCGAAAGGTCCACATTCCTAAAACTGTGTCTTTGGTAGGCTTCGAAAATTTCAAATTCCTTCTTGTAGTCCTTTCTGCCTGCTGCCAGGTCGAGAATCGCCAGAAGCTGGTTCGTGGCTTCCTCCCTCGCGGAGACGACCACGGCTATCTTTTCGCCTTCCCTGACCTTTGATACCACGATATCGAGGACCCTTTCGATCCCCTCCCCGTTGGCCAGGGACCTGCCGCCGAATTTAAGAACCTTGAATCTCCGCTGGGCCCTGTCCTCGTCAAAGATGGGCTCCAGTAACTGGGCCATCTGTTCGTATTCTATGAGAAAGGCGTCGTGGCCGTGCAGGGATTTGATCTCCCCATAGGTCACATTGCTCCTTGCCTGGGCGATCTGTTTGTAAGTGTCCTTGTTCTCACTCGCAGAAAAGAACAGATCCGAATCCACGCCGATGATGTGTATGTTGGTATCACTTTGCTGCAATCTCCTGAAAGCCTCCTCTCCACCCCGGGTGATATCGATGGTCTTCAGCAACTGGTTGGTCAGCTTGTAGGCCGATAGCTGGAACCTTTCCTGAAGTTTTCGTCCGTGATGTATCAGCCAGCTCTCCACGTTGAACAGCTTCAGTTCTTCATTCGTGCTCCTCTGAAAACGCGCCTTGAAGGATTCCGGGGTACGGTAACACAACATGGCGTGCATGCGGGCATCATGTACGGGGTTCTTGGAATTGACGAGGAATTGTTCCTGTATCTGGCAGTTGGCGATGAGCCAGTCTGTCGATTTCCAGTCGGACGCCACGGGGATGAGATGGGTAGTGATCTCCGGGTTGAGAGCAGCCATTTCCCACGCGATCCCTCCGCCAAGGGAACCTCCGATGATGGCAAAGAGTTTCTGTACGCCCAGCAATTCGAGTCCCAGGAGGAAGATCCTGGCCATATCCACGGCCACGAAGTCCCGGTAATTCTCAATCAGGAATCCGTCATAGCCGTTTCCGGGAATATTGAATGAGAGTACTGTATACCTTTGAGTATCGATGCACTTCCCATCCCCTACCAGATCTTGCCACCATCCATCGGGTCCTGCCACATTCGAATTGCCCGTGAGGGCGTGATTAACAAGGACCACGGGAGCCGAGTGCAGGGGTTTGCCGAAGACCTGGTAAGACAAGAGGATATCCTGGGAGGCACCACTAAAGGTAGTGAATCCGGGGATGCTCATCTGTTCCAGGCCAGGCACAACCCTTTGTTTTATGCCCGTGTCCAGAACCCTGTCCTTCTCCTTTTTTTCACTCATGAATTCGGTATTTTGATTAGGCCAACACAGATCTGTCTATAGCAGCAAAAGCCTGCTCCAGGTCTGCCGTCAGATCCTTCAGGTCTTCCAGCCCCACTGACAACCTGATCAGGTCCTTGGTCACCCCGGTGGTGAGCTGTGCCTCGTCATCCAGTTGCTGGTGAGTTGTACTCGCCGGGTGGATGATGAGGGACTTGGTATCTCCTATATTCGCCAAAAGGGAAAAGACCTCAGTCTGATCAGCGATCTTTTTAGCTGACTCATATCCCCCTTTCACTCCAAAGGTAAGGATTCCGCTCTGACCTTTAGGGAGGTAAGCCTCTGCGAGGGGGTAATACGGACTGTTTTTCAGACCGGGGTAATTCACCCAGCTCACTTCTTTTCGGGATTCGAGCCATTGGGCAAGGGCCAGGGCATTTTCACTGTGCTTTTTGATTCGGACCTCGAGGGTTTCCAATCCCTGCAGGATCTGGAAGGCGTTGAACGGACTCAGGCAGGCACCGTGATCCCTCAGTCCCTCTATGCGTACCTTGGCGATAAAGGCCGCCGGCCCTAATGCCTCGTGATACACCAGGCCATGGTATCCCGGGGAGGGTTCCGTGAATTCCGGGAATTTTCCGCTAGACCAGTCGAACGTACCCGCATCGATGATGGCCCCGCCCAGGGCAGTACCATTCCCGTTAATGTATTTGGTAAGGGAATGGATCACGATGTTCGCCCCGTGCTCTATGGGGTTCAGCAGGGCCGGGGTGGCCACAGTATTGTCCACGATAAAGGGGATACGCGCTTTTTTGGCCTGGGAAGAAATGGCTTTGAGGTCGAGCACATCCAGTTTGGGATTTCCCAGTGACTCCACGAAGATGGCCCTGGTGTTCTCCTGCACGGCCCTGCCAAAATTCTCAGGATCGGAGGGGTCCACAAAGGTGGTGGTGATCCCGAGACGGGGCAGGGTCACACTCAACAGGTTATAGGTACCCCCATACAGGCTGTTGGAGGCCACGATATGGTCTCCGGCCTTCAACAGCACCAGGAGTGCCGTATTGATCGCAGCCGTCCCGGAGGCAGTCACCACGGAGGCAATGCCTCCTTCCAGGGCGGCCAGGCGCTGCTCCAGGATGTCATTGGTGGGATTGTTGATCCGGGTATAGATGTTCCCGAATTCAGCCAGGGAGAACAAATTGGCTGCGTGATCCGAGTTGTTGAACACATAGGCTGTGCTCTGGTAGATAGGGATGGCCCGGGTACCCCCGTGCGCTTTGGTGTCATGACCTGCGTGCAAGGCGCGGGTCGAAAATTTCTGATCGCTCATGATTTTAGTTTTTTTATTTGTTGAACTTGAAATAAAAAAGCCAAACCACACGTCAACACAAGGCTGCCGTACAAATCAAAAAAGTTATAAAGAAAGAGATATAACCCGGGTCAATGGGTCTGTGTTATCTGCCCCGTATTGCACGGGATAGAATGTAGCACCTTCTTTACTTCAGTCGCAAAGGGTTGCTAAGGCTTCAAAGGGTCTAGTCCCTCCACCTTTCTTGATAACTATTCAATAAGAGTTTGAACTTTGAATGGTCAAATATAGGAATGGATTTTTATAAAATCCTAATTATCCTACTAATTTTATATGTTAAAAGCCTCCTTTACGGGTTCGACCATGTCGAGTTTTTCCCAGGTAAAGAGCTCTACTTCCCGCTTGATCCGCCCGTTATACGGGGATTCAAAGACCTTGGTCACCTTCCTGGGTTCCTTTCCCATATGGCCATAAGCCGCGGTCTCCAGGTAGATCGGATTTCTGAGTTTCAGCCGCTCTTCAATGGCAAAAGGCCTGAAATCAAAGAGTTTGGAAACGATCTTTGCGATCTCCCCATCCGTAAGGTCCACCTTGGCCGT
>JBFKPJ010000021.1:0-24206 GCA_041628355.1 Muriicola sp. | reverse complement strand
GCCACAGCCACCCCGTAATTCCCACAGGTGGCCAGGCTTACCACATCAAAATCCCGCCTCAGGGCATCGTACACCTGCGCAAAGGCGATGCGGTCTTTCTGGGTTCCCGTCGGGTTATCTCCTTCGTATTTGATGTAGAGTTGCCTGATATTGAACTCCCGTTCCAGGGCCTTTGCCCGGTTCAGGGCAGTATCCCCCACTTCCAGGTTCAGAATATCCTCAAAACTTTCAAGCCGGTCCGTGATCGACTTGCTCTTATCGAGCACGAATTCACTGAGTTTTCTCGTTTCCGAGGAGACCTTGTTCTCAGCGGTCTTGACGCCGTCTCGTATATTCATAGGATTAAAGAATTCTCTTTCATAGTATACTAAAATGATCGCATTTGATAAAGCAATATTAGTATTTATTTCGATGGATTATGTCAGAATCCATTTGCTCTTACCTCCTTGAAAATGTAAGTGACAGACCTTTGCCGGCAAGAAGAATGTGCCCCGGTAACCAGAATATCCTCCAGCCGCGCCTAATTGTCGATATTCTGTCTTATTTTTAAACACAGGGCAACCGACCTAATCCACTGCAACCGGAGTATGTTTGAAAGCGTATTGATCATCCTCTATATCCTCATCGCACTAACGCTCGTGATCGGGTTGCTGATCCGTGGAGTAAAACCTTCGAAGACACTGGCATGGCTCCTGGCCATTTTTACCATCCCGGTCGGGGGAATCCTTCTGTATATTATGCTGGGCAGGAACCGAAGGAAAAAAAAGCTTTCCCGTATGAGGGAAGGGATCCTGGATGTCCCCCCATACGCCATGTCCCCTTCCCTGGATAAAATGCACCGCAAGTACAAGAAGTTGATGACACTGGTAGAATCTTCGAGTCATTACCCCCCCACCGATGAGAACGTGGTGACCCTTCTCGAGGATGGAAAACAAACCTTTCACAGCATATTTGAAGCCCTGGAAAATGCAGAACAGTACATCTACCTGCAGTACTATATCTTCGAGGAAGGGGAGCTGACCGATAAATTGCTTACCCTTTTTGAAAAGAAGAAGAAGGATGGGGTGGACATCAAACTGATCTATGATGGTATTGGAAGCTACTCCCTCAGCAACACCTATATCCAAAGTCTGAAATCCCTGGGAGTTGAGGTCTATCCCTTCCTTCCCTTCCGGTTTGGCCGCTTTTTGGCTTCCCTGAATTACAGGAACCACAGGAAGATCATCGTGGTAGACGGACAGGTGGCCTTTACAGGGGGGATCAATATTTCGGACCGGTATTTCAAGGGGGACCCGAACCTGGGCAGGTGGCATGATATGCACCTGGCCATCAAGGGGCCTGCCGTGGCCCACATGGAGCATGTCTTTATATCGGACTGGTTCATGGTCTCTGAACAAAGTATCGAGATGAGGAGCCATCCGGATTCTGTTAAAAAATGGGGGGAAGACACCATGGTACAGATCGTTCCGAGCGGACCCGATGACGTCTTCCCGACCATCGAACAATCCTACCTTTCCATGATCAATGAGGCGAGGGACTACCTCTATATCACCAATCCCTATATCATCCCCAGCGCAGAGATCCTGAAAGCCCTGCAGATCGCTTCCCTGAGCGGGGTGGATGTGCGCCTGCTCGTTTCCGAAAAAAGCGATTCCAGGCTGGTCGACTGGACCGTCAGGTCCTATTTTGACGAATTCCTGAAATCCGGGATTCGGATCTACCAGTTTCCGCATGGGTTCCTGCATTCTAAGATCATTGTGAGCGACGATGAGGTCGCCTCGGTGGGTACGGCCAATATAGATGTCAGGAGTTTTGAGCACAACTACGAGGTTAACGCCCTGATCTACGACGGGCACGTGGCCAGGACACTGAAAGAGAATTTTATAAAAGACTGTAAGGAAAGTAATGAAGTACAGCGCGATGACATAGCTGACCGGTCTGTATTCCAAAAACTCAAGGAAGGCCTGGCCCGGGTCTTTGCACCCCTGTTGTAAGAAGGATCACCGAAATGCCTGGCTCCTATTCCGAAAAATGATTTCCTCTGCTCCCATGGCTGAAATGACCAGGTCTATATATTCATCCATGGTGCGCTCTGCTTCGATAGGATCAGGAATCTCCAAAACGCCCCTCCATATCAACTCCCTGTCCTTGCCCACACAGATGCAGTAAAGGGAAGTCTCCGCCAGATAGACCGTGAACTGCTCGTAGTATTCGTCTTCGTAATAAATGTTCTGATGCCTGAGGTAATCGTCTTTGAACCTGCCGTTGTGTTTGTCGATGTCCGAAAGTTTTCTGGCCAGGGTCTGCCGGGTCTCCGAACCCAGTATTTTTGTAAACAGGATAGCATCAAAGTCCTTGTCGCACAGGTTTTGTTCCACCTCGTCCAGCTGGGCCTCCGATTTCGCACTGACAGTAAAATTGACATCGAAAAGGTCGATACTCCTCATGGCCTCTACCCCGTGCTCTTCGAATTTTGCAACCATCCTGGTCTCAAATTCCTGACGGGCCTCAGGATTGGGGGTCATTCCCACTACCAGCACTTTACTGGCATCGAAGAGTACTATGTCCGGATTTTTCCAGGAGTTAACCAGTTCGGCATCCGAACATCCCAGGAGGAGCAAAAAGATGAAACCTATACACTTTTTCATTGTCCTTTACTTTTTGTCCGTCGCCATTTTTACCCGGAGGGCACAAAGGGCATTCTCACAGCGGGCCGCGAAAGGGTTCATGTGATAGGACACAAGATTCCTTTAGAAGTTGCAAAGTTCAATGTAAGGTCCCTTTTACTGATTTCCTATGACAATTGTCATGGCAGACATCCTATCGGTCCTTTTTGTGGCGCTTCTTCAGGATGGTCTGCCCGTAGCGGAACATTTCCTTCTTTAAGCTCAGAAATTCAGCCGTGCACTGTTCCATGTCTTCCTTCAGATACTTATGCTTGTCCTGGTAGGCTGCATCGAGCGTATGATTATCGAGGTCCAGCAAACCGCTGAGCTGATTTTCGTGTTCAAGGACCTGCTTTTTCAATGCCTTGCATTTCTTTTCTGCGTCTCCCAGATTTTTTTGCTGCTCCTGGAGGTCTTCGAACAATTCAGGAGTGTCCGGTTCAAACACATAGGAATTCAATAGTTTGATAAAAAAGGTGATCTCATCTTGTGAGAATTCGAGTTGGGATATCCAACTCCTGGACTCCCTGTGCAGGGATTCCAGGTTCAATGTGCTGTTTTTGACTTCTTTTTCCATAGGTTCACGTTTTACTTGTTGTTTATTGATCTCTTTTTCAGCTCTGCCCTTGGTGCCACCCCTCTACACCAGGCTTACGGTTTCCTCCAGTCCGGGGAGGTTTACCCGCCAGCCATACTCTTCTTCGATCCCCGCTTTTAGTCCTTCCATGGCCTGCCGTTCACCATGGATGAGGAACACCCCTTCAGGAATATTCCTGATATTCTTCAACCATCCCAGGAGTTCCTTCCGGTCTGCATGGGCGGAAAGGCTCTCGAGATGGACCACCTCGGCCTCCACCTTGTAATCCTTTCCGAAGATCCTGATGCTTTTATCCCCCTCCAGAAGTTTTCGGCCTCTGGTCCCTTCGGCCTGAAATCCCACCAAAAGGATGGTCGTATTTTTTTTGTCCAATGTCCTGGTGAGGTAGGTAAGGATCCTGCCGCCACTTAGCATCCCGCTTCCCGCCACGACGATCTTTGGCCTGGGGTCATCGATAGTCTTCCAGGTGTCCCGGTAGCTGGTGACCAGGGTCATGTGTTTGCACATCGCCCTGAAATCCGTATCCGGGATCCTGTGCCAGTCAGGAAAGTTGCGGAAGACTGAAAGCACGTCCACCCCCATGGGGCTGTCCACAAAGATCGGTATCCCGGGGATGCGATTTTTTTGATACAACCTCCAGAGGATCAGCATCAGCATCTGCAGCCGTTCCACAGCAAAGGAAGGGATGAGTAAGGTGCCCCTTTTGTCGATCGTTTTCTTAACCAGTGCGATGAGGATCTCCTCCACATCCTCCTTCGGATGCAGACGGTCGCCATAGGTGCTTTCCAGGAAAAGGTAGTCTGCCCATTTGGGCAAATCGGGATCCCTCAGCAGGAGGTCATCCGGCCTGCCGATGTCTCCGGAGAATACAAATTGTTTATCGTCTATTCTGACCGTGATATAGGTCGCCCCCAGTATGTGGCCATTGTGATGCCATTTCACCTCAACACCAGTGCCCAGTTCCTGCCAATGGTCGAGAGGTACGGCATTGAAATGGCTTATGATTGCTTCCGCTTCTTCCAGGGTATACAAAGGGAGGGCAGGATGGTGTTTGGAATACCCTTCTTTATTTGCTTTTTCCGCCTCTTCCTCGTGTATTTTGGCACTGTCCCTAAGGATGATCTCCGTGATGGCAAGGGTAGGGGCAGTTCCGAGTACCCTGCCTTTGAATCCCTGTTTCAGTAGCCTGGGCAGGTACCCCGTATGGTCCAGGTGCCCATGGGTGAGCAGTACGTATTTCAATTTAGAAACGTCCACAGACAGCGGTTTCCAGTTCTGTTGCCTCAACTCCTTCAATCCCTGGAACATCCCGCAATCTACCATAAGATCCATATCCTTCACGGAGACGTGAAATTTGGATCCGGTCACGGTCTGGGCTGCCCCTAAAAATCGAATACTCACCATGTTCTGTTACTTTATTCCAATTGGCAAAGGTCCCCGATCTCCTTCAGGATCCTCGACTTTCTGTTCTCCGAGACCCCGAGGTGGTCCAGATAGAAGGTGTCCCTGATCAGTTGCCTGCAGAGGACGATATCCCTGCTGAGCAGGAATTGCTTTTCCCGTCCTGAAAGCAGGGAAGAAACAGTGATCGGGTACAGGGCGAGCCGGTCTATCCGGTTCCTGATGCCATCTCCTTCAGGATGGTCCCAACTCAGGAGGTATAAACCTGCGCATTTACCATAGGCGACTGCCTCTTTCGTGAACCTGGTGTTGGTGACCACCCATCCCTCATCCGGTTTTGAAAATCCGGCACTTTTCCCGTTGTCTGCCCCCTGTACGTCCATAAACCTGGAATGTATGTACAAAGGCACCTTTACATTGCAGTTCCTTCCTTCTTCCCCGTGAAACTTGCATTCGATCAAATAGGTCTTTCCGTTCTTTCGCGCCAGGACATCGATCTCGTGAGAGACACAATTCCCGTTCACGATTTCTCCTACCCGGGTTTCAAAGCCCGAATATTGAAGCAAGGTACTCACGAATTTCTCGAAGGGAAACCCGGTCGGCCCTAACTCGTATATAGCCCTTTTCAACTTGTACTTCGAGGCATAGACAGGACGTTTTCGCTTCAGCATGGCGTAGGCCCGGTTGTATATCTCCCGGGTACTGATCCCGGGATATAGTTCTTCCTCTACCTTTTGAAGGATCTGTTTCACCGTCGCATCATCTGCCCCACTTTTTCGGAGGGATTCTTCCAGCCTCAAGGAGGAGAAGGGGACACTTTCCCCTGAGGATTTCACAATCTCTATACGATGTTCCATAATCTGTAATACAAAAAGGCATGAAAACGTCTATTCATTGGGATGGGGCAGTACCAGGAATGGGATCGTGACATGGAAGCCTATCTTTTTGATGACAGGTTCAATGAACAACCGCTCCAGGAAGGTGTGTTTATTCTGCACCATGGCCAGGAGGTCTACCTTCTTTTTTGCCTTGAACCCATTGATCCCATCAATGATCTCCTGGCTGGGGATGTCATGGAATTCGTGCGTGTGCGCAGTGAACATTCGGGACAATCCACCCTTGTTCTTCTCCTGTTTCTCTGTCAGTTCATATCCCGTGGAAACGTGAAGCACATGGACTGCCGATTTATGCATGGCGGCGATCTCCATGAGTATGGACAACCTGGTATGCTGGTAATCCACTTCATAATCTGTCGGGAACAGGATGGCCCTGGGCTCCTCATAGGCATATCCCGCAGGGACTGCAAGGACAGGGCAAGGGGCTTTTTTGATCACGTGTACGGTATGTGATCCCAGGAAGATCTCCTTGGCACCGGTGGCGCCCTGGGTTCCCATGATGATCATGTCTACTTCCTCCCTGGCAGCCAGGTGGCAAACTTCGTCCACGAGGAGATTGAAAACCGAATGCGTGACAAAGGTGTGCTTGGGGTTCTTGAACTCTCCTTCCAGTTTTTTCTTGAGATCCTCGAGGTTCTCCATGGAAAGGGACTGGTAAATATCGCCTAGTCCTATCTGCCCGGGACTGTGCAGGATGTACTCAGATTCATAAATGGCAGGTGTATAGGTATTGAGAAGGTAGAACCTGCATGGCTCATCTTTAAATAGTTTTAGGGCGTAAGTGATGGCGTTGTAGGCATTCTTCGAAAAATCGGTGGGAAGGATGATCGTTTTCATGACCAGGGTGTTTAAACATTAGCGCGCGATATTCTGGAGGACCAGGAATGGGATCTTGATGTGTAATCCCAGGGTGTTCACCGTGGAAGGCATCAGCATGTCCTCCAGGTGTGAGTGTCTGGTATTGACCATCACGAGCATGTCGATATTCTGATGGACGATGTATTTGGTGATCGCAATGGTCTTGTCTTTTTCTTCGGTCGTCTCAAAGGTGAGGTTGGCTTTTTTCAGTTCTCTCTTTAAAAAATCCTTGTTGTCCTCCTGCCTCAGCGACAGCTTTTTCATGGGGTCTATATACAAGAGGTGGATGTTAGACCGGAAGGAACCCGTGAGTTCACAGAGCAATTTGAGCTCCCGCCTTTTGTAAGGTATCAGGTAATTGGTCGGGAAGAGCAGCTCCCGGGGGGCGTGATAGGCATATCCCTCGGGAATTGCCACCACCGGGCATTGTACGTATTTCATTACCATCAGGGTATTGCTGCCAAACGTAATGCTGCGGTCATTGGCCGCTCCCCTCGTTCCCATGACGACTATATCGATATTCTCCCTGTTCACCAGGTCATTCACCTCATCGATCAGGGACCCGAAAGCAGGGATGGTCTTGAGGGAATGCTTGGGATTGGGAGAATACTCCCTGATCTCGTGTAATAAGTCTTTGAGGGATTTTGCGGAACGTTGTTCAACCTCGTCCTTTCTCCTGTTCAGCTGCGCGCGATCCGTTATGTTCCCAAGCTGATATACCTCATCCGCAAAGGCATGGAGTATGAAGATCTCACTCTGTTCGTATTTGAAGATCTCACAGGCATATTTCAGCGCGTTGAATGCATTTTCCGAAAAATCTGTTGGCACCACTATCTTTCTCATGACCGTCACCTTTGAATATCTTCTTTAAAGATAACCGTTTTCTGCCTTGGGAAGTATGACATTAGTCAGTTTGAAATCCTAAATTTTTGTATAGTTTTAAACCCATTTATACCGGGTATGAAGAGTAATTTTAAAAAGATGGTGGCTTCGGAGGTTCCTGTGCTTGTCGACTTCTATGCGGACTGGTGCGGGCCCTGTAAGATGCTGGCTCCCATCTTAAAGCAGGTCAAGGACGAGATGGGCGATTCCGTGAAGATCGTCAAGATCGATGTAGACAAAAACGCAGCTATTGCGGAAAGATATCAGGTCCGGGGGGTTCCTACCATGATCCTGTTCAGGGACGGCAAACCCCTGTGGAGGCAATCAGGGGTTCTCCAGAAGAACGACATTATCGGCGTTCTGCAGTCCTACACCTGATGCCACAGGCCGGCAGTGTCATGCAAAGGTGCTGACATGAACTGATCTCAGGATCTGTAAGATGTACATTCAGCGCTTGCTGTATACCGCCTTTCTCTTCTTGAGCTGTCGCTCCATTTCTTTCAGTGTGGCAGCAGCTGCTTTTTCGAAATTATCCTCTGTGGAACTCGCAAAAATACGAGGGCCGGGCACTTCCATCTTCATTTCGCATACCTTGTTCTTCCCACTCGAATCGTTGGCGAGTTTAAAGTATACATCGGTACTCAGTATCCAATCGTATTTTGCAGCAATCTTCTCTAATTTTTGGGTAAGTAATTCATTCATCGCCTCGCTGGTAGGCATGTGTAGGTATTGAATATTGATGGTCATAAATTCGGAATTTATTTATGGGTTCAAGATATATTATCCCTCCTTGTCTTTTTATGACAATTATCAGGCTCTAAGTACAAAAAGATTGGTTCATTTTCTTTTTTTGATCCCCGGACACCACCTAAAATACGGTTTCTTCCTTAAAAATACTATAATTTTCCTGAGATTGTCCCGGCTTTGTGGTAATGTGATAATTATCATGGTCTAAAGGCGATATCCGGCTTAATTTTGAAATAAAATCACAAGATGGGACCAGGGATTTCAGCAAGGATCTCCGGGGGAACGTTTCTCCTGATGTGCGTTTTCTATTTCCAAAGCTGCAGTGATAAACAGGATAGGACATACCCGGAAAGGACAGTCATCACTGAATCTGTATATTCCTCGGTCACTGTACAACCAGACAGCCTCTACCTGGCGTATGCCTCGGTCGGGGGGATCCTGGACAAGAACCTCGTCGAGGAAGGGACCGAGGTTATCAAGGGGGATCCCATCGCCCAGATCATCAACAGCACGCCGAATCTAAACAGGGAAAACGCCAGGCTGGCCCTGGAACTGGCCAAACAGAATTACCTGGGTAACAACGCCATCCTGAAAAGCCTGAGGGAACAGATCGAAGCCGCCGAATTGCAATATGCCAATGATTCCATCAATTACCAGAGGCAAAAAAAACTTTGGGAGCAGGGAATCGGTTCACGAGCCGAATACGACAACCGCCAACTGGCCTCAGAACTTTCCCGTAATAACCTCAGCTTGAAAAGGAGTTCCTATGCCCAGACAAAGAACGAATTGGAGACCAGGTACCGGCAGGCACAGAACAATTACGAGACCTCCAGGATTGCAGCCCGGGATTTTATCGTTGAAAGTAAGATCAATGGCACGGTCTACGCCCTCTACAAGGAGCCGGGGGAGATAGTGACCTCTATGGAGCCCGTAGCATCCGTCGGAAGTACCGCGGATTTCCTCGTGGAAATGCTGGTCGATGAGGTAGATATCGTGAAACTGAAACGGGGACAAAAGGCCCTGATCAGCCTGGACGCCTATCCTTCCAGGGTTTTTGAGGCCGAGGTGAGCAAGATCTACCCAAAAAAGGACGAACGTTCCCAGACCTTTACGGTGGAGGCCCTGTTCCGGGAGGCACCCCCCACCCTTTACCCCGGACTCTCGGGGGAGGGCAATATCATCATAGATCATAAAGAGGATGCCCTGGTCATCCCAAAGGAATACATCCGCAATGACAGCATCGTGGAGACAGAGAAAGGCCCTGTGACCGTCAGGACGGGCCTGCAGGACCTGGACAGGATCGAGATCATTTCAGGGATCGATGCGGGTACACTGTTGCTAAAACCTGAAAAATGACCAACTGGAGCGTCATACTGAACATTGCCAGGACCCACCTGCTGACCAAGATGAAATCGACCGTCACGGCCTCCCTGGGAGTCACCTTCGGCATTGGTGCCTATATCACCCTGGTCAGTTTTATGACCGGACTCAACCAGATGCTCGACGACCTGATTCTCAACCAGACTCCCCACATCCACCTCTACAACGAAATCGAGCCTTCCCCGGATCAACCGGTATCCCTGTACGAAGATTTGGAAGGCGCATTCAATGTGGTCCATTCGGTAAAACCCAGGCAAAGTCAGCGCAAGATCCACAATGCCCTTCCGATCCTGGATTATCTCAAAAAAGAACCTGATGTGAGGGGAGCTACCCCTCAATTGAGGACACAGATCTTTTATATCTCGGGATCCATAGAACTGGGCGGCAACCTCACAGGGGTAGATATCATGGAGGAGGTGCGCATCTCAAACTTCGGGGATTATATCGTCTCCGGGAGTGCGGAAGCCCTGAGGAACCTCGAAAGCGGCATCCTGCTGGGTGCCGGCCTCGCAAAAAAAATGTCGCTAAAGACCGGCGACCGGGTTCAGGTCAGCACGGTGAACGGCAGCGTCTTTCCCCTGAAGATCGTCGGGATCTACCAAAGTGGCATCGCAGATATCGACAATATACAAAGCTATGCCAACCTCAATACGGTACAGAGGATCAGTGGTGAAGCCCAGAATTTCATCACAGACATCAACGTAAAACTCAACGACATCAGCAAGGCCCCGGCCATGGCCCGCAGATTGGAGAATCAGTTCAGGATCAAGGCCACGGACATCAATACGGCCAACGCCCAGTTCGAAACGGGCTCTGATATCCGGAACCTCATTACCTATGCCGTGTCCATCACCCTGCTCATCGTTGCCGGGTTTGGCATTTACAATATCCTGAACATGCTGATCTATGAGAAAATGAACGACATCGCAATCCTGAAGGCGACAGGGTTCTCCGGCAGGGACGTTCAACTCATTTTTATGAGTCAGGCCATCATCATCGGCATCATCGGAGGATTTCTGGGACTCCTGATCGGATTGGGCCTGTCTGTTTTCATAGACCAGCTACCCTTCAATACAGAGGCCCTGCCCACCATCACCACTTTTCCTGTGAACATGCGGTTCCACTACTATGTGATCGGATTTCTATTTGCGCTTCTATCCACCTTTGTGGCGGGTTACCTGCCTTCCAATAAGGCCAGAAAGATCGACCCGGTGAGGATCATCCGGGGTACCTAAACAAGACAGATGAAACACGTCCTGGAAGCCAGACATATCGATAAGCACTTTAAAAAACCCGTGGATTTCCACGTCCTGAAGGATATCAGTTTTTCCGTGAAGGAGGGGGAGTTCGCGTCCATCATGGGTAAATCCGGATCCGGAAAATCCACCCTCCTCTATATCCTCTCCACCATGGATACAGATTATACCGGAGAACTCTATTTGGACGGAGAACTCATCACAGGAAGATCCCACAATGTACTCTCCAGGATCAGGAATGAACACATCGGGTTCGTCTTCCAGTTCCACTACCTGCTTTCGGAATTCAGCGTACTGGAAAACGTCATGCTGCCGGCCAAAAAACTGGGGGTGCGCACCCTTTCCGAGATCGAAAGGGATGCCAGGGAAAAGCTCGAGATGCTCAACATCGGTTTTCTTGCAGAAAAAAGGGCATCCAGGATATCGGGTGGTGAAAAACAGCGGGTAGCCATCGCCCGGGCCCTTATCAACAACCCCACCATTCTCATGGGGGATGAGCCCACAGGCAACCTGGACAGCTACAATGCGGAAAACGTATTGCAGATCTTTAAACGTCTCAAGGAAGAGCAGGGACTATCCCTTTTGGTGGTCACTCACGACCTGGACTTCGCCAAGAGGACTGACAGGATCATAGAGATGGAGGACGGGAGGATCATAAATTCCGGATCCGATTGAAAAGTATGATATAAATCATGAGATAAAAAAAGTGTGTTGGATACCTTTAGGGTAATTAAAATCATATCACCATGAGCACCCCTGCCAAAACCACCAGTATTCCCATCGGGAGGAAGATCAATTGGTATGAAATGTATATCCTGGTGAATCACTGGAAATCCGACCTGGAATTTTACAGGGAAGATATCCGTTTCCTCCAGCAACTGATACAAAAATACCTGATCTGGATCACCAAAAAAGAAAATCTGGATCGCGTGTCCGTCATCCGCAAAAAAGGACATGAACTTGCCCAAAAGGGCATAGAGTTGCAAGAGAAAGTGTCTAAGCACCTGTCTGAGGTAGTGGATGCTATCGAAGGTAGAACCGTTTCCAGGGAAGATTTTCTCAACCGCCACGAGCAGCTCGAACGGGATTATGCACAATTTGTCAGGGATTTCAGGGTAAAGCGAAAAGAGGTCTTCAAGGTTACGGAATACGTCATCGACAGCGAAGAACTTCAGAATATCCTGGACAGCTGATACTCCGGCAAGGTGCTTCTCAGGCAATGAAAGCGGTCCTCTCACTCGAGATCACCGGAATCGATTACAACAAGACCCCGGAATAATCATTTGACTGCAATTCCTGCCTCTTTAAATTGGTGGATACAAAATAGGTTTCTATCTTTGCCTGCCGAAAATCAAATTCAGGCCCACGTGGTGGAATTGGTAGACACGCTACCTTGAGGGGGTAGTGTTCGCAAGGACGTGCTGGTTCGAGTCCAGTCGTGGGCACCGAGGACCGCTATTCTCCAGACAAGTGAGAATGGCGGTTTTTTTTGTGGAGCGGATCGGCCCAAATTCCTACTTTAGCAGCACCGTAAACTACAAATGCGGGACTTACTATGGGAAAAAGCGTTCTGATCGTCGGTGGCGGGATCGTCGGGCTGAGTTGTGCTTATTATTTGAAAAAAGAAGGGCATGAGGTCACGGTGATCGACAAGTCCGCCATGGACGGAGGCGCTTCCTATGTCAACGCCGGATACCTGACCCCCAGCCATATTATCCCCCTGGCCGCTCCCGGCATGATGGCAAAGGGCATTAAATGGATGTTCAACAGCAGCAGCCCGTTCTACATGAAACCCCGAATAGATCCCGACTTCCTGCGATGGGCCTGGGCTTTCCACCGATCCTCTACCAGGGCCCATGTCGAAAAGGCCATTCCCCTGATCAGGGAGATCAATGTCCTCAGCAAGGACTTGTACAGCGAGATGCACGATTCCGGGGAACTGGGTGATTTTCAGCTCGAGAAAAAAGGCCTGTTGATGCTATATAAAACAGAAAGAGAAGGAAGGCACGAGAAAGAGGTTGCGAGGCGGGCAGCAGATGAAGGACTGGAGGTGACGGAACTCTCCCGAACCGAACTCGATAAGGTACAGCCGGGGTTAAGTCCGGATATTGAAGGAGCCGTGCACTACCTCTGTGATGCCCATACCTCTCCCAACGAGATCATGGACCGCCTCAAAATGTACCTCAGGGTACAGGGGGTTGTGATCAGACAGGAGGAGGAGGTCATCGGGTTTACCCGAAAGAACGGGCGCATAACGGGTACTTTGACCTCCAAGGCCTCCTACAGGGCGGAGGAGGTGGTCCTGGCAGGAGGTTCCTGGACAGCCGGACTTTTGAAAAATCTGGGAATAAGGCTCCTCCTTCAGGCAGGGAAAGGCTACCGCATCAACGTACCCAGACCCGTGGGGATCAGACTGCCCGCCATCCTTATGGAGGCCAAGGTAGCCGTGACCCCCATGAAGCATTTCACTCGCTTTGCAGGGACCATGGAGTTCTCCGGGATCAACCACAGGATACGGCCCGAGCGCGTGGAAGCCATCGCCAGGGCAGCAGAGAGCTATTATACGGATCTGGAGATAGAGGCTAATGAGAAATTGGCTGCCAGGTGTGGCCTGAGGCCGGTAAGTCCGGACGGACTTCCCTATATCGGGAGGACCTCTCAGCTGGAAAACCTCACGATCGCCACAGGGCATGCCATGATGGGATGGAGTCTGGGACCGGCAACAGGTAAACTGGTCAGCGAGATCATCTCGGGTCAAGCCCTTTCCATGTCTATAGAGGGATTCCATCCTGAGAGAAGGTTCTGAGGACATCCTTCTAAATTGCACAATACCAGAGGTGTAAAACCGGTATACATTCAAAATTTTAACGTTCCTCTTAGAACATTCGCGATAAAAAGATGTAACTTTGTTTAAGTTTTATTAATAAAACATGAACAACGTTAAGAAGTACTTTAGTATTCGGGACCTTGAAAATCTATCCGGTATCAAGGCGCATACCATTCGCATCTGGGAAAAGAGGTACAACTTACTCGCCCCTGAACGCACGGCTACGAACATTCGGACCTACAGCTTAGGCAGTCTGCAGAAACTATTGAACATCACCCTGCTGTACAACAATGGGTATAAGATCTCAAAGATCGCCAAGATCCCGGAAGGAGAGCTGCCTGTGGTCGTTAGGGAACTGGTAGCGCAGAACAGCACCAAGAGTCACGCTATCAACGCCTTCAAACTTTCCATGATCAATTTTGATGTCTCCCTTTTTCAAAAGACATACAACAGCCTGATCACCGAACGTTCCTTCCGGGAGATCTTCTGGGAGGTCTTCATCCCCTTGCTGAACGAGCTCGGCCTGCTGTGGCAAACAGATACGATCAGTCCGTCCCACGAACATTTTATCACCAATCTGATCAAACAAAAGATCTACATCAGTACCGAAAAGATCCAGGAGATGGAACCCAGCAGGGATGATAAGGTCTTTGTGTTGTTCCTCCCGGAGAATGAGATCCATGAAATCGGGTTGCTTTTTGTAAACTACGAACTCCTGCTCAGGGGGTACAAGACCATCTACCTGGGGCAGACCATGCCCCTTGAGAGCCTTACGGACCTCCAGAAATATTACAGCAACCTGTACTTCCTGTCCTATTTTACGGTGATCCCTACCAAGGACGGACTACAGCAGTACATAGAGGATTTCAACAATATCCTGAGCCCGAACGGCGCTTCCAAACTCTGGATCCTCGGCAGGCAGACCCAGTATCTCACACGGGAGAAGCTTCCGAGCCACATCCGTTCTTTCGAATCTGTGGAACATTTATCGGCGGCCCTTTAACACCCAGACTATGCGAGTATCCTATGAATAAGAAAGTCGTCATCATCGGTTCCGGGTTCTCTTCACTTTCAGCTTCCTGTTATCTCGCTAAAGAAGGTTTTGACGTAACCATCTTCGAGAAAAACCCAACCGTAGGCGGCAGGGCCAGACAGCTTGTGAGGAATGGTTTTACCTTTGATATCGGCCCCAGCTGGTATTGGATGCCGGACATTTTTGAGCGTTTCTTCAATGATTTTGGGAAGAGCACCTCAGACTATTACGAACTGGACAAACTAAGTCCGGCCTATAAGATCTTCTTCTCGGACGACGTCATCACCATAGGTGACAGCATGGACAAGATCTGTGAGGAATTTGAGCGCATCGAAGCCGGAAGTTCGAAGTACCTTCGGAAATTCATCGCAAAGGCCCAGGAGAACTACGACATCGCCATAAACAATATCGTGTACAGGCCCGGTCTCTCCCCTCTTGAACTCGTGACCAGGGATACCGCCCTGAGGGTGGATCAATTCTTCAAGACCATTAGCGGGCAGGTCAGGAAACAGTTCAAAAACCCAAAACTCATCTCAACACTCGAATTTCCCGTTTTGTTCCTGGGGGCCAAACCCAGCAAGACCCCTTCTTTCTACAGTTTTATGAATTACGCCGACTTTGGCCTGGGGACCTGGCATCCCAGGGGAGGCATGTACAGGATCATCGAAGGAATGAGGGCTCTGGCTGAAGAACTCGGGGTCCGGATACACACGGGACAGCCCGTGGAAAAGATCGTTGTGGAAGAAGGAAAGGCTATCGGGATAGTAACAGGTGGGAGGACCGTGAAGGCAGATTTTGTCCTCTCAGGAGCAGATTACCACCACTCGGAAACCCTACTCGAGCCGCGATACCGCCAATATTCTGAAGCATACTGGGACAACAAGACATTTGCCCCTTCTTCCCTCCTCTTTTACGTCGGTTTTGACAGAAAATTGAAGAATATTGAACACCATAACCTATTCTTTGACACGGATTTTGAAAGGCACGCGGAGGAGATCTACGACCGGCCTCAATGGCCCACAGAACCCCTGTTCTATGTCAACTTCCCTTCGGTGACAGACCCGAGCATGGCTCCGGAAGGCTGTGAAACCGGTTTTTTCCTGGTGCCTATCGCCCCCGATCTGGAGGATACCCCGGAACTGAGGGAGCAGTATTTTGATATCGTGATCAAACGCCTGGAAAAGCGCACAGGTCAAAGCATTGAAAATAATATTATATTTAAGGAGTCCTTCTGTGTGAAGGATTTCAAAGAACAATACAATTCCTACAAGGGAAATGCCTATGGGATGGCAAATACCCTGATGCAGACCGCCTTCCTCCGGCCCGGCCTGAGAAGCAAAAAGGTGAAGGATCTGTATTTTACAGGACAATTGACTGTTCCCGGACCCGGAGTTCCCCCTTCCCTGATCTCGGGAAAACTGGTATCCGAACTCATCGCACAGAAAAAATAAAAATTGCTTATGAAGTCTATATTCGACAAAGTTTCATTTGAGTGCAGCAAGACCGTCACGGAGTCGTATAGCACCTCATTTGCCCTGGCCACTAAAATGCTGGCCCCGTCTATCCGAAAGGACATTTACAACATCTATGGCTTCGTACGCTTTGCAGACGAGATCGTGGACACCTTCCACGACTATGACAAGAAAGCCCTGTTCAACAGTTTCCAAAAAGACCTGGATGATAGCCTTGCCAACCGGATCAGCCTGAATCCCATCCTGAATTCATTCCAGGTCACTTACCACCGTTACGGCATTCCGCACCATCTGGTGGATGCTTTTATGAAGAGTATGAGGATGGACCTCGAGAAACAGGTGTACGCCACCCACGCCGAGTTCAAGGAATACATCTATGGCTCTGCAGATGTGGTGGGACTGATGTGCCTCAAGGTATTTGTAAACGGGGATGAAGAGCGATATGAGGCCCTGAAAGATTCGGCCATGGCGCTTGGATCAGCTTTTCAAAAAGTAAATTTCCTGAGAGACCTCAAGGCAGATTACGAGGACCTCAACCGTTCCTATTTTCCCAACACGAACTTGCTACAACTGGACGAGGCCTCCAAGTCCAGGATCGTGGAGGAGATCAGGGCTGACTTCAGGAAAGGGTATGAGGGAATTGCAAAACTCCCAAATGAGGCTAAATTTGGAGTGTACACAGCCTATAAATACTATTATCAGCTGTTGAAGAAACTGCAGAAGACCCCTTCCCTCGAGATCAAGAATGCCCGGATACGGGTTCCGAATTACCAGAAATTCAGCTTGCTGGCGTCCTCCTATGTGAACTATAAATTAAACCTGGTATAATTACTACAACATGCAGATCGCACTTTGGATCCTTATTTTTCTCGCCACCTTTTGCATCATGGAATTCATGGCCTGGTTTACCCATAAATATGTGATGCACGGTTTTTTGTGGAGCCTTCATAAGGACCATCACCGTAAAGACCACGATTCCTGGTTCGAGCGAAATGACGCCTTCTTTATTTTTTACGCCGTGATGAGCATGACCTTCATCATTTTGGGAGGTCAGACCTCATTCTGGTACGGCTACCCCATCGGGTTCGGGATCATGGCCTATGGCGCCACGTATTTCCTGGTTCACGATATTTTTATCCATCAGCGTTTCAAGATATTCCGGAATGCCAACAACTGGTACGCCCGTGGGGTGAGGAGAGCCCATAAGATCCACCACAAACACCTCGGAAAAGAAGACGGGGAATGCTTTGGCATGCTCTGGGTCCCGCCGAAATACTTCAAGAAATAAAGCCCATGCCTAAAGCCGTTGTCATCGGCTCGGGGATAGCGGGCCTGGCCTCAGCGCTCAGGATCCGAAAGCTGGGTTACGAAGTCGATGTCTTTGAAAAGAACCCCTATGCCGGGGGTAAACTGCACGCCATAGAACAGGAGGGTTTTCGGTTCGACCTGGGCCCTTCCCTCTTCACCATGCCGCATTTCGTGGACGAGCTCTTTGAGCTGTACGACCTGGATCCCAGGACCCACTTTCCATACTCGAAAAAAGAAACGATCTGCAATTATTTCTGGGAAGACGGCAGCCGGTTTTCCATAACGGCAGACCGGGAATCCTTTATTCGTGAAGCTTCCGAATTCTTTGGGGAAGCTCGCGAAGACCTCGAGTCCTATCTTCAGAACAACCGGAAGAAATACGACCTCACCTCGGGCATCTTTCTGCAGAAATCCCTGCACAAGGCGAGTACTTTCCTTTCTAAGGACACCCTTAAAGCCATCGCACAGTTAGGCAGTCTTGATCTCGGCTCCTCCCTCAACAAGGTCAATTCACGCAGATTCAAAAACCCCAAGCTCGTACAGCTGTTCAATCGGTATGCCACCTACAACGGTTCGTCCCCTTTTCAGACTCCCGGAATCATGTCGCTTATCCCACACCTGGAAATGCATTACGGCACATTTATCCCGAAGGGTGGTATGCACAGGATCAGCCAGAGTCTGTATGAACTGGCTTGTGAGGCAGGGGTCATATTCCATTTCGGGCAGGAAGTGGAGCGGATCACAGCCGGAAAGAATAAAGCCACGGGAATCCTCACCGAAGAGGGGGCACACACCGCAGACATCGTGGTGTCCAACATGGATATCTATCCGACCTACAAAAAGCTTATGCCCGATCACCCCTATCCGAAAAGGACGCTGGAACAGGAAAGGTCGAGTTCGGCCCTGATCTTCTACTGGGGGATACGGGGTGAATTCAAGGAACTCGACCTGCACAATATTTTTTTCAGCAGCAATTACCGGGAGGAATTCAAGTCAATTTTTAAGGAAAAGAACCTCTCTGATGATCCCACCGTGTACGTGAACATCACTTCCAAAGAGGTGCCGGGGGATGCTCCCGCAGGTTGCGAGAACTGGTTTGTCATGATCAACGCACCGGGGAATTACGGGCAGGACTGGAAGAGCCTCAAGGACAAAGCACGCAGACAGATCCTGAAAAAACTGAGTACCTGCCTGGGCAGGGATATAGAATCCCTGATCGTCACGGAGCACATTCTCGATCCCGTAGGCATCGAGTACAATACAAGTTCTTACAGGGGTGCTCTTTACGGGGCTGCAAGTAATTCCAGGTTTGCTGCATTTTTGAGGCATCCCAATTTTTCCCGCCGTATTGAAAATCTTTATTTTTGCGGGGGATCGGTACATCCCGGCGGAGGTATTCCCCTTTGTCTCCTTTCCGCAAAGATCGTGGCCGACCTCGTCCCCCAACCGAAATCATTCATCCCTCATGCTTGAAAAGAAAAATAAATCGTGGATCATCTGGGTGATATGGATCTTTCACATCTCGGCCCTGATCGGTATAAGTGTGGGCTTCGAGGAGTGGTTCGTATCCAAAACTCCCATCAACCTGCTTATCTCCTCCTTCTTGCTCTTCCTGGCCTTTCCCCTGGATACAGGGAAAAAGATCGGATTTTTCATTCTGTTATGGAGCCTGGGGATGCTTGCGGAATGGATTGGGGTTCACTATGGTATCCTGTTTGGCTCTTATACTTATGGTTTCAACCTCGGCCCCAAGATCGACGGCGTACCTGTCCTGATAGGGATCAACTGGGCCCTCCTTACTTTCGTCACAGCAAGCATCGCCCAGTATGTCACCTCAAAAGGAATATTCCAGGTGGTCTTTGCAGGCTTCCTGATGCTGGTGCTCGATTACTTCATGGAGCAGACGGCACCACGCTTCGATTTCTGGGAGTTCGAACGGGGAGTTGTGCCCCTTTGGAATTACGTAAGCTGGCTGGGGCTCGCCCTGGTCTTCCAAATGGGCATCCGATGGTTGAAGATCAGTGGGGACCTCCGTTTTTCAGCCCATTTGTACGCGGTACAGCTTATCTTCTTTCTGTACTTCTACCTTTGGTTCTAGTCTCGAGCGAGGGAATGGAGATCCTCCAGGATTACCCCTCTCCAACTCCCTTCCGTTCGGTAAGGCTGAAACCTGGAGAACAGTTCTTCCCTGTACCAACCCAGTTCGCGGGTATCCCCAATCACTTTGATGTGTTCCTTGCTCCGGTAGGCAAAGGAATCAAGCGACTGCTGATCCTTCCATAGGCTGAACGTGGCCATCTGAAGGAAGGGGACTTCCCCTATGCCCTTGGTATAAATCAGTCCGGGGTTGTGCTTCAACGGACTCTGGGAGGCGGGAACACTCTTCCAGAATTTTCTGAGATATTTGAATTTTATGGTGGCACGGGTGATCGCCGCCACACAGGGTAAGTCTTTCGAGATCTCCGGATGTGGGGTAAATGGGTTGATTCCTGCCCACTGACCCCGGGCCATCTTGTTCTTCATGAAGAGGATCCAGTGTTCGTCACTCTTCCTCCGGTAGGCATCCATTAAGCGGGAGTGCCGGAAGAAGCGATCAGCCTGTTCTTCCCTTTCCCATACCTGCAGCAATGCATAGACCGACCAATCGGGCTTGGGATTAAATCCGGCCTTTCCACTGCCCAGTAATTTGTAGAAGGTGAGGCCTTCCACCTTGCCCAGGGGTTTGTGGGCAAACTGCATCATCCCGAAAGCCCATATTTTTTTTGGCAGGGTCTTGTATCGGAAAAACGTCAGGGTAGTGATCTGCACGGGATAACTAATTGGATAGCAGGCCGTCCAGTAATTGTCTTACTTCGTCCCTGTTCCAGTCGTATTCCCCGGATTTCGCCATAGCCACCTTTCCGTCCTTGCTCAGGATAAAGGTTGTCGGGATGCCTGGGTTGTAAAAGAGTTTTGGGGTAATACCGTCTTCAAAAAACACCGGGAGATCGTATCCTTTTTTGTCCATGAAGCGGGTTACGTTCTTTTCCTTGTCACGTGCGATGAACAAGAAGCTCACCCTATTCCCGTAGGAGTCATACAAGGCCTGGAGGGAAGGCATCTCTTTGATACAGGGCGGGCACCAGGTTGCCCAAAAATTGATAAGGACCACTTCCCCCCTGAATTCCTCGAAGTTCAGGGTTTCCCCCCCGTATTCTCTCAGGGACCAGTCAAATATCTCTACTGCCTTGTTTTCCCTCTTCTCAACGGGGATCGTGTTCTCCGAAAAGAACCTGTTCGTGTATTTGATCACGTAGAATTTTATGGGCTTGAAAAAGACAATGCCCGTGATCAGTCCGACGATCATGATCCCGAGTATGAAGCGGGTAATTGTTTTGGTTCTCATCTCATTCCAGCAATTTTTCCATCAGGCCGACCACCTTCGAGCTATCCCAGTCGGCTATGCCGTTTTGTTTTACAACGATCTGCCCTTCCTTGTCAAGGATATAGGTCGCCGGAGGTTCCAAAACAGGAAAGGGAGCTTTCTCTCCTATGATCAGGTAGGTAACGGGAAAGTAAAACTCGTTCTCCTCCATAAACTCCTGCACCGGTTCCTGTTCCTCATCCGTAATGATATAAAAATCAACCTGCCCCTTGAATCGGTCGTACAGGTTCTGTACACTTTTCAATTCAGCGGCACTTGGAAGACGCCAGGAAGCCCAGAAATTGATAAAGACCACCTTCCCCCTGGATCGTTCAAAGCTGAAGAACTTCCAATCTGCATCCTTCAGGGTCCATTCATAGTCGGGGATGGAAACCCGTTCCTCCACCGGGATCACATCAGGTGACCCGGCAAACAACCGGTTTAAAAGGATCTTACTGTGATAACCTAAAGGCGTCACAAAAAAAGAGAGCACCAGACCGATCAGCAGGATGTTGAGGACCGTCTTTTTCTTAATAGCCATATGTAAGCGTCTTGAACCTGTTACCTAGACTTCTGTTTTTACGTGCATTGTTCAGACGGGCTCAACTACGCTGCGTTTTCCTTTTTGATCACATTGAGGGCAGACCCTTCCCGGAACCAGGCGATCTGCTGGGCATTGTAGGAGTGGTTTGCCTTCACCAGGTCCTTGGTGCCATCCGCATGCACCACCTCAATGGTCAGGGGAACCTCGGGAGCGAATTTATCGATATCGATAAAATTGAAGGTATCATCCTCCTCTATCTTGTCATAATCGTTCTCATCAGCGAAGGTAAGGGCCAGCATCCCCTGTTTTTTCAGGTTGGTCTCGTGTATCCTTGCAAAGGATTTCACAAGCACGGCTGCCACCCCTAGATGCCTCGGCTGCATGGCGGCATGTTCACGGGAAGAACCTTCTCCATAGTTGTGGTCGCCGACAACGATAGTTCTGACCCCTTTATCCTTATAGGCCCTCTGGGCATCCGGAACACCCTCATACTCACCGGTCAGCTGGTTTTTGACAAAATTGGTCTTTTTGTTAAAGGCATTCACAGCCCCGATCAGCGTATTATTGGAAATGTTGTCCAAATGTCCCCTGAACCTCAACCAGGGTCCCGCCATAGAGATATGGTCCGTAGTACATTTCCCAAACGCCTTGATCAGGAGTTTCATACCCTGCAGGCTTTCATTGGAGATAGGCGTAAAAGGCGCCAGCAATTGCAGTCTTTCGGAATCCGGGGCCACTATGACCTCTACCGAACTTCCGTCCTCTTTTGGGGCGATATACCCGGCGTCTTCCACGGCGAAACCTTCCGGAGGCAACTCATACCCCCTGGGTTCATCCAGCTTCACTTCCTGCCCTTCCTCGTTGATCAGGGTGTCTGTGATAGGGTTGAAGTCGAGCCTTCCTGATATGGCTATAGCGGTCACCAACTCGGGAGAACCGACAAAGGCGAGCGTATTCGGGTTGCCGTCTGCCCTCTTTGCAAAGTTCCTGTTGAAAGAATGTACAATGGTGTTGCGGGGCCCGCTGGCGGCCTTGTCTCCATACCTGTCCCACATTCCTATGCAGGGTCCGCAGGCATTGGCAAAAACGGTAGCCCCGATGTCGTTGAAGGTCTTGATAAAGCCATCGCGCTCGATGGTATACCGCACCATCTCCGAGCCCGGGGTAATAGTGAATTTTGACTTCGTCTTCAGTTTCTTATCAGACACTTGTCGGGCCAGGGATGCAGCCCTGGAAATATCCTCGTAAGAGGAGTTGGTACAGGATCCGATCAGGCCTACTTCTACATTGAGCGGCCAGTCATTCTTTTTGGCTGCCTCCCCCATCTTGGAGATGGGTGTGGCCAGGTCCGGCGTAAAGGGCCCGTTCAAATGGGGCTCCAGGGTATTCAGGTCAATCTCGATCACCTGGTCAAAATACTTCTCGGGCTCTTTGTAAACTTCCGGATCTGCCGTGAGGTACTCAGCGACCTTTTTCGCCTCGTCGGCCACATCGGCGCGATCTGTGCCCCTCAGGTAACGGTCCATGGATTCGTCGTAGCCAAAGGTGGAGGTGGTAGCTCCCACCTCAGCCCCCATGTTACAAATGGTTCCTTTCCCTGTACAGGACATGGAGGTGGCTCCTTCTCCAAAATATTCTATAATGGCTCCTGTTCCTCCTTTAACGGTCAGGATGTCTGCCACTTTGAGGATCACGTCCTTGGGCGCTGTCCATCCACTGAGTTTCCCGCTCAGTTTTACCCCTATGAGTTTTGGGAATTTCAATTCCCAGGCCATCCCTGCCATTACGTCCACCGCATCGGCACCACCCACACCGATGGCGACCATTCCGAGTCCGCCTGCATTCACTGTATGGGAGTCCGTACCGATCATCATCCCCCCGGGAAAGGCGTAATTCTCCAGCACTACCTGGTGGATGATCCCGGCTCCCGGTTTCCAGAACCCGATGCCGTATTTGTTGGAGACAGACTCCAGGAAATCGAATACTTCGTTACTCGTCTCATTGGCCCTCTTCAGATCGGCCTCCGCCCCCACTTTTGCCTGGATCAGGTGATCACAGTGAACCGTGGTCGGTACGGCTACCTTTGGTTTTCCGGCATGCATGAATTGCAGGAGCGCCATCTGGGCGGTGGCATCCTGACAAGCGACACGGTCAGGAGCAAAGTCCACGTAATCCTTCCCCCGTCTGAATACCTTTGTCGGTGTTCCCTCCCAAAGGTGGGAGTACAGGATCTTCTCGGAGAGCGTCAGGGGTTTCCCTGCCAGTTCACGTGCTTTATCTACCCGCTCCGCCATCCTGGCGTAAACGCCTTTAATCATGTCAATATCAAATGCCATTATATATGAGTTTTTATCGTTTGTTAATCCCCCAAAGATAAAAAATTAATAAGGGTTAGGGAAACTTTTTAAACAGGGCGCGCAGTATTGTAAGGTACGTAAAATCAGGCTGCCGGGAATGATATTTACGTCGCTTAAATGCAAGAGAATTGAGGAATTGCGATCCAGGTCGAATTTTGAAGAGTCTCCGGGACCTACATCAGGTGGTTGATGATCTCCTCCTCTGAAATGCCTTCGGCCTCGGCCTTGTAATTCTTGATGATACGGTGTCTCAGGATACCGAGGGCGACGGCCTGTACATCTTCTATATCAGGAGAGAATTTACCGTTCACTGCCGCATGGGCCTTGGCACCCAGTACGAGATTCTGGGAAGCCCTTGGGCCAGCCCCCCAATCGAGGTACTGGTTGATATAGTCCGATGAAGCAGGAGTTCCGGGGCGTGTGCCATTCACCAGTCGCACTGCATACTCAACCACGTTGTTGGGTACCGGGATACGCCGGATCAGGTGCTGCACGGCCAGGATCTCTTCCGCATTGAACAGGGGCCGGATGGTGGCCTCTTCATCGTCCGTGGTCTCCTTGACGATCTGTACCTCTTC
>JBFKPJ010000020.1:0-25198 GCA_041628355.1 Muriicola sp. | reverse complement strand
CTTATGCTCGTTGCGGGAGGACTCGCACTTGGGCTGGCTATCAAGGAAACTGGATTGGCCGGGTATTACGTGGAAAAGATCGCAGATTTTGACCTCAACTTCATCGTTCTGGTCCTGCTTTTTGCCTTCCTGACCGTGATCCTGTCTAATGTGATGAGCAATACGGCCACGGCCACCGTGCTGATCCCGCTCGGCATTATCCTGACCTATCAGAACCCTATCGTCCTGCCCCTGGTGATCGGACTAAGCGCTTCAACTGCCCTTTTTCTGCCCATTTCCACACCGCCCAATGCAATCGCCTACAGTACAGGGAAGCTGGAACAAAAGGATTTCAGGTTTGGCGGTCTGGTCATGGGGATTCTGGGACCCCTGATCATTTCAATGCTGATCTTGCTGTTCTTTGTATTCCTCTGAAATACTCCCGGAGGATTAACGCCACAAAAAAAGCACCCATCCGGGTGCTTTCAGCTTGCAATTCAAAAAACCGATTAAATGAGAAGTCGTATTATTTTACGTAGGCATCTTCATGCACTTTGGCCACAGCCCTCCCGGAAGGGTCGTTCATATTTTTAAAGGCCTCATCCCACTCCAGGGCGATCTGGGTACTGCAGGCCACCGATGCTTCCTGGGGTACGCAGAGAGCGGCCGCATCGGAGGGAAAATGGGATTCAAAGATCGAGCGGTAATAGAATTCTTCCTTGGTCGTAGGCGTCTGGATGGGAAACCGGAACTTGGCATTGGCCAGTTGTTCGTCGCTGACCTCCTGGGCCACCATTTCCTTCAGGGTATCGATCCAGCTGTACCCTACCCCGTCTGAGAACTGTTCTTTCTGCCTCCAGGCCACGCTCTCGGGAAGGTAGGACTCAAAGGCCTTCCTCACTACCCATTTCTCCATGCGCTCCCCGTTGATCATCTTGTCCTGGGGGTTGATCCGCATGGCCACATCCATGAACTCCTTATCGAGGAAAGGTACCCTTCCTTCGATGCCCCAGGCCGCCAGGGATTTATTGGCCCTCAGGCAGTCGTACATATGGAGCTTCTTCAGTTTCCTGACGGTCTCTTCGTGGAATTCCCGGGCATTGGGTGCCTTGTGGAAATAGAGGTAGCCTCCGAAAAGTTCATCGGCCCCTTCGCCGGAAAGCACCATCTTGATCCCCATGGACTTGATCACCCTGGCCATAAGGTACATTGGGGTGGAAGCTCTGATGGTCGTGATATCATAGGTCTCCAGGTTGTAGATCACGTCCTTGATGGCGTCCAGGCCTTCCTGTATGGTGAATTTGATCTCGTGGTGTACCGTCCCGATATGTTCTGCCACTTTTCGGGCCGCAGCCAGGTCAGGTGACCCTTCCAGGCCTACGGAGAAGGAGTGCAGCTGGGGCCACCAGGCCTCCGTGGTATCATCTGACTCTATCCTTTTCTGGGCGAATTTCTTGGCGATGGCCGAAGTGACCGAAGAATCCAGTCCGCCCGACAGCAAGACCCCATAGGGCACGTCAGACATCAGTTGCCTGTGCACGGCTGCCTCCAGGGCCACCCGGACCGCCTCTATACTGGTCTGGTTGTCCCTGACCGCTTCGTATTCCATCCAATCGCGCTCGTACCACCGCTTCAACTCCCCATCCGAACTGTGGAGGTAGTGTCCGGGAGGAAAGAGCTCGATCTTGGTACAGGTCCCCTCCAGGGCTTTCAGCTCCGAAGCCACATAGAATGTTCCGTTCTTGTCCCAGCCCATGTAGAGGGGGATGATCCCCATATGGTCCCGCGCCACAAAGTACTCGTCCTTTTTCGTGTCGTAGATGGCAAAACCAAAGATCCCGTTCATCTCATCGAGGAAGGCCGGACCTTTCTTCTGATAGAGTGCCAGGATCACCTCACAATCCGATTCTGTCCTGAACTGGTAATTTCCTTCAAACTGCTTGCGCAATTCCCGGTGGTTATAGATCTCCCCGTTCGCTGCCAGGATCAGCGAACCGTCCTGACTCAGCAGCGGTTGTTTCCCGGAAGCCGGATCGACGATGGCCAGCCTTTCATGGGCCAGGATCGCCTTCTCATCCGAATAGATCCCGCTCCAGTCGGGTCCCCTGTGCCTTACTTTCTTGGACATTTCCAGCAATTGTGGCCTCAAAACCTCGGTACTTTCCTTGAGCTCAAAGGCGCAAACGATTCCACACATAATCCTCTTCTGTTTAAATTAGTGAAGGCAAAGATGTAAATAAGCTTTTAATTAGAAAACACTTTGTGTAATTCTATTTCATTTTGATACTTTAATTTAACAAAAGCATCTATATTGATATAAAAACAGCATTTTACGGTTATGCCTGATGCAAAATGTAAGAAGTTAAAATTTTAACGACTCTTTATAAAAAGAGTAACTGCTTAGCAGTTAGCTTTGGAAGAACTAAAAATCGAACTTATGAAAAATGTACTTAGTCTTACTTTATTGATCTGTGCCATGGTCTTCACAGCAGAGGCCGTTGCCCAGGATTTCAGCGGACTGGACAAAAGCCCGATGGACATGGCTTCCTATCCCTCTGATTACAAGATATCCGACAAGGCCGTCAGGGTGATCTACAGCAGACCCCAGTTAAAAGGACGTGCGGTGGCCGACCTGGCACCGGCCGGCAAAGTATGGAGGACAGGCGCCAACGAAGCTGCCGAGATCACCTTTTACAAGGGAGCCACCATAGGCGGCAAAAAGATAGAAGCAGGCACCTATTCCCTGTTCACTATTCCCGGGGAAGGCGAATGGACCGTTGTACTCAACAAGAATTTGAATCAATGGGGTTCTTATTTCTATCAGGACTCAGGCGATGTAGCCCGAGTACGGGCCAACGTTTCGAAAGGCAATGATTCCCTGGAAGCTTTTTCCATGACCTTCCAGGAAGTGGAAGGTGGCGTTCACCTGGTCATGGGCTGGGGAACCGACAGGATAGCCGTTCCGATCAACTTTGTGATGTAATCATCACAGCTGAAATACAAAAAGCCGAAGCGTTTGCTTCGGCTTTTTTGTTATGCTACTTCATCTTTCTCCCCCCTATATACACCTGTTCTGCCTCCAGGTCGGGTATCTCATTGAGGGGGACCGTCATGATATCCCCGCTAAGGATCACAAAATCTGCCATCTTGCCGGGTTCCAGGCTTCCCTTCTCATCCTCTTCAAAATTGGAATAGGCCGCCCAGATGGTCATCCCCTTCAGGGTCTCTTCCCGGGTCAGGGCGTCCTTCATCTGGAAGCCTCCTTCGGGATACCCTTCGAGGTCCTGCCTGCCCACGGAGGCGTAAAACGTAAGGAAAGGACTCACCCTTTCCACGGGGAAATCAGTCCCCAGGGCTACCATGCCTGCCTTGTCCAAGAGTGTTTTGAAGGCGTAAGCCCCTTTCACCCGTTCCTCCCCCAGCCTGTCCTCTGCCCAGTACATATCGCTGGTGGCGTGGGTCGGTTGAACCGAAGGGATGATCCCGTCCTTAAAATAATCGAAATCCGAGGCGGAGATCACCTGGGCGTGTTCGATCTTCCACCTCCGGTCCGGCTTTCCTGCCAGGGCTTTCTCATACGCCCGCAACACGGCGATATTGGCCGAATCTCCTATGGCATGGGTGTTCATCTGGTATTCAGAAGAGGCGAGTCGCATCGCCAGGGCCTCAATATCCTCTACCGGGGTTACCATGGCCCCGAAATGCCCGGGCTGGTCGGAATAGGGTTCCCTGAGTGCAGCACCCCGTGATCCCAGGGCCCCATCTCCGTAAACCTTCACCGAACGCACATTCAAACGGTCAGTTTTTACAATCCCCTTCTCCAGGAAGTGATCCACGTTCTCCGAAGAATTGCTGACCATAGCGTATACGCGGATAGAAAGGTCTCCGGCCTGCTGCAGGCTGTCTATGAGTTCGATGGTCCCCCGCATCAGCCCTGCATCATTCACCGTGGTAAGCCCGTAATCCACACAAAGCGCCTCGGCATCCCTGAGCGCCTTGATATCCATCTCCCTTGTAGGAGGCGGGACGATCGCATCGATCATATACATGGGATTGTCCACCAGGACCCCGGTGATCTTCCCGTCTTTTTTGATGATCTCACCCCCTGAAACCCTGGTCTTCTCAGTGATCCCCGCCAGATCCAGGGCTTTCTGGTTCACCAGGTAGGCATGGCCGTCTACGCGTTCCAGTGCTACCGGAGTATTGGGAAAAAGCCTGTCGAGCTCCTCCTTGGTCGGGAACTCCTTCACTTCCCAGTCATTCTGGTCCCATCCCCGGCCCTGTATAAAATTGGAGGGATTCTGTTCCTGAAAAGTCCGCACGCGTTCCAGGACCTCTTCAAAGCTGCGTGTGCCCACGAGATCCACCTTGAGCTGGTTCAGTCCCAGGCCGTAGAAATGGCAATGGGCATCTATGATCCCGGGGATCACGGTCTTTCCTGCTGCATCCACCCATTCAGTTCCCTCATAACGTGCCTTGATGTCATCCGTGCTGCCTACAGCCAGGATCTTCCCGTCCTTCACAGCCATGGCCTCGGCCTTGCCAAAGGATTCGTCTACCGTGTAGATGTTGGCATTGACCAGCAGCAGGTCTGCCTGCTCCTTAGGGGCCTGGCATGAGACAAAAATGACAAGGGATAACAAAAAAAGTGACTTTTTCATGTAAGGAATTTAATTGGATATCTGCCCGACTTCTCAGGTTCCCAAAAATAGTGAATTCAGGAAATCCGGACTACACTTTTAAAGCGGCTCATTTCCGCGAGCCCCTGCCCTTTTTCTCCTTGATCTTGACGTAGATCAACTTCTTTCGGCCTTTGGCGTCTTCCCGCCTTTCGATGTCAAATTCGCCCATGGCACTGATCAGGGGGGTCAGTTTCTGGTACCCGTAGTTCCTGGAATCGAAATTGGGCTGTTTCTTCTGCAACAGGCTTCCCACATCCCCGAGAAATGCCCAGCCATCGTCATCGGCCACGTCATCCACCGTATCTGTGATCAGGTTTATATCCTTTCTCGTGATCTTGTCTACCCCGCTCTTCTTACCCGACTTGCTGTCTTCCGTGTCAGCGGAGGTCTCTTCCGACTGCTTTTTAAGGATCTCTATATAAATGAACTTATCACAAGCCACGATAAAGGGATCCGGTGTTTTCTTCTCCCCGATCCCGAACACCATCATCCCGGCTTCCCTCAGACGGGTGGCCAGGCGGGTAAAATCGCTGTCGCTGCTCACAAGGCAGAACCCCTGCACCTTGCCGGAGTACAAAATATCCATCGCATCGATGATCATGGCAGAATCCGTGGCATTCTTTCCGGCAGTATACCCGTATTGCTGTACGGGGGTGATCGCGTTCTCCAGCAGGACCTTCTTCCATTTCCCCAGGCGGGGGTTCGTCCAGTCTCCATAAATCCTCTTGATGGTGGGATTGCCGTACTTCGCGATTTCCTCCATCATTTCCTTTACATAAGCCGAAGGGATGTTATCCCCGTCGATCAACACTGCCAAATTCAGGTCCATGAGTTTCCTTTTTTGTAAAGGTCGGCATTATGCGCCAATTTCGGAGATCATGTTGAGATATTCTGATCTCCAGTCTGTTCATGGGGTACAATCGGATTGATTTCCATAGGTTTTACCTTATTTTTCGAGTATGTTTGATAGATTTCAAAACCACTGTCATGAAGGTATTTCATTTCTTAGCCATGGTCACCGGAGTGGTCCTCCTTTCTACTTTCTCCCGGTGCACGCCAAAAAAGGAGGT
This sequence comes from Muriicola sp., assembly GCA_041628355.1. GTDB lineage: Bacteria > Bacteroidota > Bacteroidia > Flavobacteriales > Flavobacteriaceae > Muriicola. The sequence goes on along the minus strand of JBFKPJ010000020.1, from coordinate 19,467 downwards.
GGCAGTAAAAGGAACATTCTATGAACTCAGGGTTTACACCCTGACCGATTTACAGCAGGAAGGGGCACTGGATACCTACCTCGAACAGGCCTTTCTCCCGGCTTTGAAAAGAAATGACATAAAAGATATAGGGGTTTTTAAACAAATACCAGGCATTCAGGACAGTATCCGAAGGGTCTATGTCCTGTATCCGTTCGAAGGACTGGGCCGGATTGCGAAACTCCACAAAACCCTAAGCGGGGATTCTGTCTTACAGCAAAAGGGGGCTGAATTTCTTAAGGCCCCTCACGATACGCCTCCCTACGAACGACTTGAAGTGATCCTGTTAAAACCCTTTAAGGACATGCCCTTTCTGAGGCCCACTTCCCTGAAGGGTCCCCGAGATAAACGGGTGTATGAGTTACGCAGCTATGAATCCCCGACAGAATACCTGTACCGAAACAAGGTTGAAATGTTTAACGAGGGTGGGGAGGTCGAACTCTTTGAGAACCTGGGTTTTAACGCTGTTTTCTATGGGGAGGTCCTGGCCGGCTCCCGGATGCCCAACCTGATGTATATGACGACATTTGAGGACATGGAGACGAGGGATTCCCTTTGGAAAGCCTTCGTAGACAGCGAACACTGGAAAAAACTGATCTCAGATCCGTATTACGCCAACAACGTAAACAAGGCAGACATCTATTTGCTCACCCCTGCCCCCTATTCCGATTATTGAGGACGTTCATTCTATACGCGTAAGGATGAATTCCACCCGCCTGTTCTGCTGCCTTCCTTCCGGGGTGGAATTGTCAGCGATCGGGAGGCTGCCCCCGTGCCCTTTCCAGGAGATGCGGTCCTCTTCCAGGCCCATACCCGTGAAATATTCCACCACAGCCCGGCAGCGGCTTCCGGACAGTTTCATATTATAGTCGGCCATGCCCACGTTATCCGTATGCCCGTGGATCACGATGTGCAGGCTCGGGTCTTTCATCAGGTAATCGTAGGTTTCCTTCAGATAGCTTTTGGCTGAGTCCAGAAGCTCAAATTTATCAAAATCGAAGAGCACGTGCTGGAAGAGGTGGGGGACATTCAGGCTGGGAGGTCCTTTAGTCGATGTGTTGCCGGCAATGGCCCTTTTTGTATCGGGTGGCAAGAGAGACACCATGTCTACATAGTAGTACGCTCCCTGTTTCGCATCCTTTTTGATCAGGAATTTACGGGTACGCGCGTTGTTCTTGAAATTCCCCAGGGTCATGTACCGTTCTCCCCCTTTGGCGGTGTACGTCGCGGTGATCAGCATCCACTCTTTCTTGTCGTTGGCAAAATGGGAGTACCCGATCTCCACATAAGAAAAGGGATTGTCCGGGTCCGAGAAGAGGTGTCGTTTTGATAATTCCTTCTGGATCTCAAAGCGGATGGGCTTTTCGGAGAACACCACGCCAAAAGCGTTGACCGCAAAATCAGACCGCTCTGCCAGGCTGACAAAGAAACTCAGTTCGTAGGTCTCGCCCTTTACAAGGGGGGATCGCAGCTCTGCCTGCATGTATTCCCGGTAGTCATTAGGGGCGTAGAGGTAGAATCCGGCATACCCCTGGCCAAAATCCGCCAGCTGGGTGCCATTGAAGTTCTTAGGGGTCCCCATAGCCTCGCTACACCCGTGAAAATAGTCGGTGGAACCCAGGGTAGGCGTGGTCCAGCTGAGGAGGTCCGTATTGAAATTTCCGAGTTTTCCGGGACATTCCCTGTGTTCCTCAAAGCTTGGGTTGAGGACCAGGTTCTGCCCTGCCATAGTGCCCGCCCCTGTGAGGAGGAAAACCAGATATGGAATAATTCCTTTCATCCCTAGGTGATCTGCCCTTAAATGTAAGGATTGTATGGTTTCCATGCCCTTAATCCCTCCCTGCGGCGCACAAACTTCGATGAAAGGGGCCAAATGTCACCAACGATCTTCTAAGGAACGAATAACCGGCCCTCCGGAATATGTTCAGAAATCAAATTTATAGGTCAGTCCCCCGAGGACCTGGAAGCTCTGCACCCTGAAATTGGCCCAACGCTGGTAATCGTTGTTCGCCAGGTTGCTGGCCCGGGCATAGACAGAGAGTTGATCACTGAAGCGGTATCCCAGGTGCGCATTTGCATCGAAATAGCTGTCGAGTGTCAGGATGGTCGACGGGAAATCCGAGGGCTGGGTGTTGGGGACCGCATCAGAAAAGAGGTCCTCCCGCTCGCCCACGTAAAAGAGGGACGCCCCGGCAAACCAGCGCTGATCGATCTGCACATCCATAAAGAGGGACCCCTCCACATTGGGGAGGTTCCAGGCCGGGTTATCGGTCTCTGTATCGTAATCCCTGACAGAGGCATTGACCCCCAGGGAGAAATTCCGGCTGATATCCAGGTTGAGTTCCCCGAAAATTCCCAAAGTCTTGACGTCGTCATAGAACAGTTCAAAGGAGTTCCCGTAAGTATACCCCTTGTCGTCATCCCGGAAATCGTTCCGGGGATTGAGTTTAAAAAGGGGCTTTCTATTCTCAGCCCTGTAGGATCCTCTGATGTTGTAGCTGAGGCTTGGCAACAGCTGTCCCTTGAAACCGATGCGCGCATCGTACTGCTGGTCCGTGGGTTGTATGGTCAGCGTGGGAGATACAAAGGGGTTTTCCTCCGAGAAATCGGCATAGGAATTCTGACGCAATTCCCCGCTCACACCCCCGTACACGATCACGAGATCCTCCAGTAATTCGTAAGTGGCCGATACCTGGGGGTAGATATAAAAATTGCTGTCGCTGTTCTCCACATCCATGCCGTATACGAGCCGGGCCCCCAGCCTGAGGCTGAGCTGGTCCTGTTCGATCAGGATACTGGGGCTGATCCCCGCCTGGAATTGGGCATAATTGATCCCGCCTGTATTGGTGGTACTGTTTACGCTGGCATTGGTGAACTCTCCCCCTACGTAATCCATGTGGATCCCCAGTGAGAATGATTCCTGGCTCAGGGGGAACTCCAGGCCCGTGGAAAGGAATGCCCTGTTCTCGCCTGAGGAAACCTCGTCCCAGAATCGCTTGATTTTGAATTCTCCGCTTCCCAGGGTGGCATCGGTCTGTTCCAGGTAGCCACCGAGTTCGGCGCTGTAATATTGCTGCTGCTCATCGATCCCTGCGATGGTTGCTTCATCGAAGACCCCTTCCGGGATGCCATACCAGTTGTACAGCCGGTGACTCCCCCCCGCAGAGATCCCCCAGTTGCCGTCACGACCTTTGCCGGAGTAGGAGGCGCTTAGTGCAGTGTTGTAGAAATCCGTATCCAGCGGGGTAAAATCCAGGTCCCCCCGGGAAGAAAAATGGTTGAGCCCGATATCTACCCGTTGATTCCCCCGGTCAATGTCCCTGCTGGTATAGAAATCCAGAAGGGCGTTGTTGAAATTACCCAGGCCGAAAGAAAGGGAGGAATTGTAGAGTTTTTCCGGGGCCGATTTTTGCACAGCCGCTGCTTTCCCTTTGGCCGGCACAAAGGTGGAAGCCACGGGTACGGAAAATATGCTGTACTCTATCTTCTTTTTTGAAAGGATGATAGAATCGTTCAGGACGGGGACCGACCTGATCTTGAAGGCATCCGATACGGTAGGGGCATAAGATTTGACCACCGTGACCGTTTCTGTTCCCAGATCCCTCTCCTGGGCGGTAACCCATAATATGGTGCTAAACAATATGCTGAAGGCGAATACTTTATTTCTGGCCATGCTACTTCTGCGTTAATTAGTTCTCATTGGGGTTTACGGAAGCGTTCTTCTCGGCCTCCCGGGCCTTGATCCTGCCCAGTTCCTCCCTGGCTTTGGATTGGATCTCAGGAAACTGGGAGAAGTTGTCGACCACACTTTCCAGGATGTAAGTGGCCTGGAAGGCATCGCCCATAGCGTAAAAATTCTGAGCCATCACGATGAGTCCCTTCCCGCCCCATTCTTTGTAAATGGAGTATTCCCTTGCCAGTTTTTGAACGGCCGTATTGCTCTGTTCGAGCGCTCCCCGTTTTTGTTTGAAATAGGCGTCGTGGTAAAGTGCCTCAGCGGCAAGTATCCCGGATGCGATCTTCAGCACCCTTCCATAGGCTTCTTCCGCTTTGGCCTCATTTCCTGTTCTCATGGCCGACCTGGCGATCATGACCTGTGCATCACTCCTGATACGGTCATCGATCCCATCCGTTGAAAGGACCTTATCCGCATAGATCAGCGTCTTTTGGTAGTCCTGCTTGCCGTAATAGCCCCTCATCAGGTTCTGCTGGGCATAGGTGCGGTTCTGAGGAATGTCGGCTGAGTTTTCGAGCTGCATAAGGTATTCCATGGCCTGTGTGTCATCCCCTTTCGCAAGAAGGAGTTCACACGTCCTTGCCAGGGCCTGTTCCTTGTATTCATTTCCACCCCTGTCTGCCACGTAGCGAAAATGGGGCAGGGCTTTGTCCTGCGTCCCCCCTGCGAAATACAACTGGGCGAGCTTGAAATGAGCCTCTACAATATGCCGTCCGGACGGGAAATCCCTGATATAGCTCTCATAGCCCCTGATGGCCGCGTCGGTGCGTTTTTCGAGATTTTGCTGCTCGGCCGACTCAAAACTCGCATTGTCCAGTTCTGCATCAGACACCTCCACAAAATCCAGGTTTTTTACCCAGGCTGCATATTCGTTTACGCGACCCATGTCCATATACACCAGTTTTGCCGTATTTACCGCCTGCACAGCCTCCTCGGACCGTGGGTATTTACTGACCACCGCCCTGAACTGTACAAGGGCCTCTTCATTCCTGTTGGCGTTGTAATGGACCAGCCCCTGCCTGAGGAGGGCCTCAGGGACCAGTTTACTGCTGCCAAAGGTGTCCACAAGCTCTGCATAAGCGTTCAGACCTTCCCGTTCCTGGTTCTCACGTACGTAGGTATTCCCCAGTTCAAACAGGACATCGTCATTGAGGGTGGATGAGGGATAACGGGATCTGAAATCCCTAAGTTCGGCGAGCTTGGTGTCATTCCGGCCCATAAACCCATAACTGATGGCCCGCTGGAAGGCTGCGTAATCCTTTTCCTTACCGTTGGCCGAAATATAGCGGGAATAGGCCTTCACTGCCGGGTCATAAGCTCTGGTGACAAAGTAACAATCCCCCAGGCGGACCATTGCATCCTGCCCTTTGGGATCGCCCAAGTTGCTGTTTTCGAAATTTCTGAAATAGGGGATGGCAGAATTGTAGTCCCGGAGCTTAAAATAGGTGTATGCCAGGTTGTAGTCGAGTTCCTGGTATTCGGCAGTGCCTGAAGAAACCGGACTCTGCTGGAACCGGATGAAATCCACCAGGGCCTCGTCAAATCGGTTGAGGAGGTACGCTGCTTCCCCTTTCCAGTACCTCGACCTCTCTGTGAAGACAGCATCCGCATCGTTTTTGACTGCCCTATCCAGTACCTCAACGGTCTCTGCATAATCCCCCTCGGTAAAGAGTTCCATTCCCCTGTAGAAAGCCACCTTCTGGTAGGTCGACTTATTGGCGTAGTTCCTGTTCTGCTCCAGCAATTCCAGTGCGCCTTTGAAATTCCTCGAGGTCAGGTAGGAATCCACCAGCAGGTCCTGTATCTCCGACCGGTATTCGTCCCTGGGATATTTTTCCAGATAGGCCATGAGCACATCGGTCACCGGCTCATAGGCATTCCCGATCTCGTAGCTCAGCCTGGCGTAATTCAGGAGGGCATCCTTTTGTATCTCGGAGGAGAAATCCATTTGGGAGGCATTCCTGAAGGCATTCAGGGCCTCTTGTTTCTTGTCGAGTTTGAGGTAGCATTCGGCCAGGTGGTAGTAGGCATTTTGGGCTACGGGGTCTTTACCCCCAATGATCTTGTTGAACTGGAGAATGGCATTGGCGTAGTCCTCCTGCTGGTAATAACAATATCCCAGCTGGTAGAAATCCGTATTGTTCCATTTGCCCTGTTTTCCGCGGTATGATTCAAGATGCGGGATTGCCTCTGCGTATTGCTTGAGGTTGAAATAGCTCTCCCCTATGATCTTGTGAAGTTCGGATACTTCCTGCCGGTCTGATACGGGAAGCTGCTTTTTGGCCAGGGCGATAGCCTCCTCGAAATTCCCGAGTTTAAAATTCAGGTCGGCCTGGAAGTAAGAGAGTTTTTCCTCCAAAAGTTCCTGGTCTGTGATCTGGTCGAACCGCTCACTCGCCCCTTCGTAATCATCCTGCTGGTAAGCGATGAAACCGAGGTAATACTTTGCCTGCGCCCCGTATTTTGGGGAGTTGGACACCCGGTTGAAATAAGTCTTTGCCTCCTCGGGTTTCTTGGACGTATAGAGGGAATACCCCATGTTGAAATGGTAGCGCTCCCTGTCCCTGTTGGGCACCGTACCCGGTTCCACTTTTTGATACCACTTAAGGGCATAGGGGTACTTCCCGTTCTCAAAATAATAATCCGCCACATCCAGGAAGGCAGCATCCTTTTTGGTGGAAGTGGGGTACTTCTCCACAAAGTCCTCCATGAGTCGGTCTGCCCCCACCTGGTTCAGGCGGACAGCCGCATTGGCCGCATAATAGACGCTGTTGGCCCGGGTCGTCTCGTTTTCGGTATGGGAGCCGATCTTTTCAAAAAGGGTCTGGGCCGCCTGGTATTGGCGATTGTTGTAGAGTTCCAGGGCCTCCCGGAACATCCGGTCTTCGTCCGTGTAGATCCCTGATTCCTGGGCACGGGTAGTGAGCAGCAGCCCAAGGGCCACCAGGGTGATGGCAGTCTTTTTCATTCGCATAGTGTTCTAGAGCTCTTGAGAATTACCGTATTTGACATAGTAACGGTAAATATCCACCGGCAGTATAATCCTATCAAAGAAAAAGTTTTTTGGAACGTCCTCCCCTTTTATCCTGCAGAACTTATTACTTTTATATCAACAAATAGAGCAGATGGAAGAACCCGTATTGAGCCTGAAAGAAGTGGCTGTCTACCAGAAGGAGAACCTGGTCCTCAAGGACATCAATCTGGAGGTCATGAAGGGGGAATTCGTCTATCTTATCGGGAAGACCGGCAGTGGGAAGAGCAGTTTTATGAAAACGCTTTATGCCGACCTGCCCCTGAAACAGGGTCACGGCCGGGTGGTCGGTTTTAACCTGAAAACTTTGGAAGAAAAGCAGATCCCCTATCTGAGGCGTAAACTCGGGGTGGTCTTCCAGGATTTCAAACTGCTTCCGGACAGGAATATCCAGAAGAACCTGCTCTTCGTCCTCAGGGCTACGGGTTGGAAAGATACCGCCCTGATGAATGCCAGGATAGAAGAGGTGCTGGAAAAGGTGGGAATGAAGACCAAGGGCTTTAAATTCCCCCACGAACTCTCGGGAGGAGAACAACAAAGGGTCGCTATCGCCCGGGCCCTCCTGAACGATCCCGAACTCATCCTCGCGGATGAGCCGACAGGGAATCTCGACCCCCAGACCAGTGTGGAAGTGATGAAGGTGTTGCAGGAGATCAACAAAACTGGGAGAACCATCCTGATGGCTACCCACGATTACGCCCTCATCCTGAAATATCCCTCAAAGACCCTGAAATGCGACGGCACGAAGGTTTTCGAGGTGGTGCAAAAAGCGGTCTGAATACCATAGGCTGTTATTTCTTATCCCCATTTAGGAAAAAACCGTATCTTTCCCTTACTGACCAACCAAGACCAAAAATGAGAACGACACTTTACGCTTGTTCGCTATTCCTCTTTACCCTATTTTCCTGTAAAACAGATGCTCCACCCAAGGCCAAAGAAATTGCTTTGGAGGTTCGGGAATGGAATCCCGGGGATGTGCGAAGCATGTCAGGTGCCCTGGAAGACCGGGGCCTGATCTACGATACAGAAGAGGACACCGAAGGATATGTCCTCTATGAACCCCCTACCAGCACCTTTACATTCCTGGTGAACAAACAGGGAGAGGTAGTGCATATTTGGGAATCGGACCTCAACTCCATGAATTCCTATCTGCAGCCCAACGGACACCTGTTCCGCATGGAGAGGGACGAGAATTTCCCCACGTTCGCGGCAGGAGGCCAGTCTGGGCGGATAAAGGAATACGACTGGGACGGAAATGTGGTATGGGATTTTGAATACTACAGTGAGACCTACCTCACCCATCACGATATCGAAGTGATGCCAAATGGCCACATCCTCGCTATTTCCTACGATGCCCTGAGCCGCGATGAAGCGGTGGAAGCAGGGATGGACCCTAAACATGTCCCAAAGGCCGGGATCTGGCTGGATAAGATCATCGAGATAGAACCCATCAGACCCAAAGGCGGCAAGATCGTCTGGGAGTGGAGGATGCGGGACCATCTCGTTCAGGATTTTGACCCTTCAAAGAAGAATTACGGGGTAGTCGCAGACCAACCCGGAAAACTGAACATCAATATACAGAGTGATGAAGTGGGATCACCTATCACCCAGGAACGCCTGGACCAAATGAAACAAATGGGTTTCCTGACCTCGAATGCCACCCTGGACAACCGGGGTTCAGACATCACACATACCAATGCCGTGTCATTTAATCCCGATCTGGATCAGATCGTCATCAGTGTCCCGGGATACGGGGAGGTCTTCGTGATCGATCGCAGCACAACCACACAGGAGGCCAGAGGGAATTCCGGTGGGCGTTGGGGCCACGGAGGCGACCTGCTCTACAGATGGGGAAATCCTGCCAATTACGGAAAAGGTACGGAGGCAGACCAGAAACTCTTCGGCCAGCACGACAGTAAATGGATCCCTAAGGGATATCCCGGAGAAGGTCACCTGATGGTCTACAACAACGACATCCCGCATCCTGACAACAAAGTGCCCAGCATGTGGGCTACCCTTGCTGGAAATCCGGACCCCGCCATGAATGTGACTGTGGGTGATTTTGGGAATTATTCTGCCGTCCTGGAATGGGCGATACCTACTTCTGAAAACGGGGAATACAAGCCCGGTGAGGGTGGGGTATTTGGCCCGGATGAACCCGGCTGGACCTATACGGCCCCGGACCTTTATTCCATGTATTCCGCATTTATCTCAGGGGCACACAGGCTGAAGAATGGTCATACCTTCATCACCCAGGGGATGCAGGGAAGGATACTGGAAGTGGACGAGAACGGAAAATTGGTATGGGAATACTGGACTCCCTACAAATTCGATTACACCCTTCCGGACGGATCCCCTGCCCAGCCAACAGGACCCTTTATTTTTGGCATCTTCAGGGCTACCTTGTACCCCATGGACCACGGAGCGTTCGCGGGCAAAAAGCTCACTCCCGTGACTCCGCAACCGGAGCCATTTGTGATGGAATTACCACCGGCTCAGGACAAACCAACCCAATAACACAAACAACCAAAAATAGAATCGACATGTCAATTAAAATTATCGGAGCTGGCTTCCCGAGGACGGGAACCACGACACTCAAACAATCATTGGAAATGCTGGGTTTCAACCATGTATACCACATGAAGGAACTCCTGGTGAACCCCCACAATCTCCACTACTGGAAGACCCTGTCAGAAACAGGTGATACGGATTGGGATGGACTTTACAAAGGGTACGATGCTACGGTCGACTTCCCGGGCTACCCCTGGTACAAGGAACACATGAAGAGGTACCCGGATGCGCGGGTGATCCTCACCGTCAGGGATTTCGAATCCTGGTACAAAAGTGTGGACAGCACCGTGTTCAGGGCCGGCCCCCAGACACCGGGAGAAAAAATAAAGATGATAGGTAAGCTCCTCTTCAGCAAAAGGGCCAGAAGAGTGGTAAAGTGCATCAAGTTCTTCAAGAAGACCTTTTTCGCCGATGAGATGGGCGGAAAGTTCGAAGACAAAGCGCATGCCAAAAAAGTATGGGAAAACCACCTGGCCGAAGTAAAGCGCTATGTACCTGAGGAAAAATTACTGGTGTATGACGTCAGGGACGGATGGGCCCCTCTTTGCAAATTCCTGGGCGTAGAGGAACCCAAGGAAGATCTGCCGCATCTGAACAAGAAGGAGAATTTTAAGGCAATGCTGCCTAAACTGATGAAAGGGCAAATGGCCTGAGGTATTTTTCTGAGAAGCATAGAACTCCCGGGATCTCCCATTTAGGTCCAAAACCAACCCTGTATGAAATCTGAAACCTGGCAGGTAAAAGCGACGTTGTTACTGGTGAGCAGCCTCACCATTATGTCCATGATCACCATTTCGGCCTCATTGCCAGACATGACGACGTCCTTCTCAAGTGTCCCCAACAACGAGGCACTGGTTAAATTGTCACTCTCCTTTCCTGGCCTGTTCATCGCATTGAGCGCCATACTGGCCGGGATCATCATAGACAAAACGGGTCGACTCAAATTACTGGGTATCGCCCTGGTACTCTATGCCGTGGGGGGCACTTCGGGATACTGGTTGAACGACCTGTATGGTATCCTGGCAGGGAGGGCACTTCTAGGTATCTCCGTGGGCATCTCCATGACGATTGTGACCACCCTGGTAGCCGATTATTACCAGGGCCGTTCCAGGCAGCAGTTCGCAGGGTTGCAGATCGCCGTCATGTCTCTGGCCGGCATCGTGTTTATCACCCTGGGCGGTGTCCTGGCCGATATCGGATGGAGGGTGCCTTTCCTCCTCTATTTCTTTTCCCTGCTGATCCTGCCGGCTGCATACCTGCACCTTAAGGAACCCAAACGGGAACGGGAAGCGTCCCAGGTCGCCAAGGGAATACGATCCCCCCGCATCATCTGGCTCATCTTCACCAATGTGATGCTGATGTGGGTCATCTTCTTTATCATCCCCGTACAGATCCCTTTTTACCTGAAGGAACTCGGGGTGGAGAAGAATACCCTCATAGGTATCGCCATTGCCGCGAGCACCTTGTTTTCTGCAGTTTCTTCCTTCTCCTACAGCCGGATCAGGGATATGCTGGGTTACCGGCAGATCTTTGCCCTCGGATACTTTCTGATGGCCCTCGCCTTCGTCTCTATCGCCTTTGGGAATTCATATGCCATGGTACTCCTCGGGATGCTCCTGGCGGGATTCGGGATGGGATTGATGATCCCGAACGCCAACCTATGGGTCATGCATCTGGCGCCCCTGGAAATACGCGGCCGTGAGATCGGAAGGCTGACCACTTTTTGGTTCCTGGGTCAGTTCCTTTCCCCCCTTGTGCTCCTCCCGGTTCTGGAATACTTTTCACTGTCCCGATTGTTCTATATCCTCGCCCTGGTGTTGTTCGCACTCAGCCTCATTTTTTTGATCTGGTACTGGATAAATCCAAGACCTTTGACGAACCCAGGTACCCGGAATTAAATTGCTCGATCCTTGATACGAAAGAAAAAGCCGGAAACGCCCGATAAGAAGACCCATCCCCTTATTGGGGTACTTCTCTTCCTGATCTCTCTTATCCTTCTGGTCTTCACGGGCCCGATTGGATTTCTCTACGGCCTGTTACACAACTTGTTTAAAAGGGGAGTTACAGGTGTGGGCGAATACGCCCTGAAGATAGCCATATCCGTAGACCAGCTCGGCAATGTACTCATGCAGCATCTCCTCAACCTGCTGTGGATACGCCCGGGAGGGTACCCCTTCGGAAACCGTGATGAGACCATTTCCAGTGCCCTGGGCAGGAACAAAAAACTGGGGATGCTTACCGGTTTCGGAAAATTCATCGATGGCTTCCTTGATGTGGCAGACCCCAATCATTCCCTGAACTCCATCGACTATTATGTGGAACCCTCCCAAAACATCATTGACAAACTGGGATGGGTCCTTATAGAGAACAAAAAGGTCCTCTGTGTGAGGAGCAAGAACAAAGCCCTGTTCTACATCCCCGGTGGGAAACGGGAAAAAGGGGAATCCGACATGGTGGCCCTGAGCAGGGAGATCCGGGAAGAACTGCAGGTATTCCTCATAGCAGAAAGTTTCCGGTTCCTCGATTCTTTTGAGGCCCAGGCAGACGGGAAGCCTCCCGGCATTTTCGTCCGTATCCGCTGCTACGAGTCCCGTTTTACAGGAGAGCTCCAACCGGCTTCGGAGATCGTTGAGATGAAATGGCTGGGTTATGAGGACCGGGATCAGGTCTCTGCTCCAGGCAAACATATTTTTAACTATCTGAGACAGGAAGACAGGATCTGAGCCGATTCTCCGATCATCTCCTGAATTTTGTTACTTTTACGCCCGACTAACCAGGCGATTTTCGCCCAATTGATACAGTTCACATGACAGTTTTGGGAATAGACATCGGAGGATCGGGAATGAAAGGAGCCCTTGTTGATTCGGTAACAGGGGAAATGCTGACAGAACGTTTCCGGATACCGACCCCGGAATCCCGAAAACCCAAGCCCATGGCCAAAGTGGTCCGGAAGATCGTTGAACATTTCAACTATGAAGGGCCTATTGGCTGCGGATTTCCAACCACCCTCAGACACGGGGTGTGCAAGTCTCAGGGGAACCTCCATAAAAAATGGGTAAACGTCAATGTAAAGGAACTCTTCAGCGAGGCTACTGGCCTGCCCGTTACCGTGATCAACGATGCGGATGCAGCCGGCTACGCCACTATGAACTACGGGGTGGGGAAAGGTAAAAAAGGGTTTGTAGTGATGATCACGATAGGGACCGGACTGGGCAGCGGCGCTTTCTGGGACGGAGAACTCATCCCCAATTTTGAGTTGGGACAGATCCCCTACAAAGATTTCGAAAAGATCGAGACCTGGGCCGCAGCATCTGCCAAGGAGAATGAGAACCTGTCCTACGAGGAATGGGGCAAGCGGTTCAATATCTTCCTGCAGTATGTAGAGATCCTGGTCTCTCCGGACCTCATCATCCTGGGAGGAGGCACTTCCAAGGATTTTGATGAATACAAGGATTTTATCACCATTGAAACACCTGTCATCCCTGCCGGGTTGCAGAATCACGCCGGGATCATAGGGGCAGCTGCAGCGGCGATCCACCATCCCATCACCCTGGATTAAAGGCAAAACCCTATAAAAAAAAGCGCCGGTGGGCGCTTTTTTTTATTTATTCCGTTTGCGGTCGACCTCCTTCAGGTGGATCTTCCTCAGGCGGATGTGTTTGGGAGTCACCTCCACGTATTCGTCTTTTTGTATGTATTCCAGGGCCTCTTCCAGGGAGAACTTGATGGCCGGTACGATCTTGGCCTTATCATCGGCTCCTGCGGACCGGACGTTGGAGAGTTTTTTGGTCTTGGTGACGTTGATGGTCATATCGTCTCCCCTGGAGTTCTCCCCGATCACCTGCCCTTCATAAATATCTTCTCCCGGATCTATAAAGAAACGTCCTCTCTCCTGGAGCTTGTCTATGGAATAAGGGATGGCCTTGCCGTTCTCCATTGAGACCAGAGAGCCGTTCTGCCTTTGGGGGATATCCCCCTTCATCGGCTGGTATTCCAGGAATCGGTGGGCCATGATGGCCTCCCCGGCAGTGGCTGTGAGAAGCTGGTTCCTCAGGCCGATGATCCCCCGGGAAGGGATCTGGAATTCACAGATCATACGTTCTCCTTTGGATTCCATTCCGATCATTTCACCCTTGCGGATCGCTACCATTTCAACTGCCTTACCGGACACGTCCTCAGGAAGGTCAATAGTCAGGTGTTCCACCGGCTCGCATTTCACCCCGTCGATCTCTTTGATGATCACCTGTGGCTGCCCGATCTGCACTTCGTACCCTTCCCGCCTCATGGTTTCGATCAGGACAGAGAGGTGGAGTACCCCACGCCCAAAGACCATGAACTTATCTGCACTGTCCGTTTCCTCGACACGGAGGGCCAGGTTCTTTTCCAGTTCCTTTTCCAGCCGCTCCTTGATATGCCTTGAGGTCACGTATTTCCCATCCTGCCCGAAAAACGGACTGTCATTGATGGTAAAGAGCATACTCATGGTGGGTTCGTCTATGGCGATGGACTTCAGGGCCTGAGGCGCCTCGAAATCAGCAATGGTATCTCCGATCTCAAAGCCTTCCAGTCCGACCACCGCACAAATATCCCCAGTGGCCACCTCGGTAACCTTGATCCTGCCCAGGCCCTCGAAAGTGTAGAGTTCCTTGATCTTCGACTTTACAGGTGTACCATTTCGCTTCACGAGAGTGATCTGCTGTCCTTCTTTGAGCAGCCCCCTCTGCAACCTGCCGATTGCGATCCTGCCGGTAAAGGAAGAATAGTCGAGGGAGGTGATCAGCATCTGGGTATTCCCCTGTTCCGGTTTAAATTCCGGGATGTTTTCCAGGACCATCTCCAGTAAGGGTTCTATAGACTGAGTTGGCTTCTTCCAGTCAGAGCTCATCCAGTTGTGTTTGGCAGAACCGTAGACAACTGGGAAATCGAGCTGCCATTCTTCTGCTCCCAGTTCGAACATCAGGTCGAACACCTTTTCATGCACTTCTTCAGGGGTGCAATTCTCCTTGTCGACCTTGTTGATCACCACACAGGGTTTCAATCCCAGGTTCAGGGCTTTTTGCAGCACGAACCGGGTCTGGGGCATAGGACCTTCAAAGGCGTCGACCAGCAACAATACCCCGTCTGCCATATTCAATACCCTTTCCACTTCCCCTCCAAAATCGGCGTGGCCGGGTGTATCGATGATGTTGATCTTGGTCCCCTTGTAGGTCACGGACACATTCTTGGAAACGATGGTGATCCCCCTTTCCCTTTCCAGGTCGTTGTTGTCAAGGATCAGGTCTCCCGTCTTTTCATTCTCGCGGAACAGCTGGCAGAAATGAAGGATCTTGTCTACCAGGGTGGTCTTTCCGTGGTCTACGTGGGCGATGATGGCGATATTCTTAGTCACAGGTGTCTTCTTGTTTTGAGCGCGCAAAGATACTGCTATTTTCGGCATTGGGTACTAAAGTTGTGGTTTTTTTAGCAGACTGGTTTTGAGGGGGTTCCATCAGGAAATCGATTTCATGAAAGTGGCCCCAAATTCCTACCTTTGCCCAAAAATATTTCGCATGGATTTCACTCGGATCCCACATCTCAGCCATACCGGCAGCAAACAATTCTTTCTCCTTTCAGGCCCTTGTGCCATCGAAGGGGAGGATATGGCTATGCGCATTGCAGAGCACATCGTAAAGGTGACCGACAAGCTCGAGATCCCTTATGTGTTCAAAGGGAGTTTTAAGAAGGCGAACCGAAGCCGGGTGGATTCCTTCACCGGGATAGGGGATCTGAAAGCGCTCAAGATCCTGCGGAAGGTCTCCGAGACCTTTAAAGTTCCCACGGTAACGGATATCCATGAGATCACCGATGCTGAAATGGCGGCCGAATACGTCGATATCCTCCAGATCCCGGCTTTCCTGGTACGCCAGACCGACCTGGTCATCGCCGCAGCAAAGACCGGGAAGACCGTGAACCTGAAAAAAGGACAGTTCATGAGTCCGGAGAGCATGAAGCATGCGGTGGCCAAGGTCAAAGACTCAGGAAATGAGCAGGTCATCATCACCGACCGGGGCACCATGTTCGGGTATCAGGACATGATCGTCGATTTCAGGGGTGTACCCACCATGAAGCAATATGCACCTGTGGTACTGGACGTCACCCATTCCCTTCAGCAGCCCAACCAGTCATCAGGCGTCACAGGGGGCAGGCCGGCGCTCATCGGTACCATGGCCCGTGCAGGGATCGCAGCCGGGGTAGACGGCCTCTTTATGGAGACGCATTTCGATCCGGCCAATGCTAAAAGCGACGGGGCCAATATGCTTCCCCTGGACAGGCTCGAGAAACTGCTGACCGATCTGACCAAACTCAGGACAACGATCAATAGCCTGGATTAACGTTTTATCTTCTTATTTGTTTGTAAGATCAACCTGCATATTCCGGCTGATCCGGGATAGATCGGGAAGCCGGATCCATAGGTCTTTGAATCAGGTTAAGCCGATAAAGTTGATCTCCCGCTCAAAATCGCGTTCGATCCTGCGGGAGAAATGGACGGGTGTCAGGGGGGAGATCGTGATGTTCTTTGAGATCAGGTCCACATCGAAATGAAAACAGGAAAAATCACCATTGCATTCGTTCTCCAGCCTGGCCATAAGAAACTTCGTAATTTTCGGCCTTAGCTGGTATTCCAGTTCAATGCAGTACCGGCTGATGCTTTCGTCCAATTCATTGGAAAGGATCCAGTTGAATTTCACGTGGGATGTTTTTAAGAACTTGAAATATATTAATTTCCATGAAAAAGTATGGAACTAAACACAAAAAACATGAAGTACACAAGGATCCTGATATTCGCCATCTTCCTGAAGGTCTGTGTCATCTACACCCAGGAGCATGGACACTCCCACGGAAATGCGCTCACCTACCCTGACATCCCCGGGTTTGTGACCCTGAAATGTGATCTTCACCAGCACACCGTCTTTTCCGATGGGGAGGTCTGGCCCTCGATCAGGGTCATGGAAGCCCTCCGCGAGAACCTGGATGCCATCTCCCTCACGGAACACCTGGAATATCAACCGCACCAGGAAGACATTCCCCATCCGGACCGAAACAGGTCTTATCAACTGGCCATGGAAGAGGCCAGAGACCATGGCCTGCTCATCATCCACGGGTCGGAGATCACCCGTAATGCCCCTATAGGGCACAGCAATGCGATTTTTATTGCGGATGCCAACCCCCTCCTTTCTGAGGATCCGGAAGTTCCTTTTCGGATGGCAAAAGAACAGGGGGCCTTTGTCTTCTGGAACCACCCGGCCTGGTATCGACAGAGCCCAAGCGGGAATCCTATCCTGAGCGAGTTTCAACGTGAACGCATAGCAGCGGGAGAATTACACGGCATAGAGGTCATCAATGAATACGATTATGCCGAGGAATCCCTGGCTCTGGCCCTGGACCACAACCTCACCATCATGGGCACCTCGGATATCCACGGGCTCATAGATTGGCAATACCTGGAAAAAGGCGGGCATCGTCCCATTACCCTGGTATTCGCCCGGGAAAAAAGTCTGGGGAGCATGAAAGCTGCCCTCTTTTCGGGAAATACGGTTGCCGTCTATAATTCCCTCATGGTGGGAAGGCCCGAGTACCTCATCCCACTGCTCCGTGCCTGTATAAAGATAAATAAGGCAGGATATATCCCGGATACAGATATTCTGGAAGTGGAATTGGAAAATGTCTCCAGCAGCGATCTCCTGTTCGAGAATCAGATGGAATATAGTTTTTACAGCAAACCGCCTGTATTCGAGATCCCGGCTAAAAAAGCAACCACCCTCCAGATCAAGACCCTGGAAAGAAAAGAGAATCTGATGCTCAGGTTAAGGGCTCTGGGGGCCTATACAGCGCCCAGGACACATCCTGTGGTAGAATGGTCGCTCACCCCTGAATAGGGCTTATTCCTTCCCGTCTGCGTAATCCTGCAAATAGGCATATCTCGGAGTGAGTTTGCCGTTGGCTGTCATCCTGGCCCTTTCCAGGATCCCGCCCTGATCCCCGTTGAAAAAGGAAGGGATCACGTGATCAACGAAGGTTTCCCCAAACCCCTCACTGGCATCCCTGGGCAATTCGGCAGGAAGGTTATCCACGGCCATGACGGCGATCGCACCGGGATCCCTGAAATCTGTTTCAGCTTCTTTCTGTGGGTCATATCCATAGATGGGATCTGCGATGGTGGAGGCCCTTAGAGTGGAAGCCACGGGCCCGTCTATATCGCAGCTGACGTCAGCCACCACCTGAATCCTGAAGTCGGGGTGTTTCGCGTCCTCCCGCGTGAAGAGATAAGGTGCCCCCTGTCCGTAAAAATGTCCGGCAATATAGAGGTCAGAAACTTTGGCGAAACGCATAAAAGTGGATTCGTAGGCTTCCGGATGGTCGAAGAAATCCTGCATGGGCAATTCCTGCCCGTCCTCCCTTCGGTTGTAATCCAGTACATCGATCTGGCAGTAGACCGGGACATCAAAACTCATTTCGAGGTATTCAGCTACGGATACTTCTTTGAGCCCCATCCCGTCAAGGATCTCCTTGGCCCCGTTGCCAACCCGTCCCTTTCCGGTGAGCAGGATCTTTACAGGTGGGACAGCCACGTTTTTGAGCTCACTGATCAGGGCTTCCCGATCCTTCAGGGTCTCTGCCTTGGGGATCTCAAAGGAACCGCTTTTCAGTCCGAAAGCGCGCATGCCGTTGTATGCCCCCACGATACCCGCATAACGGCCAAATGCCACCAGCCTGATCCCATTGGGGTTTGTGATCACCTCGTGGTCATACAATTCGATGTTCTTGTCCAGGATGGCCCGAAGCAACTTGCGATTGTATGGTTGTTTTTTGATGGTATGGGAAAAGAAGAAATACTTTTTATTCGGGATCAGGGCCTCCACTGGCACTTCCTTTACACCGATAAGCACGTCACATTCAGAAACGGAATCTGAGACACGTATCCCGGCATTTCGGTACTCCTGGTCTCCAAATACGCGGATGGGAGAGGATTCTATGGTAATTTCCGCCTCGGTAAAGGATTTCAGGACTTTCTGACAGGCTCCGGGAGAGAGGACAACCCTTTTATCCGGGGGGTTTTTCCGCTCCCTGATGATTCCGAAATGTATCATAGGATTTGGTATGGAATTTGCTCAAAATTACACGGATTTAAGGCGATGCCCAAACTTTTTGGTACCTTTGCAATCCTTTTTACAGTAAAACGTTCTTGAACATATTGGGGCCGACTGGTTTTGACAGCGAGACCAATGGCATTGTAAGCATGTCGAGCGCTGGGATACAGCTCGTAAATCTCATATTTCACACTTTTTAAATGGCGAATCTAATTACGCTCTTGCCGCTTAATCTGAATTATAGTAGGATATAGCCTCGTCCCTGCAAGGCAGGGAAGCGAGATGTCCCGGGATAGCCCTTGTTGATGGCGATCCGCACCGGGGCACCATAAAAATCAACATAGGATCCCCGTAGCTTCGGCGGGGGTTCAAAAACAAAGAAGCTAAGTACAGAGTAGGCGGTTCCTGGTCAGCCCTGTATCGAAAACCGAACAGGTCCTAAACATGTAGAAAGCAGTGGTATTGCTTGTTTGGACGGGAGTTCGATTCTCCCCGGCTCCACGATCACTTACAAACCCCGCCAAAAGGCGGGGTTTTTCGTTTCCTGTGGCCGTACAGAGCTTGCTCTGTTAAGGATTCAGGAAACGGAAAACCGCTTTGCCCCTGGCAAAGCGAGGTTTGTGTTTGCAGGACGGGAACTCAGGAGAACACCAAGCGGAGCGCGGTAATCTCCCCATTTTAAATTAATGTTGAAAATTAGCGACCAGAAAACAAATTAACCGCTTTGCCTCTGGCAAAGCCAAGTTTGTATTTGCAGGACGGAAGCTCCGGACAACATCGCGCGAAGCGCGGTAATCTCCCTTTCAAAAGGGTGAGAAAATAATACGTGGTCCTAAAATAGAGCCCATTGCGCCAGCAATGGGTATTTTTATTTGCAATATCGGAGACCCGGAGAACATCGCGCGAAGCGCGGTAATCTCCCTTTCAAAAGGGTGAGAAAATAATACGTGGTACTAAAATAG
>JBFKPJ010000019.1:0-25569 GCA_041628355.1 Muriicola sp. | reverse complement strand
GTTGCAGAAACAGTAATAGATGGCAAGCATCTGATCACTTATGACAGTCACATGCTCCATTCCCAGGACCCCGGGATCATTGTTGTCGATTTCAGGACGGTGGAAGACTACGAGAAAGCCCATATTCCAGGTGCTATTCAGCTATACAGGAATGACTTCCAGGATTCGACCCTTCCCTATCCCGGCATGCGCCTGGATCGGGAACGGACAGCGGCCCGTCTCGGCAGGGCTGGGATTTCGAACAAGCATACCCTGGTGGTCTATGACGACAAGGGCTCCCCGGATGCGTCGCGTTTCTGGTGGCTCTTAAAACTGTACAACTTTGATCAGGTGTACCTGCTGGATGGGGGACTTGCCCATTGGGAAAAAATGGGTATGGAGACGAGCCAGGAGATACCGACCATGGATCTCGCCTTATTTCGATTCCCAGATGCTCCGGATCTGCCCATGTTGATCCACAAGGAGGACTTGCTCAGGCGCCTGTCTTCGGAGGGTCACGGCATTGTGTTGCTGGATGCGAGGAGTGCCGACGAACACAGTGGAAAGGTCTTGAAAAACGGGGCTAAAAAAGCGGGCAGGATCCCGGGTAGTGTGCATATAGACTGGGCCGAGGCCATAGATTACGGAGGATCCCATACCTTCAAAACCAGGGAGGCACTGGAAAAGATCTATGCCAGATTAGGGGCCGACAAGGAAGATACTATCGTAGTATACTGTCATAGCGGAGTTCGATCATCTCATACTACCTTTGTACTCACCCAATTGCTCAATTACAGGAATGTAATGAACTACGATGGGTCATGGGTAGAATGGAGCTATGATGAACAGCTCCCTTTTGAAACCGATTCCATTTTATCATCAAAAAAATAGACTATGGAAAATTACTGGAATGCCTTTGTAAGTGCCTTTAATGGCAGCGTGCAGTGGACGTGGAAGTCCATCATCTTTGAAGTACCCTGGTATACCAACTACTTTTGGGGCCTGATAGCCATATCCCTTTTTGTGTGGGTGCTGGAAATCCTTTTCCCATGGCGAAAAGAACAGTCGGTCTTCCGAAAGGACTTCTGGCTGGACGCCTTTTACATGTTCTTCAATTTCTTTATGTTCTCCATTGCCATCAGTGGAATCTACAAAATGCTGGAAGTCTTCTTCAAGGATGTCGGGATCACGGCCAAAAGCCTCTCCATCATAGATATCTCGTCCTTTCCGATGTGGTTGCAATTACTCATCTTTTTTGTCGTGCTCGATTTCGTTCAATGGTTTACACATATCCTGCTGCACAAATACTCTTTCCTCTGGAATTTCCACAAGGTGCACCACTCTGTGAAAGAAATGGGTTTTGCTGCCCACCTCCGGTACCACTGGATGGAAAACATACTGTACAAGCCCCTGAAAGTATTTGGGGTGATGATCCTGGGCGGATTTGAGCCATCCCAGGCGTATATCGTGCATTTCGCGGCCATTGCCATTGGGCATTTCAATCATTCGAATATCAAGATCACCTGGGGACCTCTCAAATACGTGTTGAACAACCCGGTAATGCACCTGTACCACCATGCCTATACCCTGCCACAAGGGTCCTATGGCGTCAATTTCGGGATCAGCCTGAGCCTTTGGGACTATATTTTCAAGACCAACTACGTTCCCGAAGACAGCGGTACCATCGAATTGGGTTTCCCGGGAGATAAGGATTTCCCCAAGGATTTCCTGCACCAGAATGCTTACGGTTTCGGCAAGGTCAAAAAATAAGGCAGGAATTTAGTTTCTCAGCCCAGGATGAAATCCGAGGCCATGCGCGCGTGGAGTTCTGTTGTGGGCAGCAAAGGGATGTCTGTATGGTCCTGACTCAGGAGCAGGGGGAGTTCTGTACACCCGAGGACAATGGCATGAGCACCGCGTGATCTCAGTTCTGAGATCTGTTCGAGATAGAACGCCCTGGCCTCTTCAGTGAATTGCCCTTGTGTCAGTTCTTTGGATACGAAATAATGAGACCTGTCCAGTGCTTCCCCTTCTGGGATGATCGTCTCAATCCCGAATTCCCGTTTGAGGTAATCGGGGATGAACCCCCAGGTCATTGTGGGCTTGTTCCCTAGCAACCCCACCTTCCGTACCCCCAGTTCAGCTGCTTTCCTGCCTGTGGCCTCTGCGATGTGCAGTATAGGGATGCCTATACTGGGCTGCACATGATCATACGCCATATGGGGTGTGTTGGCACAGATCACGAGGGCTTCTGCCCCGGATCTTTCCAGGATCTGAGATACTTCCAGGTATTTGGCGTTGATGCGGTCCGGGTCCTGTTCCCTCATGATCTCAATATTGATGCTGTAGATCAGTAATTCAGGATTTCCCTGGGTTCCTATGGCCTCCCCCACCATTTCATTGATGAGCCTGTAATAAGCTATAGTGGAGTGCCAGGAAGTGCCCCCGATAAGGCCAATAGTTCTCATAGTTCCTTTTACTTCATTTACTGGGATTCCTTCACAAACTGGATCTTCCACATCCCCCTCACCTGTCCCGCATCATATCCTTTGGCTTCATCCAGAGGATATAAGGTTTTTAGGGTCATCAATACGGGTTCCTGTATCTCACTCCCGCTTTTACCGTGGCATTGCAGGCACATGGCGTTCGTGACGATGGGAGCGTAATAATAAACCTCCTCATCTCCCATTTCCTTGAGGATAGGCCAGATCTCCCCCTGATTCTCAGCCTGGTTTTCCAGTTGCCTCCTGAAAGCAATGATATACCCCGTTTCCTCGGCCGTGGCGCGGTTTTGTGGATTCCTTGGTTTGTCGGAAACCCGTTTAACCCTCACGTCGTTCATGATCCCGACGCTGTCCGTGAGGCCCGTAGCCCGGATCTTACAGAAGGAGATCGCCCCGGATGTCCCTTTTTCCTGAAGGGCACTGATCAGGTTTTTGCCCAGGATGCCCTGCGCCATCGCAGCGATTTCGCCTCCCTTTTCGCGATAATACCCCGCCATGGGCAAGTATGGAGTTTCATCATCGTCCGCCTCTTGCATCATCCTACGGTCCAGGTCCTGCCCATGGCCCCTTCGTCTGTGATCCCCATACCAATCGGGCTTTGGAAGATCTGAATCGTACAAATAGGCAGCGATATCGGCTAAGGCATCCTCAGAATAGGGTTGAAAGGGCATGATGCCGAATTTTCTAAAAGCCCCCTGCATCTTTACTTTTTCGGGTTGGGGGTCGTTGAGCCAGTCGGCCAGGGAACGTGAAAATTCCTCCCTCGTGGTTCCCTTTTCCACATAAAAAGACCTGACGGCGACCATGGGGGGAGCGATCATGGCTTCCTCTGCGGTCCCCGGATCATGGCAGATATAGCATTCGCTTTCCACGATCTTTTCCCCGTTTTTCCGGGACGGTTCCATGGTGATTGGAGCTGATTCCCCTTCCGGGGTCAGGTCCTTCTTCTTTCCCTCCCTGCAGGAGAAAAGAAGAAAAGTGGTAAAGAGTAAAATCAACAATCGCATGGAAATAGGATTTTTTGAGATCCCGTCCTGTTCATATCACAGCCCGGGTAGACACCGTTTTATTTCCATTTCAGGATACCCCCCTGGAGGTCATAGACCTTTTCAAATCCCAAGGAGACCAGTTTGCGAGCTGCCTTCAGGCTGCGGTTCCCGGACCTGCAATAGAGGTAGACCGGTTTCGCCTTGTCCATCTTTTTAAACGCTTCTTCGAAGGCAGACCCTTTGAAATAATCGATATTGACGGCCCTGGCGATATGACCTCCCCTGAACTCCCTGGCGGTTCTCACATCCACGAGTTGCACATCGTTATTATTCACGGCCTTTTTGTATTCCTCAACTCCGAGGATCTCTATCTTCTCAGACAATTCGACCTTTGGCCCCAGCAATTTATTCAGAATGGACATCGCACAGTATTTACTATTCCTGGATATCAGGGGGCAGCCTCGTCAAAAGAACTGCCCCCCTCAACAATCCAACCAAAAAAACTAATTCTACAATAAGGTGGTGGGACAGATATATTCCGATTTCTCTATCCCTGTTTCCTTGATACCGTCAAAACCGTCAGAAACGTCCCGAAAATTGCTCCAGCCACGTTGCTGGAGGATGGACGCAGCGATCATGCTCCGGTATCCGCCTCCACAGTGGAGGACAAAGGGTTTGTCTTTGGGGAACTGGGCCAGGTGGCTGTTGATCTCATTCAGGGGAACGTTGATGGCCCCGATCATATGCTCAGAATCGTATTCGCTCTTCTTCCTGACGTCGATCACTAAAGACTTTGTGTTCCTGTACTCCTTTTCGAGTTCCGCGGCCGTCATGCGTTCCTGTGTCTCAAATTCCTTTCCGCTCTTTTTCCAGGATTCAAAACCACCTTTCAGGAAACCGATCGCATGGTCATATCCTACCCTGGATAACCGGGTAATAGCCTCCTCTTCCTTGTCCGGATAGGTGATCAGGAGGATGGGCTGCTTCACATCGGGGATCATCTCCCCTACCCATTGGGCAAAACTCCCTTTGAGCCCGATATTGATACTATTGGGAACATGGCCTTTGGCAAAATCATCGGCATCACGTGTATCCAGCATAAGGGCCTCGGTCTCGTTGGCTGCCGCTTCAAAAGCTTCTGGAGACATAGGGGTCTCAGCCCGTTCCATGACGGAATCCAGGCTTTCATACCCTTTGATGTTCATCAATACGTTTTGAGGGAAGTACCCGGGAGGTGTGGTAAGTCCGGTCAGCAATTCCTCAATGAATTCTTCCTTGGTCATATCGGCTCGGAGCGCATAGTTCACCTTCTTCTGATGGCCCAGGGTATCGGTGGTCTCCTTGCTCATCATTTTACCGCAGGCAGAGCCCGCCCCGTGGTTAGGGTAAACGATCAGGTGATCCGGCAGGGTCATGATCTTATTCCTCAGGGAGTCGTACAGGTATCCCGCGAGTTTCTCCTCAGTAAGCTCGGATATCACATGCTGGGCGAGATCAGGCCTTCCCACATCGCCGATGAACAGGGTGTCTCCGGTAATGATGCCATGTTCCCTGCCTTTTTCATCGATCAGCAGGTAGGTCGTACTCTCCATCGTATGACCGGGAGTATGGATCACTTTCACTTTGTAGTCCCCCACTTCAAATACCTGCCCGTCCTCGGCCACAGTGGCCTCATAGCCCGGTTTAGCGGTTGGACCGAAAACGATCTGAGCTCCGGTTTTTTTCTTAAGATCGAGATGCCCACTGACAAAGTCGGCGTGAAAATGGGTCTCAAAGACGTATTTTATTTTGGACTTGTCTTTTTTAGCCTTTTCGATGTAGGGTCCGACTTCCCTCAGAGGATCAAATACGGCTGCCTCTCCCGCACTTTCCAGGTAGTAGGCCGCATGGGCAAGGCATCCTGTATAAATTTGTTCTATCTTCATGGTTTACTGCTAATTAACCTGGTAAAATTTCTATAATACCTTTAAAATTAGGAAGATCGGTCCGGATTCATCGTGACTTAAGTTACAAAAGTGCTTCCCGGGCTTCAACAATACAATGACATTTGTCAGGTCTGAGAAATTACAGCCATATCTCCTTAATGATGATATAAATGCCCATCAACAGGGTAAACCAGCCAAAGGACTTTTTGAGTTTGCTACCTTCAATGAATTTATTGAGCCATACGCCGAGAACGATACCTATGAGCGAAAAGACAGTGAAACTGAGCAGGAACACCCAGTCGATCTCCATGGTCTCCACGTCCCCGATAAAACCGATCAGCGATTTGATGGCTATGATGAGCAGGGACGTTGCCACCGCCTTTTTCATGGGAAGTTTGGCCAGCATTACCAGGGCTGGGATAATCAGGAAGCCGCCACCGGCCCCTACGATACCAGTGATGACCCCGACGACCACCCCTTCCAGGATGATGATAGGATAGTTATAGTGGATCTCGGCCCCGTCGTCGTCACAATTGACACATTTGCCGCGGATCATGGAATAGGATGCGAGGAGCATGATGATCGCGAAGAACACCATGATCCCGGTATCCCGGGTGACCAGGAAGTCGCCTACCTGAAATAGTTCCTCGGGAATGGAAGGGACCAGGAAACGCCTGGTCAGGTATACGGCCACAAATGCGGGAATGGCAAATACGATGGCCGTCTTGAAGTCGACCAGCTTCTTCTTTACGTTCTGCAAAGCCCCTGTAAGTGAAGAAACCCCCACTACGAAGAGGGAATAGGCTGTAGCCAGCACGGGATTTATCCCAAGGAGGTAGACCAGGATGGGGACCGTAAGGATGGAACCTCCGCCCCCGATCAGGCCCAGGACGATCCCTATGACCAGTGCGCCGATAAAACCGAGAATCGATGTAATTTCCAAAGTACAGATTTTATGACGCCAAAAGTACCCCGGCTTGCGCGCCCTGGTCGTAACCTAGGTTACAGACCCTGTTTTTAAGGGACATTAGAAACGATGGTCAAATTTTTTTCCACATTCCGTGGTAATATGACAATCATCATTTTATAAGTTCTGTTAAATCCCTAGTTTGAAAGATATTTCTAAGTCCGATCCCATGAAAACCCTCCTGTACGCCACTGATTTTTCGGACAATTCTGTCCCCGCCTTTCGGTATGCCCTGATGTTAAAGGATCAACTGAAGGCCAAGTTGTACGTGCTCCATGTGTTCGATATGAAGGCTACCTTCATCAGTACGGTCAGCCTAACTTATGCCAAAAGGGAAGAGGTCATGCTTCGGGAGCAGGCAGAACAACTGGACGCATTCTGCAGGGAACACGCAGATAATAAGGATGCGACTGAGGATTTGGTTCCCCTGGTCCACGAAAACAGCATCCCTTCAGCCGGTATCCTGGAGAAGGTAGAATCCCTGAATGCAGACCTGATCATCATTGGAACAAAAGGCAGCAGCGTCCTTCAGGATTTCTTCATGGGCAGTACGGCCAGTGCCCTGATCGGAAATTCCTACGTGCCGGTTTTGGCGGTTCCGGTCTCAGCAGGTGTGAAACCCCTCAGGGAAGTCGTTTATGCCACGGCATTTGAAGAAGCCGATATTCTCGCTGTGAGAAAACTGGTTGCCCTTGCACAGCCTTTCCAAGCCCGGATCAGGCTCGTACATGTGACCAATAAAAAGGAATACGCCGGTGCGGACCAGATGGAATGGTTCAAGGAAATGCTCGGGAACAAGGTGGAGTATGGGAATATTCTGTTCGATCTTCGTGTTTCCGAGGATGTCACGGCAAGTCTGCTGGGCTATATCAGGGAAACGGACGGGGACCTCATCGTGATGCTGGAACGCGAAAGCGCTAATCTCATACAGCGTCTCTGGAAGGGGGATACGGTGAAAAAGATAAAGATGCAGCTGGAAAGACCTCTGCTGAGTTTCCACAAGAAGAACCTGCCACTCGATTAGGGAGGAGGTCCTCTCATAGTTCCTGACAGGGGATCTGAACCTCGAAGGATCGAAGAGGAAGAAATACCGGATGTTCTGGGACGTCATCAGTAGATCAGGGCTGTTGGTTTCGAAACCCCAGTTGTATTCCTGAAAAGTGAGAATACCTGACTAATATCATTTCATGTTCCATTTAAGAGGTTTACATTACTTGATAACCCTTTTTCATGGAACCCCTCAAAAAAGAGAACATACTAAGCCTAGATCTGTCCGAATCCCTGTGGGACCGGGTATTTACCGTGGCACCCCTGGTGATCGTAGGCACGGAGGAAGGGGATTCCTATGACCTGGCCCCGAAGCACATGGTCACCCCCCTGGGTTTTGGGAATTATTTTGGGTTTGTGTGTACTCCTCGTCATTCCACCTACAGGAATATCAGGGAAACCAGGGAATTCACGGTCAGTTTTCCAAAGCCGGATCAGGTCATACAGACCTCCCTCAGTGCCACCCCCAGATCCGAATGCTCCCACAAGGCAGAGGATGTCCTCCAGTCCCTTTCTGTTTTGCAGGCCTCGACGATGAAGGCTCCGGTTATTGCAGGAGCCTACCTGTACCTGGAGTGCGAGCTACTCAGGATCATTGACGGCTTTGATGATTACAGCCTGATCACCGGTGCGATCAGGGCTGCCCATGTAGACAGGGGTTACCTGAAGGTGTCCGAAGGGGATGAACGGGAGCTCTTGCTGAAGAACCCCCTTTTGGCTTATATCGCCCAGGGAAGATTTGCGAAGATCTCGGAGACCTTTAATTTCCCTTTCCCGAAGGATTTTAAAAGATAGCCCATGAAAACAGCCAGGAACATATTGGGATATCTCGACAGCCTGGGAGGGGAAATGCAGGAACTGCTCAAGGACCTCGTGCAAATGGAAAGTCCTTCCAGGGAACCCGATGCCCAGAAAGACATCCTCTCACGGCTGGAGATGGAACTGCAAGAACTGAATTTCCACACCGTTTTCATGCCGGGCCGTATGACAGGTGGGTATCTCTATGCCCGACCGGTAAAAAAGCAGAAAGGGCTACCCGTCCAATTGCTGCTGGGACATTGCGATACCGTCTGGAAGACGGATACGCTCATGGATATGCCCCTGCTCGAAAAGGATGGGAAGATCAGGGGTCCGGGTGTATATGATATGAAGGCCGGACTGACGCAGATGATCTTTGCCCTAAAAACGATCAGAGAGTTACAGCTGGAAATGACCCTGACCCCGGTGGTCCTGATCAATTCTGACGAGGAGATCGGAAGTATCGAATCTACCTCAACGATCAGGAAACTTGCGAAAATCGCAAACAGGGCCTATGTAATGGAGCCTCCCCTGGGCCCGGAAGGAAACCTGAAAACGGCACGCAAGGGACTTGGCAGGTTTACCGTCACGGTGCACGGGATTGCAGCCCATGCCGGACTCGATCCGGGGAAGGGAGTAAATGCCATCGTGGAATTGTCTCACCAGGTGCAGCAATTATATGCGATGAACGACTTTGAAAGGGGGATCACCGTCAATGTCGGTATGATAGAAGGAGGCATATCCGCCAATGTGGTAGCCCCGGAAAGCAGGGCAGTAGTGGATGTCCGGGTGAAGAACAGGGAAGACGGGGAACTGATTACCGAAAAGATACTCGGGCTGAAACCCACCCTGCCCGACGTACGCCTGGAGATCGACGGGGGTATCGGAAGACCTCCCATGGAACGAAACAAACGCAATCAAGAACTTTGGAAACTAGCCCATGCCAGCGGACTGGCATTGGGAATGGACTTATCCGAGGGTCTTGCAGGAGGCGGTTCGGACGGAAATACAACAAGTACCTATACGGCAACCCTCGACGGCCTCGGCACACCCGGGGATGGGGCACATGCCAGGCACGAGTTCATCTATTCGGACCAACTGACCAAAAGAACAGCCCTGCTGACCCTCTTACTCCTCGCTAAACCTCAAACCTGGAACTAATGGAAAAGCCCACCCCTTCTCAATGTATATTTACCTCCCTTACGCGTATTTCGGACCTGGGGGTAAAGGAATTTGATATTCAGACCGTGGACAGGTCTCATTGGGCCACGGGAGATTACATCATTTGTCAGATCATCGATCCCGGAGGCACCACTCTTCGCCTCGAACTTCCAAACGGACGGATGAGGGGGGTCATTGGGGATGAGTATGTGGTCGGTGTGCTGGGAGAACGATTCGCCACCCTGGAGGCCACGGGTACCTGGAAAAAAGTGAGAGCTGATGGAAAAATGAGCATCCTTACCGGAGGAGGCATCTTTGGAAAACTCACCTCCAAGTCGGCCTTCATGCCCAACATGATGCAGATAAAATACACAGGTCATGCCATGCGAAAGGGTAAAAAAATCACCATGGATCATTTTATTCCCGAAGTAGAACCTATGGAGTTCCAAACTCCTGTGGTCCTGTTCATAGGTACCTCCATGTCTGCGGGAAAAACGACCTCGGCCAGGATCGTCACAAACATCTTCAAATCCTCAAAATATAAGGTAGTAGGCACAAAACTGAGTGGGGCCGGGCGTTATAAGGATATTCTCGCCCTGAAGGACGTTGGGGCCGATGCCGTATTTGATTTTGTGGATGTGGGCCTGCCTTCATCCATCTGCCCTGCCGGGGAGTTTGAGGAAAAAGTAAAGTTGTTGCTGAGTATGGTGGCGCATCAACATGCAGACATCGCCATCGTGGAAGTAGGTGCTTCCCCTATGGAGCCCTACAATGGGGAGCTGGCCATAAAAGCACTTGGGAATAATATTAAATGTACGGTACTGAGTGCCACCGACCCATACTCCGTGTACGGCCTTATGAAGGCATTCAAAATCGTCCCGGATATTGTGAGCGGAATTACGACCAACACCCTGGCCGGTATCAAAATGGTAAAAGACCTCTGCGGGGTCAGGGCGCTGAACCTCATCGATTCCAAAACCAATTCCATAGTCAGGCAGATCCTCAGTAAGAAGACCGGAATGGTACTTTGAATCGGAATTTGACAGTACCCGGCGGAGCGCACAGGTACATCCCGAAAGAGATACGGGATTGTGAACAATAAATACGGAAAAGATCGTGGGGAATGAAAAAACTTTCAGATCGGATCACAGTTGGTTGGACCGGCTGAAAAAGCCTCCGACCTATGTCCTTTTGATGCCGCAACTGGGGATTCTGACTTTTTTGGCTCTCTATGTGATGGCCGCAATGGCCTATCCCGGGGGTTCTGCCGCCAGACCCACCCATCCCGGATTTGATTTCTGGAATAACTACCTCTGCGACCTTCTCGACGAATTTGCCATTAACGGGGAGTTGAATTCGGCCAGGTTCTACGCCAGGGCTGCCTTGTTTGCCCTTTGTACGGGATTGGTCCTGCTCTGGTTCTATCTTCCTCTTTTGTTTGCCAGAAAAAGCAGGCTCCACTTCCTGATATGGTCAGCCGGAATTGTGGCCCTTCTTATCCTGTTTTTAATGGGGACCCGCAATCACGATCTCATCGTCAGGCTTGCCGGGGTTTTCGGGATCGCTGCTTTTCTATTATGCGCCATAGCCCTAATCCGGGATGGCTGGCAGAAGCTGGGTATTCTCGGTTTCAGCTGTTTATCCGTCTTCTTGATCAACTATTTTATATACGAAACCGGTGTGTATCGCTCCGCCCTTCCCCTGATACAAAAAGGGACCTTTTTGCTTTGCATTTCCTGGTTTACAGGGCTGAATTATACGTTATACAAAAAAGTTAAAAACACAGTATGATGGAGTATTGCCGGTAATTTACCATGTATGGAGGACCATTTTTTCGTATCTTTAAAAGAGGTCGAAACAGGTTCGGTTCTGCCCAGACAAAATCATTTGCACAGTAACCATAAAACAGGTGTTATCATGAATCCAGCTCTCATTTTCTTCCTGATCATCGCACTTATTCTGCTATCCGGGATCCGCATTATCTTTGAATACAAGCGCGCCCTCAAATTTCGATTTGGAAAGTACATCAAGACCCTCAATCCGGGATTTCGATGGATCATACCCATTGTTGAGACCATACAGACCGTGGACATACGAGTGATCACGATCAACATCATCTCCCAGGAGGTGATGACGGAGGACAATGTTCCCTGTAGCATTGACGGAGTGGTCTTTTTCAGGATCACCAACCCGGAAAAGGCTGTCCTCGAGGTGGAGGAATTTTCCTTTGCCATCACCCAGCTTTCTCAGGCAGCCCTAAGGGACGTCTGCGGAAAGGTAGAACTGGATACCATTTTGTCCAAACGGGAGGAGATGGGGAAGAACATCAAGACCATAGTAGAGGCCGAGACCGGTGAATGGGGCATAGAGATCATCGATGTGAAGATTAAGGACATCCAGCTCCCGGAGAATATGAGGAGGATGATGGCCAACCAGGCTGAGGCGGAACGATCCAGGAGGGCCCGAATTATACTGGCCCAGGCTGAGGAACAGGCAGCAGACATGCTCCTGAAGGCCGGAAAGAAGATAGACCAGTCGCCTTCAGCCATCAAACTCCGTTTGTATCAGACACTTTCGAATATCGCTGCAGAGAAGAATTCTACCATCCTGTTCCCCTTCCCTGAGGAGGTGTTGCCCAGGAATACCAAAGAATGAGGAATAAGGCCCTCTTCAGAAAACACAATAAAAAAAGCCCTCCTGCAGGGCTTTTTAAACGGAAGCAATCATCAGTTGCAGGAGGGCTACCTTAATGTGTGGGATGTGTCATGCAATTTCCACCATTTTAGGTTTTGTTTTTTTGGCTTCTTCCTTTTTCATCAGTTTGAAGCGCAGGATACCATCGTTGTATTTGGCTTTGATTTCATCTTCCAATACATTCTCTGGTAACAACAAAGTTCTCATGAAGGAATTATAGGAAAACTCTTTCCTGGTATAATTCTCTTCCGCGATTTCTTCAGTACCCTTCTTTTCGGCCCTGATGGTCAGGTAGCCATTTTCGATGGATACTTCAAAATCCTTTTTGCTAAAGCCCGGAGAGGCCAGTTCAATTTCGAAATGGTTGTCGTCCTCCTTAATATTCAAAGCAGGCTCTCCTTTTCTGCCATTCCAGAAATTTTCGTTGACTAACCCTTTATTCCAAAATCGATTATCGAAGAAATCTTCCATGTCGAAGAAATCGGAGGTAATCAGATCTGTAAAGGGGCTAGTCCGATTTTTAAATCTAACAAGTGACATGATCCTGAAATTTAGGTTAAACAATCCGTTCAATATTCGTGGCCGAAGGTACTATGCACCTTACTCAAATCCTATGATATTTATCATCTTACCAAATATATTTTCAATAGGATCAATGGGATATTGGTCAACATCAGATCCCGTATTGAGTAAAAGGCAGGACAACTCCGCTTCCGCCCTTTAGAACATCAGATTCATATAGATCATACTCTTGAGATCCTTGGGCAATCCATCCCGTATATCTTCCATTTCACCCAGAGAAATATACTTTCTGAGGTATATAAAAGTGACGTCGATGTAACGTTCAGCCAGTTCATCCTCATATCCAAAATCGTTGACGGCGGCTACCCCGTCGTGCTTACGTACAAGCTCCACGAAATCCTCCATGCGCTTGACCTTTGGTTTTTCCTTTTTCATGATCCAGCCATTGACATATGCGGCTTTCATGAACATAGGCATCTGTGCCAGGAGCTGGAGCGATTCCTGAGGAGTGATGATATCCCTCAGCGCATGCATGATCGCAGAAAAAATCCTTCCTGCCTTCTCTGTATCCTTCCCGAGATTCATTTCCCTGGCATACTCCTTCAAGAAGGTGTTCCCTTCCTTTGCGTATTTGTTGAAATCAAGTGCCATCGCTTCTCATTTTAGGGTTGATCTTTAAGTTCAGAACAATAATTGGTTAATCCAATGATTTTTGTCATGTTCGGGAAAGTCATGCAATCAATAATTCGCAATGGTCATGGCAAAAAGAGACAGCCGGTTATACAGGGTTTCCATAGCTGCAACCGGCGCCAGGAAGATCCCCTTTCTATAGTCTGAAGGCAGGGATTTATCCTTTCCAGAGTTGCCAGGGCGATCTGTAAGAGGGTATCAGGAAGGCGCTGGCGTTCTCAGAATTCGAGATTTCTCCCTTTTGATCATCCCAAACCAGTTTCTCCCCCGTCCTGTACGCGATATTCCCCAAATGGGCCACCAGGGCGGCATCCCTACCCATTTCGATCGTACAGTTGGGATCTTTGCGGGAGCGGATACAATCCAAGAAGTTTTTTGTGTGGAGGTCCAGGCCATCTTCCGACCGTCTCCTCGGGGGTATGGATTCCAGCAGGTATTTGCCGTCCTGCTGGAATGGCAATACCTTCCAGCTCGCCCTGTTTACGGCCAGGATACCGTTCTCTCCGATAAAGGCTACCCCGGGCTCTCCTGATTCCTCCAGGTAGGGCGAAGTACCCATGGCGATAAACTGCTCCCAGACAAGGCTGAAATCCCCAAAGTCGTAAAGCGTGGTCAGCGTATCAGGGGTTTCGGCCGCATTATCAGGAAAGGCGAACTTACCCCCCGTCGCGGTAACTGACCGGGGCGCAGATACTTCCATTCCGGCGAGTACCATGTCCAGCATATGCACCCCCCAGTCTGTCATCAGTCCGCCTGCATAATCCCAGAAATATCTGAAGGAACCGTGGAACCGGTTCTTGTTGAAAGGTCGTTTCGGAGCAGGGCCCAACCAGCGGTCATAGTCTACCCCTTCCGGCGGAACACTGTCCGGCACCACCTCAAATCCCTTTCCGTAATTTACGGTAGCCCAAGCCTTTACCTGCCGTACCCTTCCCAGTTGGCCGGTCTTCAGATACTCAAGGGCGGTGATCCAGTGGGGATCGCTTCGCTGCCATTGGCCCACCTGCACTACCCGGTTGTATTTTCGAGCGGCTTCCACCATGAGATCGGCTTCCGCAATACTGTTGGCAATGGGTTTTTCCACATACACATCCTTCCCAGCCGTGCAGGCATCGGTCATCTGTATGCAGTGCCAGTGGTCCGGGGTCCCTATGATCACTGCATCCAGTCCCCTGTGTTTTAGGAATTCCCGGTGATCTCCATAAGACTTCGGTCTCTTGCCACTCCACACCTCGATCTCCCCGGCCCGCTTTTCCAGGAGAGCGGCGTCCACGTCACAGAGGGCGACGCATCTCGTATCAGGGTTTTTTAAAAAAGACATTAGGTTGGCCCAGCCCATGCCCCGAACGCCAATGAGTCCGACACGAATCTCGGCAGCGGGATCGGAAGATTCTAAGGCATTGAGTTGGGTCAGCGGGAATTGGGTGGCCAGTGATACTACCCCCAGGTCTTTCAGGAAGGCTCTGCGATTTCTCATATCTACTCCGTTTGCCTTAAAATAGTCAATTTCAGGGAATTCCGGAGTAAGAATTTTGCGAAACTATCAGGCTTACAAGTCGATCTCCAGGAGAACGGGACAGTGATCGGAACCCATGTAGTCGCCGAGAATTTCCACCGATCTTACCTTGTCAACAAGAGAAGAGCTGAGCAGGAAATAGTCTATCCGCCAGCCCACGTTCCGCTCCCGTGCCTTAAAGCGGTAGCTCCAGTAGGTATAGGCCTCCTTTTCCGGGTGCATTCGGCGATATACATCCACCAGCCCGGCACTGGTAAAGGCATCCATGCCGTCGATCTCCACCTGGGTATATCCGGCTGTCTTGTTGTAATTGGACTTGTCGTTCTTGAGGTCGATCGGCCTGTGGGCCACATTGAAGTCGCCGCAAACGATCACGGGTTTTGTCTGCTCCTTTGCCTTGATGAAGTTCAGGAAATCAGCGTCCCACTGTTCCCGGTAACCAAGCCTGTCCAGTTGCTGTCCGGAATTGGGAACATAGACATTGATCAGGTGAAACCCGGAATATTCCGAGGAGATGATCCTGCCCTCGTGATCATGCTCATCAACCCCCATATCCCATGTGTGTCCCTCTGGCTTTACCCTGCTCAGGATGGCAGTTCCCGAATACCCCTTTTTGGCTGCTTCATTGGTTGCTATTTCATAATTATCAAGGGGCTTCAACACTTTTCTTACCTCTTCATCTGTCGCCTTTGTCTCCTGCAGGCAGATCACGTCTGCATTTATCTCCTCAAGGGATTTGAAAAAATCCTTTTTGACAATGGCACGGATTCCATTGACATTCCATGTGATGATCTTCATACGCTTCTCATTTTGGTGTAATCGACAGATGCCGGGTTTTGGGCTCCTATTCCAAGGGATTCCAAGACCCTAAAGCGCTCTCCTTACTTCTCCACAGGTAAGCATGGCGTCTCCGTAATACGGATTCCGGATCTCCTTTTGCCAGCTGAGCCATTGGGCACCCTTGTCCTGATTCGCCATAGGACAGTATTGTACATACAGGGTATGGTCCTTGTCGTCCAGCTCCACGGCCATTTTGATCATCTGATCAGAGAGGGTTACGAAATGGGTGCGTTGTTCCTTGAGATCGGAACTGTTGGACATACTTGCCAGATTCTTTTCAACACTTTCCATAAAGGGCTGTGCCTCCTTTCCACTGGCTTTCTTTAAGGCTTTGAGGTCTTTCAGTGCTAATTGAGCGAGTTCCCTTACCCTGGCAGGATCGGAATTGACCAGGGCATCCTTGAGTTCCATGTACGACGCCAGGAGCTTCCCAGCCTGCACCTGGGATCCCTGAGAAAGCAGCGAATTTACACCACCCATGGCACCTGTCATCGTCCCGTGGTCGTGACCCACGGAGGTCCGGCCTCCTGTTTCGTTCATCATGGATCTCTTTCCCTGCAATTGGGCGGCAGCATCTATGGTAAATGTGCCATTGACCACAATTTCTTCCCCTGTCTCTAAACCGGAAACCACGGTATAAAATTCTCCATTCCGGTTACCCAGGGTAACCTCCCGCATCTCAAAAATGGGTTCATGTGGATGCGTTTTTACATAGACCAGGGATCTTTCCCCCGTCCACAGGATGGCACTTGCAGGAACTACCACGCCGTTTTCCGACCTGGCAGATGTTCCCCGTACCTTCCCTTTCACGAACATCCCGGGTTTCAACGCCCCATCCGAATTTTTCAAAACAGTCCTTACCGTGACCGTCCTGGTCTTGGTGTCGAGCATGGGGTCTACAAAGGAGATAGTGGCGGGGATTTCCCGGTTGGGATATGCCGCAGAAACCACACTGATCTCCTGCCCTATCTTGAAGTTCGGGATCTGACTTTCATACGCGTCAAAGTCAGCCCAAACCGTATTCAGGTTACTCACCTTGAGAATAGGCTGCCCCTGCTTCACGTAGTCCCCCTCTGCAGCCAGTTTTTCGGAAACGGTACCCGACACGGTCGCATACACAGGAAAATTCTCCCGTACGGCACCGGAGGCTTCAATGGCATTGATCTGATCTTCAGTGAGTTTCCACAATTTCAGTTTATTGCGAACAGCGGAATACAGCGCCGGCTGCGTCTCCCTGAGGGAAGCTGCTGTAATGAGTTCCTGCTGGGCCGCTATGAGGTTGGGGGCGTAGAGCGTGGCCAGCATCTGCCCTTTCCTGACCTCCTGCCCGGTGAAGTCCACAAAAAGCCTTTCGATCCGGCCGTCGAAATAACTCGCCTGTATGGCGGTGGTCTCCTCATTCATCTTGATCTTTCCCGAAAGTGTGACCACTCCGTCGTCCATGGCTACCTCACCCCCGATCACCAGGGTTTGGATATTTGCCAGGGCCATGGCATTCTTTGTCATTTTAACCTCATTCATCCCTGTTTCAGTACCTTCGGCTGCTGCAGGGATCAGGTCCATCCCGCAGATGGGGCATTTCCCCGGTTCGGGTTGCCGGATCTGGGGATGCATGGAACAGGTCCAGATCTCTGAAGAGGGAGCCCCCTCATCATGAGTGTGTATTTCTGCGGAAGTGGACATGGAGCTACCCCCGAAGATCAAATACCCAATGCCAAAGCCGATCAAAACGGCGGCGCCTATATAGATTATGGTTTTCTTCATCACATTAAATTTTTAGTCTTATTTTTCCAATTGTGGGAGAACTCAGGTAAAAAAGGATAAAGCCGCTCAGGACGGTAATCAGTCCCATCAGGGAGAACCCCCTTAACAGCAGGGTATTGAAGTCGTCCCTTCCCTGGTAGTCCATAGTGTGGGTCATCCACAGAAAATCGAACCATCTCCAGTCGCGGTACCTCACCGTTTGAAATGCCCCGTCCTCAATAGATACATAAGCCTTAACATCCTTGGGCGAATCATACGATATCACGTAGGCAGGCAGGGGCCTTTCCCTGTATTCATGATGTTTGCCTGCGGATTCGATCCGTTCCACTGACTTTACTTCCAGTTCGGGCAACATGTGGGCCCCGGCGATTTGCAGGGCTTCTTTTTCTGTGATCCCCTCTCTCTTCTCCCCGCTTCGTGCGTCTAAGAGATAACTCTCATTGATCCAGTAGAAAGGTTTACCACCTATGTCCCTCAACTCCAGGGAGGTGATCCCTTCAGGTCCATCCTCAGATAAAGGAGGGATGAGGTTATCGAAACGGGTTATAAGCGGTTCCTCCATCCTAAAATGATCTCCGTGGATCTCATCAATGTCGGTCCAGCTGAAATAGATCCCGCTTATGGTCCACATCAGGAACTGGAGCCCCAGGAACACCCCCAGATAGCGGTGTGCCTTTCGAAATTTGCGTATGGTTTTTCGTGTTGTCATCATATTCAATCCAGGTCTATGGCCCTCAGCCGAAGGGCATTGCCAATTACAGAAACAGAACTAAAACTCATGGCGGCGGCAGCGATCATCGGGGAAAGCAAAACACCGAGGAAAGGAAACAGCACACCTGCAGCGATGGGTACGCCCAGGATGTTGTATATCAGGGCAAAGAACAGGTTCTGCTTGATATTGCGCATAACGGCATGGCTCAGGCTCCTCGCCTTGACGATCCCCTGCAGGTCTCCTTTCACCAAAGTGATCGCAGCGCTTTCTATAGCCACATCAGTACCTGTACCCATGGCGATACCCACATCGCTCTTGGCCAGGGCGGGCGCATCGTTGATCCCGTCTCCGGCCATGGCCACTTTTCTACCTTCGGCCTGCAGGCGTTCCACCTCTTTCATTTTGTCTTCAGGGAGCATCCCCGCCTTGAACCCGGAAAGATCCAGTTTGCCTGCCACTGCCCGGGCCGTGCGTTCATTGTCTCCGGTAAGCATGATCACGTCCACACCCTTACGCTTTAAATGCTGTAGGGCCTTGATGCTGGTGGGTTTGATCTTGTCTCCAAGGGCGACATACCCGATGACCTGCCCATCGACAGACAGGTAAGAGACAGTCTTCCCGGTATTTTGAAGTTCCGTGACCTCGTTCTCCACAGTGTCAGAGACCGGGGCCTGTGCATATTCCATCATCCTTTGGTTGCCCAGTGCCAGTCGTTTGCCGTTAATCCTGCCTTCCACACCCTTGCCCGTAACGGCATTGAATTCATCGACCTCCCTGAATTCGGCCTCTTTTTCCTTCCCATAGGTCACGGTAGCTTCGGCCAGGGGATGCTCACTATTGCGGTTGAGAGAGACGACTAAGGACAGGATTTCGTCCTCCCCGTATCCTTTGTCAAAGGATCCGACTGCCTCTACTGTGGGCTTTCCTTCTGTGATCGTCCCGGTCTTATCGACAATAAGGGTATTTACCTTGTTCATCTTTTCCAGGGCTTCGGCATTCTTGATCAGCACGCCGTTCTGGGCACCCTTGCCCACTCCGACCATGACAGACATGGGTGTCGCCAGGCCTAAAGCGCAGGGGCAGGCGATGATGAGCACCGCTATGGCGTTCGCCAGTGCATATACATAAGCCGGTTCAGGACCCCAAGCGGCCCATACCACAAACGTAATGACCGCAACGATGACGACGATAGGCACGAAATAGGCAGAGACCGTATCAGCCAGGTTTTGAATGGGAGCACGACTCCTGCTCGCCTCATTGACCATGGCTATGATCTGGGAAAGGAGGGTATCGCTTCCCACCTTCTCGGCCTTCATCAGGAAAGACTGATTCCCGTTGATGGTCCCGCTGGTCACGGTATCCCCTTCCCCCTTGCTCACAGGGATGGGTTCTCCGGTGATCATGGATTCGTCCACAGAGCTCTGCCCTTTGGTGATACTCCCATCCACAGGGATCTTGTCCCCTGGCCTGACCCTGAGGATGTCCCCGATCTCAATATCATCTATCCGCACTTCAACTTCTTCCCCATCTACCATTTTGATCGCCTTGTTAGGGGCGAGCTTCAGGAGTTCCTTCACAGCCGAATTCGTCTTGCCGTGGGCCCGGGCCTCAAGTACCTGCCCCATCAGCACCAGGGTCAGGATGACCGATGCCGCTTCAAAATAGACATGTACCGTCCCGTATTCGGTCTTGAACTGTTCAGGGAAGAAATCCGGGAACAACATCCCGAAAACGCTGAATACCCACGCTACCCCCGAACCTATCCCGATGAGGGTGAACATATTGAGGTTCCAGGTCCTGATGCTGCGATAGGCCCTTTCAAAGAACATCCAGGTAGCATAGAAAACAACGGGCAGGGACAGCGCAAACTGCACCCAGTTCCAGTATCTCTGATGCATGAGCGCATAGAGTGGGTTGTCTGGGAGCATCTCGCTCATGGCAATAAGGAATATTGGCAAGGTGAACGCCACAGCCCACCAGAATTTCCGCAAAAGGGCCCGGTAACTCTTTTCCTCAGCCGAAAGGTCTGGTTCCTTTGGCACCAGGTCCATACCACAGATCGGACAACTCCCGGGTTCGTCCCTGACCACTTCAGGGTGCATGGGGCAGGTCCACTGGTCTGAGGATGCAGAACCTGAAACCTGCTGTTCTTCCACCAGTTCCATGCCGCATACAGGGCAATCGCCCGGAGTGTCATAGGTCTTGTCCCCTTCACACTGCATAGGGCAGTAGAAAGTACCCGATCCTTTCCCCTGGATTTCCTTCTTTTTCTCCTTTTTCTCCTGTACGGATTCCCCATCCTTGTGTATGCTGTATCTTCCGCCATCCTCCTCCAGGGCAGCCTTAAACCGATCGATAGGTATATGGGATGCCATGGAGATCGTCGCCTCCTTCCTCTCCAGATCCACGGAAACCGAAGACACTCCTTCCACTTTGGAAAGGAGCTCTTCCACGTGTTTCCGGCAACCCTGGCAGGTCATTCCGTGAATGTGGTAGGTGTGTTCCATAGTTTATCTCTTAATGACCTCGGTCACCTTGCCGCAGGTCAGCATCTGATCCCCGTAATAGGGGTTCCTGATCTCCTCTTTGTCGGAAATCCAGAATCCTCCTTTCCCTTCAAAGGCCATGGGGCAGAACTGCCTATAAATCTCGCCGCCTGTGATAGCCTCCCTGAAGAGGGGGTCAAGGGAAGCGGTGAGTTCGGAAAAATGCGATCTCTGAACTTCCAGAATATCAGTGGAGGCTATAGAAAGCGACAGTGACTTCACTTCAGCCTGATCTTCCACCAGAGCGTCTGCGAGTCGGCCTGCTGCCTTTTGGGCATTCCCCGCATCGGAAGCCACCAGGGCCGTCCTCAATTGCTGGTATTCGGAAAAAACCGACTTTATCCTGTCGGATGAGAAGGAGGCATCGGCCATTTCCCCGGCTGGCATAACCTCGGTCTTCCCCGAGGTTTGGTTAGCCGCCTCTTTCTTTTCTTCCTTGCAGGAGACAAAAACTGTTAATAATATACTTAAAATGAAACCAACTTTTTTCATGATTACTGGATTAGATAATTAATAATTGAACTTTGTACATAATACGTTTTAGCGGCTTCGATCTTTTCGATCTGGAATTTCAGCTGCAATTCCTGAAGGTCGAGGATATCCCGGAAATCGATCGTTCCCGTTTCATAACTTTTTGAAAGAATGGCTTCGGCATCCCGCGCCTGCCTGATGTTCTTCTCCTGTGTATCGAAGGAGATCCTCGCCTGGTCCCTGGAGTAAGTGGCCCGGGCCAGCGCTGTTTTCAGGGTGTTATATCGATCCTGTTTCTGATACCTTATCTCCTCTTTTTTCAATTCGTTCTGGACGGTGACCGACCTGTAGCGGTTGTTGAAGATCGGGATGGAAACAGACACCATGGGCATCACCACGTCCTTTCCGGTATCGGGCAGTTCGAGGTCCTTCCTTTCAGATACCGGGACATAATCCAGGCCGATCCCCAGATCCGGGGCACTTTCCTTTTGGTTCAAAGCCTCAGATTCCATTACGGATTCGAACAGCCGGTCATACTTCAACAACTGGGGATTCAGTTCGAGGCGCTCAGCAGAGAGGATAGGATCCTCCTCTGGAAGTGCCAGTTCTGAGACCACTTCAACGGCCAGGCTCTCCTTTTGGTTCCTAAGGTTGTTGAACTGGGCCCGCTCTGCCAGATCTGCCTTCTGCAAAATCCGCTTCCGCTGCCTGAGCTCATTCTGACGGATCTGCAGTCGGAGTACATCCACTGCAGAAGCCTGTCCCACTTCCACAGACCTCAACGCGAGCTCCTCATAGGTCGCTAACAACCTGATATTGGCATCAAGGATCTCCTCTGATGCCCGAATAGCATAGAGTTCATAATAGGACCTGGCCACGGAGAGTGCCAGTTCGCGTTTGGCGATGGCGATCTCCATGTATTCCGCTTCCGCCAGGGAACTGGCATAATTCTCCCGTGCGGTGATGGTCCCGAACCAGGGGAGCATCTGATTGATCGAGAACCTCGCCCGTTGTGCCCCTGTGCGCGTTTCGGGTTCACTGGCAAAATACCCTATGCCGAACGTAGTGTTGGGCAGGGTGTTCATCTCATTGACCTTCTCCTTCGCGATGCTGTACTGCAATTCAAAAGCCTGTATCTGGGGATTATTGGCCTCGGCTTCCATAATATAGGATTGCAGGTCCTGCGCAC
This sequence comes from Muriicola sp., assembly GCA_041628355.1. Classification (GTDB taxonomy): domain Bacteria; phylum Bacteroidota; class Bacteroidia; order Flavobacteriales; family Flavobacteriaceae; genus Muriicola. The sequence continues at coordinate 3,255 of JBFKPJ010000019.1, read as the reverse complement.
TCAGATGCGGAATTAAGGAGATCATCGACAGACAGAAAATATAGTGCATCCTTTTCATGGCTTCAGTCGTTTTAATTGAAATTCCTTCCTCCAGCTGTACAGCACGGGGACGATAAAGTAAGAGGTGATATCGATTACCATTCCGCCAAAGATGGGGATGGCCATAGGGATCATGATGTCGCTCCCTTTTCCGGTGGAGGTCATTACGGGGAGAAGCGCCAGGATAGTGGTCACAGTGGTCATCAAACAAGGCCTGATCCGTTTTTCTGCAGCCTCCAGAGCAGCTTTCCTGATCCCAATCCTGTCAGTTGGCCGTTCCCGATCAAAGGTCTGGGTCAGGTAGGTCGCCATGACCACCCCGTCATCGGTGGCTATTCCGAAGAGGGCGATAAATCCGACCCAAACGGCCACGCTGAGGTTGATCGTCTTCATGTTGAAAAGTTCCCGCACATTTTGCCCGAACACCTCGAAATTCATAAACCAGCCCTGGCCGTAGAGCCATAACATGATAAATCCTCCGGCAAAAGCCACTGCGATCCCGGTAAAGACCATCAGGGAGGTGGGAACAGACCTGAATTGGAAATACAGGATGAGGAAGATAATGATGAGTGCGAGGGGCACCACGACCGAGAGGGTCTTTTCTGCCCGTAACTGGTTTTCGTATGTACCCGTGAACCTGTAGCTGATCCCATTGGGCACTATCAACTCCCCCCGGTCGATCTTCTCCTTCAGCAGGGCCTGTGCGCTTTCTACCACGTCCACTTCGGCATACCCGTCGAGTTTGTCGAATAACACATACCCCACCAAAAAACTGTCTTCACTCTTGATTTCCTGGGGCCCTTTCTCATACCGGATGTCCACCAGATCGCCCAGGGGAACGGGACTGCCCTTTTCAACAGGCACATAAATATTCTTCAGGTCGTCCGGGTTATCACGCAGTTCCCTGGGATAGCGTACGCGAATGGCATAGCGTTCCCGGCCCTCCACGGTCCTGGTCAGGGGCATACCCCCAACGGCGACCTGCAGGATCTCCTGCACGTCCATGACCGTGATCCCGTAGCGCGCCAGTTGATCCCGTTTGATGTCGATCAGCAAATACGGTTTTCCTACGATCCGATCTGCGAAAACTGCTTCCTCCTTCACCCCCTGCACCTCTTTAAGGTGGGATTCGAGTTGAAGGCCAAATTTTTCTATCTCGACCAGATCCTGCCCCTTGACCTTGATCCCCATGGGAGCCCTCATCCCGGTCTGCAACATGACCAGGCGAGTCTCTATGGGTTGCAGTTTGGGTGCAGAGGTTACACCCGGGAGGCGCGTCACCCTGACGATCTCATTCCAGATATCATCTGGGGTCTTTATTTCGGGCCTCCAGTTGCGATAATATTCTCCCCCCTCATCCGGGATCAGTTCGTCCCGGGAAGCGGTGCGCTGCAGTTTTGACGGGTCCACTTCCGATTCTTCAATGTCAGTTGCATTTGGGTTCCACACCAGATTGCCGTTCTTCAACACAAACAGGCCCTTATCGTCCACCTTGTACCGCTGTCGTACACCCTGGGAATTCCGCATGTATTCCGACTTGTATTGGATGACGTTCTCGTACATGGACAAGGGTGCAGGGTCCAGGGCCGATTCTGCCCGCCCCGACTTACCGACTACGGTCTGTATCTCAGGTATGGAAGCCACGGCCATGTCGAGTTGCTGCAAGACCCTTTTGTTCTCTTCCACCCCGGCATGGGGAAGGGAGGTGGGCATGAGTAAGAAGGTACCTTCGTTCAGGGAGGGCATGAATTCCTTCCCGGTATTGACCATGATCAGGGTTCCAAAGGTAAGGACGGTGGCAGGTATCATCAGGAACATGAACCTGTTTGCCAGGGCCCACGCCAGGATCCTCGAATAATAGGCCTTTAAAAGGGAGAAAATCCCCAGGATACCGAAACAGATCAGAGCGACAAAAATGAGGTTGACGGCAATGCTTCGGTTAAATCCGAGAGGCCTCCAATATTCTGCCAAGAGAAAAACGATCCCCAGGGTAACGATGAGGATATTTACCGAATTACGGGTAAAAGCGAAGTGAAAACCGGCAAAGGAAACCTCGTGGGCTGCTGCCTCATTTCTGTCGAACCAGATCCCTGAAGCACCAAAGGCGATCAGCAGGATCCCAAGCCCATGACCCATAATCATGGAGATCAACCCCAATACCATCAGGGCGATGTTCAGGATCGGCCTGAACTGCAATTTCATCCCCCCTTTCCGGAAGATAACGGCTGCAAATGGCGGCATAAGAAAGAGTGCTATCACCAGGGATGCCGTCAGGGCCATGGTCTTGGTAAATGCCAGGGGACTGAATAATTTACCCTCTGCCCCGATCATGGTAAAGACCGGCAAGAAACTGATGATGGTGGTCATGACGGCCGTAAGGATCGCACCGGAAACCTCGGATGTCGCGTTGTAAACGATCTCATCTATATGGTATTCCTTCCCTTCCGCACTCACTCTGAGTTGCGGATCCTCTATATGTCTGATGATATTTTCAGTCAGGATGACCCCTAAGTCCACCATAGTTCCAATGGCAATGGCAATACCGGAAAGGGCCACGATATTGGCATCTACGTGAAAGAGCTTCATCGTGATAAAGACCATGAGGATCCCCAGGGGCAGGAGTCCCGAGATCAGGACAGAGGCCCTGAGATTGAAGACCATGATGACAATGACCAGAATGGTGATGAGCACCTCGTAGGTCAGGGCCTCATTCAGGGTCCCCAGGGTCTCCTGTATCAATTCGGTCCGGTCATAAAAGGGTATGATCGTCACCCTGGAAGTACGACCATCGGACAGTACTTTCGTGGGCAGGCCTGCACTCACTTCCGCGATCTGATCCTTTACATTCTCGATCACCTCCATCGGATTGGCGCCATACCTGGCCACCACGACGCCACCGACCACTTCGGCACCTTCCTTATCGAGTATCCCCCGGCGGGTTGCAGGGCCCAGAGATACCTTCCCGATATCCCTGACCCGAATTGAGGTAAAGTCCTCTGAGCGAACTACGGCATTTTCCAGATCGGCAACAGACTTCACAAAGCCGAGGCCCCTCACCAGGTATTCAGCCTGGTTCATCTCAATGGTCTGGGCGCCGATATCCTGGTTGCTTTGGCCTACTGCCCGAGCAATTTCTGCCAGGCTTATATTGTACTGACGCATCAATTCGGGATCCACATCCACCTGGTATTCCTTTACAAAACCACCGATAGAGGC
>JBFKPJ010000018.1:0-25606 GCA_041628355.1 Muriicola sp. | reverse complement strand
AGTGGTCTTTCCGGTTCCGGTACAAGTATCATCATCAGGGGTCTCAGTACGTTCAGTGGCAGTAACCAGCCATTGTTCATCGTAGACGGGGTGCCTTTTGACAGCAGTACCAACGAACAGGGGAACTTTGCCAACGGTAACACAGGTTCCAGTAGGTTCCTGGACCTGGATCCCAACAACATCGAAAGCGTGAACGTATTGAAAGGTCTTGCCGCTGCTACTCTCTACGGTACAGCCGGGCGTAACGGGGTGATCCTGATCACTACCAAGAACGGAGCCGTGAGCACAGGGCAGGCCAAGAAGAACGAGATCACTGTATCCAGTTCTATCTTCATCAACGAGATCGCTTCCATGCCAGACTACCAGGACCAGTACGGTAACGGTTTCGACCAGGCCTTCGGTTGGTTCTTCAGTAACTGGGGACCCAGCTTTGACAGGGACGGTGTAGCCGGATGGGGAACTCAGGCTGCCATTGACGCCAATGGTACACTGGCCCACCCTTATTCCACTTCTACAGCTGCCATCAGGGCGGCCTTCCCGGAATTCGCAGGGGCTCGTTATCCATGGAAACCTTATGACAGTGTAGAACTGTTCTTCAAACAAGGGATCGTTCAAACAAACTCTGTGAACGTGAACGGCAGCTCCAAGGATGGAGACGTTACCTATAACATGAACTTCGGTCATCTCGACGACCAGGGCTTTACTCCCGGAAACAACCTTAGAAGGTATACTATCGGTATGGGAGGTAGGGCTATCCTGACCAATAAGTTCACCGTTTCCGGAACACTGAACTTTGCTAACACTGATTACCGTACCCCTCCCGTTGCAGCGAGTGACGCGAGTGGTGCAGTCGGAACGGGATCCTCTATCTTTGGAGACGTGTTCTATACACCTCGTAGTGTGGACATCCAGGGACTTCCTTTTGAGAGCCCTGTAGACGGATCCAGCGTGTACTATCGTCAGAACAACAGTATCCAGCACCCGCTGTGGACTGTCAAGAATTCCAAGAACAGCCAGGTGACCAACCGTGTCTATGGAAATATGACAGCTGTATACGACATCAATGACAACCTCAACCTTACCTATCGTTTCGGACTTGACGTGTATTCTGAGAACAACGTCAACTCACAGAACAAAGGAGGTATTGATGGAAGCGTTGCCGTACAGAGTGGTATCTATGAAACCTGGAACAACACAAACACCATACTCGACCACAACCTGATCCTTTCCGGACAGTACGAACTTTCCGAAAAGGTCGGCTTCAGCTTCAACGCCGGTGCCACTACCCGTAGGGAGGTTTTCGACCAAAACGGGGTATCGAGTAACGGTCAGCAGGTATTTGGCGTGTTGAGGCACTTCAACTTCGCGAATCAAAATGAGATCCAGTTCTTCCGCGAAAGGAACATCGCAGGTATTTACGGTCAGCTCGACTTCGACTACGACCGCATGGTGTATCTGACACTCGCCGGACGTAACGACTGGGTATCCAACCTGGCACAGGATAACCGATCTATCTTCTATCCATCCGCCAGCTTGTCCCTGATCCCGACCAAATTCATCCCGGGATTACAAAGCGAAAACGGAATCAACTATATGAAACTCAGGGCCGGTTACGGTACTTCTGCGAACTTCCCAACGGGATATCCAGTAGCTTCCAATCTGGTACTGAACGTACAGTCCTTCCAGGATGACGCAGGAAACGATGTGGTGACCAACGTGAGTGCTAACCTCCTTGGCAACCCCAACCTGAAGCCCGAGTTGCTCGAAGAGCTGGAGTTCGGTATCGAGACCCGTTTGTTCGGAAGTCGACTTACTTTAGACGCCTCTTACTACACCAGGAACACTCAGGACCTTATCATCAGCCGTCCTTTGGATCCGTCTACCGGATATACAAATACTCAAACCAACGTTGGAGAGATCAATTCTGACGGTTTTGAGGTCGATGCAACCCTGAACATCTTCCAGTCTTCTGAAGACGGCGGACTGAACTGGAGCATCAACGGAAACTGGTTCACCAACGAGTCTGAGGTTATCGACCTCGGTCTGGACACAGACATCGTGGTTTACTCCGGTTTCTCTAACCTGGGGAACGCAGCCAGGGCCGGTGATCCTCTCGGAATCATCGTCGGTAGCCGCATCCAGCGTGATGACGCAGGTAACTACGTAGTGAACGCAGCCGGGGATTACGTGATCGAGCAGGGTCTGTTCGAGATCGGAGATCCTAACCCAGAGTGGGTGCTGAACGTTGGAAACCAATTTAGCTATAAGAATTTCAATTTCAGCTTCCTCCTTGGATATACCCATGGCGGGGACATCTTTACCACTACCACTTCCGTACTTCTGGGAAGGGGTCTGAGTACTGATACCCTGGATCGTCTGGGCACCTTTATCCTTCCAGGAGTTCAGTCTGATGGTTCACCTAACACGGTACAGATCAACAACTCTACCTTCTACTTCAACAACATCCTTTACGGACCAGACGAGTTGAGGGTTTACGATGCCTCTGTAGTACGTTTACAGGAAGTTTCCCTGGGGTACAGCGTACCTTCTAAATTCCTTGACAAGACTCCTTTCGGATCTCTGACCTTCAGCCTTTCAGGTTTCAACCTGTGGTATGAGGCGATCAATATCCCTAAAGGAACCAATTTTGATCCAAACGTAGCCGGTGTTGGTATCGGTAACGGACGTGGCTTTGACTGGTTGAATGGTCCTAGCTCAAGGAGGTACGGTCTCAGTGTTAAAGCTTCATTCTAATACAAATAAAAATTGATCATGAAAAACATAGTAAAATATCTAAGTATGGGTTTGATCGGTGGAGTTCTTTTCACTGGGTGTGAAACCGCCAATCTTGACCTTACGGAGAACCCAAATGCACTTACCCCGTCACAGGCGGACGTAGACTTCTACCTGAATGAGGTTCAGGTAAGGTTTGCACGATTTGCCGAATCCATGGGTGAAGTTGGTGCAGAGGTTACCCGAATTGAATGGATGGGTAGCAGGAACTACCAGAACGCGTATTCCCCTTCCGGCTTTGACGGAAACTGGGAAGACGCCTATCAGGAAGTAATTAAGAACGCGAGGGATATGCGTGCACTGGCTGAAGGCAACGGCCTGAATCACCACGTAGCGATCGCGCAATTCATTGAGGCGTACACCATAACTCTCTTGGTAGATTATTTCGGTGATGTTCCTTATACTGAGGCTATGGCCGGCGGTGATAATTTTAACCCTGCTCCAGACAGCGGTGCTGATATTTACACTGCTGCTCTGGCCCTATTGGATAACGCCATTTCAAATTTCAATGCCTCTGCCCTGGCAGAACCGGATATTGATTTCTATTATGACGGAGACTGGGATGCATGGGTTAAAGCTGCAAATACCCTGAAACTGAGATTACACCTCAACCTGGGTAATACTGCTGCTTTCAACAGCATCATTTCTGGAGGAAATTTTATTTCCTCTTCATCAGATGACCTTCAGTTCCAGTGGGGAACCAATCAGGTACAACCTGATACCAGGCACCCTAACTACGCTCAGAACTATACCAATCAGGGAGGTGGAGACTACTCCAGCATCTGGTTGATGAACCTGATGGACACTACAGACGATCCCAGGATACAGTATTACTACTATCGTCAGAACGACGGTACTCCTAATGCCCTGGATGTAGACGGCAATTACGTGGAGCCTAACGAAGAAACCCTGGATTGCTCCCTGCAGTCTACGCCTCCCCCACAATATGTGGCCGGTGGATTCCCATTCTGTTCATTGGATAACGGATATTGGGGAAGGAACCACGGGAACGATGCGGGTATCCCACCCGATGGTCTGTTGAGAACTGTAGTAGGAGTATATCCGGTTGCCGGTATGTTTGATGACAGTCGATTCGATGCCATAGCTCTTGGCTCTGGTGGAGGTGGAAACGGGATCACTCCCCTTCTGCTCGCTTCCTGGGTGGATTTCTGGAGAGCAGAACTCGCTATGAACAGCAGTCCTGCTTCAGGTAAAGCCTTTATCATTGCAGGTGCCACCAAATCCATCGCCAAGGTTCAGACGTTCGGATCCAAAGATCCTGATGCCGACCTCTCTACAGCGCCAACTCAGGCTGATGTGGATGATTTCCTCGCCGATCTGGATGCGCGTTTCGATGCGGCCTCTAATGAAGGGAAATGGAACATTATGGCCGAGCAGTTCTTTACAGCAGTGAAAGGTAATGGACACGATGCCTATAACTTCTACAGGAGAAAAGGGTATCCTACCAACCTGGAGCCTAACCTGGAACCTAACCCAGGAGCGTTTATCAGAAGCTTCTTCTACCCTGCCAACGCGGCGAACAACAATTCGTCTCTGAATCAGAAATCAGGAGTTACTGACCAGGTTTTCTGGGATAACAACCCGGCTTCACCTTCATTCCCTGTTGCTAATTAATTTAAAAAAATTACGATGAAAAAAATAAGTGTATTTCTATTAGCATTGTCTACAACCTTCTTTATCTCGTGTGAATCGGATGATAAGGTGATTGACGACGTTCTCAACGACTATACCGTCGGGGCAGTCCTAAGAACAAGGGCCCAGGCAGGTAATCCTTATAACGCCTTTGTTCCCGGATCCGTCTGGACGGTAACTATTGAGGAACAAGATGGGGAGTTTGGTGATCTGCTGGAATCGGTAGACCTGTATATTTCCTTTACGGATAACCAGGACGACCCGAATGACAGTAGTGTTCCGGAGCAACTGTTGGCTACCTTTGCCGCCAGTGATTTTAGTACCAGTTCAAGGGGACTTCCTGAACTTACGTTTTCAACAACCCTTCAGGAATCTGCCGCAGCGGTTGGAATCGGCTCTGGGTATTCCGGTGGAGATGTGTTCTCTTACAGATTTGTTGTTAATTTAACCGATGGAAGGTCATTCACGAATACTGATGCAAACAACGGGGTGCTTGGAGGATCGTATTTCTCTTCTCCTTATCAGTACAATGTAGTGGTAGCCTGTATCCCTGTCGGACCTGTTCCGGGAACCTTTACCCTGGATATGCAGGATTCCTTTGGAGATGGCTGGAACGGAGCTTCCGTACGAGTTACAGTTGATGGCGTGGCCACTGATTATACCATCAGTGCCGCACAGGGTGCCTCTAACTCAGAATCTATCACCATACCCTCCGGAGCCACAACATGGTCCTGGGAATACATTTCAGGGGACTGGGATTCTGAGGTGACTTATCAAGTCTATGCTCCTAACGGTAAGTTAGCCTGGGCAGATGGTCCAAGTCCGTTTATAGGCGACTTTACTTCACAAATGAGTATATGTCCGTAAGGATATAAATTTGGAGAATCATATTAAAAGGCTGTCTACTTAGGCAGCCTTTTTTATTCCCTATCCCCATGGTAGACAAAGGAGGGTAAGGACCTGTTGAGTCTGATGTCACATTGGGTGTTCCTATTCATATTTTAACGAACTCCATGTCGGGCCTAATGGGAAAATGTTATTTTTGTCAGGTTCATACTGGACCTCAATCAAATCAATTACAACCATCAATTACTATTTCATGAGACCTTTCTTTTTACTTTTCACTGCCGTGATTCTATCTACTGGAATCCAGGGCCAGACAACCGGACGTATCGATGGAGGAGCCGGTGCAGCTTTCGGCCTGGGAGGCAGGGGGACCACAGATCCCTTTCTCGCCAAACACATGACCAGCCTTCGCAAAGGCACTAACGGGTTTGAAGGGGAAATTTTGGGGTCACCTTATCTGACGGACGATTTTATCAAGAGCAAAGTGTACTTCGGAGAGGATTATATCGGGGATTATTTTATCCGCTATAATGCCCTTAACAGTGAGATCGAAATCAAGGAGACCCAGTTGCCTGAGGAAGAGCCCAAACGACTTCTGGCCAATGAGGATGTACGGGTAAAATACGGCAACCGGGAGCTCAGGTTCACCACGTATATCAACAAAAAAGGGGAAACCAAGAACGGGTTCCTTTCCATCATCGAACAGGGGAAGAACTTCACCCTCTATCAGCGACTAGCCGTGAAGTTCAGTGAAGGCAAGTCCGCAGCCAACTCCATGGTAAACGACATACCCAGCCGTTATGCCCATTTTGTGGAATACTATTATCAAAAAGAAGGCGTGGAGCGCATAGACCAGCTGGCCACCAAAAAGTCGGGCGTACTCAGGCTCCTGGAAAAAGAGGACCGGGAAGATGTAGGGGATTTTCTAAAGGAGGAAAAGATCAACCTGGATGATGAAGAAGATCTCATTAAAACTTTTGAATACCTCAACAGTCTGGATACTGCATCGTGAGAAGTTTCTTCATCCTTTTGTTATCCTTCATAGGCGTACAGGTTTTCGCCCAGCAGGTGGGACAACCGGCCCCAAGCCTGGACCAGGGTACGATTCCCTACGCAAATTACCATCAGAAATGGGCCCCTATGATGCAAAAACTCTTCCAGCAGGTCAGGGATGATGACGGCATCGTCACACACTTTGTTGGAGCTGAAGTAGGAAGCCCTTATGAAAAAGTAGATTTCCAAAAGGGCAGCGTATTCTACGAGGATGAAAATCTGGGGGAATATTATTACCGGTACAATATTTTTTCAAGGGAGGTGGAACTGAAGCGGACCCTGCTCGATGAAGAAAAACACCAGGCCCTGATCAGGGACCCTAAGGTGGTCCTGATACCAAGAGCAGGTAATATGGGCTTCCATTACCTTCCCTTTGTTACTTCCAGGGGAGAACGTATGGAGGACTATCTGCTCCTGCTGCACAAGGGAAAAAATTTCAATCTTTTTAAGCATCTGGAATCCAAATTCACGGAAGCCCAACCGGCAGCGAATTCCATGGTCAACCCCATTCCCAGCAGGTTCAGCACATTTACTTCTTACTATCTGCAAACATCTGGGGGCGCAATCCTCGAGGTTTCTCTGAAAAAGAACCGTTTTCTCAAAGATCTCAATGATCCAGTAGCGGATGGGATGAAACGCTTCTTTAAAGAGGAGGGGATCGATCTGTCTGATGAATCCCAACTGATCAGGAGTGTTTCCCATATGGACCAGCTGGTCAAACAATAATAAAAGACCTTAGGCATCCGAGTCGTGGATTCCGTGATCAAACCATCTGTTTTTTAATACCTTTGGCACATGTCCAATACCACCCAGATTTACGGCATCAGGGCCGTTATAGAAGCTATAAGGGCCGAAGAGCCCGTAGAAAAGGTATTTATCCAAAAAGGACTTAAAGGAGCCCTGTCGAAGGAACTGGAAGACCTGGTACGGAAGTCCGGCATCCCCATCTCCTATGTACCCCTCCAAAAGATCAACAAACTCACCAGGAACAACCACCAGGGGGTGGTAGCCACGATTTCTCCCGTTTCCTTCCTGACCATGGAAGAACTCACGGACCGGGTCCTCGCTAAGAATACAACACCCCTGCTGCTGTTGCTCGACGGGGTATCCGATGTGCGTAATTTCGGTGCCATCATCAGGACGGCTGAATGCAGTGGAGTAGACGGCATCATCGTCCCCAAAAAAGGATCAGCCCCGATCACGGGCGATACAGTCAAAACTTCCGCAGGTGCCGCTTTTCGCATTCCGATCGCCAAAACAGACCATATAAAGGATGCGGTCTTCTACCTGAAGGCATCAGGAATTACGGTAGTTGCGGCCACAGAAAAAACCAATCACCTCCTGTATGATGTGGATCTCAAGGGTCCCACGGCCATCATCATGGGAGCGGAAGACACCGGGATCTCCCCATCCATCCTCAAAGAGGCCGACCATCTGGCCAAACTTCCCCTCCTGGGTGAGATAGGATCCCTGAATGTTTCTGTTGCCTGCGGGGTTTTCCTCTATGAAGTGGTCAGGCAAAGGACCTTCTAATCCCCTTTTGAAGCGGGATCCTGACCCTTCCTGCGATAATGGTAGGTAATCTTTATCTCCTCCTTATCCCCGGGGAGCTTTTCAATGAAATTCCCATCCTCGTCAAAGTGTTTGAGGAACTCGTCCTCCTCCTCGTTGTAATCCTCCCTTTCCCAAACATATTTGGGAACCGGAGGAACCCTGATCTTCAAAAAGTAAGCTGCCAAGAGGCCTACGAGAAATCCGCCCAAATGTCCTTCCCAGGAGATCCCCTCCTCTACCGGGAAGATATACCACAGCATACTGCCATAGATAAATGACACGATCAGGGAAACGGCTACTAGCCGGTAATGCTTCGTAAAGATCCCCTTGAAGAAAATAAAACTCGCCAGGAGATAGATGAGTCCGCTTGCGCCGATATGGTAAGCCGGCCGGCCGATCCCCCAGGTGATCAGACCGGTGATGATCAGCCCCCAGAAAAGGATCTTGAAGGCTATGGTCCGGTAGAAATACATCAGGGTAGCCAAAAGAATGACCAGAGGGATGGTGTTATTGTAAAGATGCTCCAGGGAGGAATGCAAAAAAGGACCGAAGAGGACACCCCTGAGTCCGGATAAGGTGCGGGGAAAGATGCCAAAGTCGTTCCAGTTGGTCCGGAACTGCAACTCGAGCCAGAACACCGTCCAGATCAGGAGTACAGCCACCATAGGTACGATCAGCACAAGGTTTGTGAACCTCAGCTGAAACTCGTCTTTGGCGCTTTTTACTCTTTTCATGCTCGTACAAATTTAGGGCCATTTTACGAATTCCGCTTATCGGCCCTTGGGAGAAAAAATGTACTTTTAGCACTATGAATGAACCACTGGCGGAGCGGGTAAGGCCTAAAACCCTGGAAGCGTATATCAGTCAACACCACCTCGTAGGTAAGGAGGGCTCTCTTACGCATCAGATCCGCCAGGGAACCATCCCGTCCCTTATCCTATGGGGCCCTCCGGGTACCGGAAAAACAACCCTGGCACAGATCATCGCCCATGAGAGCAAAAGGCCCTTTTACACCCTGAGTGCCATCAGCAGTGGAGTGAAGGATGTTCGGGAGGTGATCGAAAAGGCCAAGGCGGGAGGAAACCTGTTTACCACCCGCAATCCCATCCTGTTTATCGATGAGATCCACCGGTTCAGCAAGGCCCAGCAGGATTCCCTTCTCGGGGCCGTGGAAAAAGGGTGGGTGACCCTGATCGGTGCCACCACCGAAAATCCAAGTTTTGAGGTCATCCCGGCCTTGCTTTCGCGATGCCAGGTCTATGTCCTCAACCCCTTTGGGCGCGACGACCTGGAGGCCCTCCTGAAAAGGGCCATATCCGAGGACCCCGTCATCAGGGAAAAGAAGATCGAACTAAAGGAAACAGAGGCCCTGCTTCGCCTCTCAGGGGGAGATGCGCGAAAATTGCTTAACATCTTCGAACTACTCGTAACCTCAGAACCTTCGGAATCTGTGATCATCACAGACAAACTTGTGATGTCCAAAGTACAGAAGAATACGGTCCTATATGACAAGACGGGGGAACAGCACTACGACATCATTTCGGCATTTATCAAATCCATCAGGGGAAGTGATCCGCAGGGGGCTGTCTACTGGCTTGCCCGTATGATCGAAGGTGGGGAAGACGTCAAATTCATTGCCAGGCGCTTACTGATCCTCGCCTCCGAGGACATCGGGCTGGCAAACCCGACGGCCCTGGTGATCGCCAACAGCACCTTCCAGGCGGTGACCACTATCGGTTATCCGGAAGCCCGGATCCTGCTGAGTGAATGTGCGATCTACCTGGCGACCAGCCCCAAGAGCAATTCGAGTTATATGGCCATTAAAAACGCCCAGCTGGCAGTAAAGGAACACGGAGACCTACCGGTTCCTTTCGAATTGAGAAACGCCCCTACAAAACTGATGAAGGACCTGGGGTATGGCAAGGACTACAAATACGCCCATGATTACGATCAAAATTTTGTGGAAGCAGAGTTCCTGCCCGATTCCATTGCCGGCTCTGTTTATTACACCCCCGGGGAAAACAGCCGGGAGCACGCCATCAAAGAGTACCTGACCCGGAGATGGAAAGATAAATACAAGTATTAGAACTTGATCTGCAATTCTTCCTGCATACGGTCAGATCCCTGATAGTATTCAAAGATCCACTTGTCATTTTTGAGGTAGAGAATACCGTTCTGTCCTTTCCGCTCTGCCAGATATACATCGGGCAAAGAGGTTTCCTTCAGGTAGAACTGAATACTGGGAGCAGTATCCACCAGCTGGTATCCTGTCTCGGTCTTCTGGGCATAGAGGGATGAAGGGAACACTGCTTTTTCCTCCCCGTCCTGAGTTACTGCATCCGCCAGGGTAACCGCCTCGGTCTTCTCCTCCGGCATGGGGAGCAACGCCACGGTTTCCTTATCCTGGGAGGCATCAATCACTATTTCGCTGTCTTTCTCCTCCTTTTCCATAACCGGAGGCTTTTCCGGGGCTGGGGGCAAATTCTTCACATCGTTCCCCAGGTTGAGTACGACCGGTGCCGGCTCCGCAGCCTCCTTGTATTCGAACCGGTAGTCCTTCAAGGAAGCGAAGGCCTCGCCCAGGGATTCCCTGTACGCTTCTGCGTATTGCTTTACCTTGCTCATCCCCATCTGGGTCCTGTACTGTTCCTTCCCCTCACAGTCCTTAAAAACGACAGCTACTTTGGTATTGAAGGTCGTGGACTGATCGTCCAGGGTCGCATAGAGGGCTATGCAGCGATCCTTGTTCAATTCTGCCGGAGCTACATTGTCATAAAATACATTCAGACCCTTTTGAACCAGGTAAAATTTGACGAGCGTACTGGTCTGAAATTGGTTCTCGCTCCTGAATCCATCGAATTGGGTAGGGACGATGACGTATTTGTAATTATTCAGGACGGACTGGGCAGAGCCGGTCAGCCCCAAGAGGAGTATGATCGCAAATCCTAGATTTTTCATGATAAAGGCCTATCTGTTGCCCGCCCAAGATAGGATATTTAATCCTATCTGAAAAGACGCGTAATGGCTGTCTGCCAGGTTCCTGTATGCCAGAAGATTATTCGCGAGGACATAGAAATTCACAGGGCCTGCCTGAAGGTTCAGCCCAAGTCCCAGATTGGACATGGAGAATTTATCTACGGTGTACGTACCCTTCAGGCTGAGGAAATTTCCAAATCTCCTGAGGTAAAAGGCTGTCAGCGCCGCCTGGGGACCGCGCGGCCTGTTCACTGCATGGAACTGCAATCCGATGGCATTCCTGTAGGGCGTCCGTACGTCGGCATCCGTGACCCCGATATCGCAGTCGCAGTCTAAGCCCTGATCCACAGGTCCCCCGAAATTATAACGGATGGAACCATAGAGCTGAGTAGGCCTGAACGTGATATAGCTGTCAAAATTTTCCTCAAAGGGCAACTGAGCCTCAATTTCATCCACCAGGTCCTGCCAGAAATCTGAGTCGGCATCGTCGAAGGCATCCGGAAGAATGACCTCCACCCCTTCCGTGGTGGCCCTTCCCTGAAGAGAATAGCCCCGCACATCCCCGGAGTGGTACACAAAACCCAGGTCCAGAAGGCTACCCGTGATCACGGTCTGGCGGTTTAGCTGATAGGTAAACCCAAGGTCTATACCCAGGCCCAGGTCCCCTCCCAGCAGGGCCCTTTTGGTAATAACTCCCCCTACGGTCCCGCCGGTCTCATCATTCAGGATGGCACGGATCTCCTCGAGCCCGGAGGTCCTCAACTGCATATCTGCAACCAGAGTATTGGAAAGGAGGTTATTTTGTCCTTCTTCTGTCAAAAAATACCCCGAATTGGCAGCGGAGTGAAAATCGTAGATCCCTGAATAGAGTTTGCCCCTGGCTCCCACCGTCAGGCTGCGGTCTATTACCTTGTTGATGCCAAAGTGAAAGACGGTCAACCCCTCCCCCCGGGACTTGAGGTGGCCGAGGTCAAAGCGCCTGCCCAGTTGGTCTGCGTTCCCTTCAAATGCCAGATAGGCCAGATCCTGAGGCCAGTACAGGATGGTGTTCGACTCAAAATAAACTCCAAAGGAATAAAAAATATCAGGGTTCTTTTGGCTCCTGAAACCCCCGTGAAGCAGGTCTAACTGGATCGTGGCCCCGAATTCGTCCCGCTTTGTCATCCCATTCAAAGCCCTTGTTCGCACCTTCTGGTTAAAGTCGACCCCGTCATTCGCAAAAAGATCGTTCATGGTGATCCCGCTGCTGCCGGCCTGCCCGTAAATACCGGAAGCTAACGGTACTCCGGCATACCAGGAATAAGAGGTCTCAACTCCCGGGTTGAGGAGGATGGCCTGAGGAATTTCCGTGAAATCATAGAGCAGCTCCCTGTTCTGCGCAAGAAGGAAGCCGGTGCCCAGGAAGAAGGCTGTGAGTAAAGGCTTCCACATTCTCATTTTAACCGAAGTCTGAATTTGCCACTGGACCTGAAGATGACCATGGGGTCCGGGAGGGTGGAGACACTTGTGGTATCCCCTAAATTCCTTGCATTGACCCGTACTCCCGAGGTATTCCTGATAATGTCCAAACTTCTTCCCGTGGGAGTTCCATAGGCCGTTTCCCTTCTGAGAACGGCTGTGGGTGCCGGATCGAGAGAAAAGAACTCCGTATCCAGCACATTTCCCCCCTCATCCAGATATTCAAAGAGAAGCTCCAGGGGCTTGCTGGTCGTATTCTCGAGTTCATAGGTAATGACACCGTCCAGGACATTGTCGGCAAAGAATTGCTCATTAAAAGCATCAAAATTAAAGGTCTGGATGTACCACACGGCTCCTGAGGCCTCGTTGATGACACTCTCAGGGCTTTCGACATACAGGATGCTGGCCTCAATGGTAGGGATGATCTCCAGATCGTTGAACTGATCGAAATTCTGTTCTTCCACACAGGAAGAAAGACCTGTCAGGATCAAAAAAAACAAATACCGTATTTTCCTCATCACAAGCGTCATTGAAATCCATAAGAGGTGAATAAGACATCACCTCTCCCCATTACCCTATATAACTTTATAAATACGATTTTATTTCACGCAGGTCGCGAATGATGACCCCGTATTCATGAGGAGGTTCATTGTGAACGTTGAGATGGATGGTATGGAACCCTACTGCCCTGGCCCCAAGGATATCAGCTTCCAGGTTATCGCCTACCATGATCGCATGCTGAGGCAGGACCTGAGTGCGATTCAGGGCCATCCGGAAGATCAAGGGATCCGGTTTTTTCACCCCGGCCATTTCCGAATTGATGACTTCGTCAAAGAAATCAGCGATCCCGGAATTCACCAGCTTTCTCCCCTGTACCTCCTGAAATCCGTTGGTGATGATGTGAAGGCGGTATCGGGGTCTCAGATACTCGAGGATCTCCCGGGTGTTGGGCACCAGGTGATCATGGGTTGAAAGATGTTCGATATAGGCATGGGCCAGGCTGTGGATCACCTCGTCCTCTACACGGTAACGTACGGTGTCAAAGACCGTCCTCAACCTGCTGTATCGCAGGTCTTCTTTCCCGATCTTGCCCTCCCGGTACAACTTCCAATAGGCCAGGTTGGCAGGGACGTATTCCGTCAAAAAAGTATCGAGGTCCAGATCTATCCCGTGATCAGCAAAGATCTTACGAAAAGTAAGGGCTGAATTCTTTTCGAAATCCCAAAGGGTGTGATCAAGGTCAAAAAATACATCGGTGACTACATTTCTATACATCATACTTCCCGATCATTTTGGAGTACAGTTGCAACCAGTTGACCTTTCCTTCAGAACCCAGTATTTCATTGGAGAACACCGTGATGAAATGGCCGCCAACTTCCCTGACCACACTGTGAAGCCTGTCCAGTTCCTCAAAGATCTCCTCTTCGGAATTGCATTTCAGGAGGGCATAATCATGGACTGCGAATGGATGGATCTTGATAGGCTGCTGTACCTCCTGGGGGATGTCGTAAAAATAAAAGGAAGTGCAGGTCCCGGCCTTAAAACCTGTCTCATGGGTATATCCCATAGAGAAATCGTCCGTAAATTCAGCAGAGACCAGGTTCCTGTATGTTTCCGGAACGTCGACCCGGTTGTAGCGGAGCCGCACGTAATTGACGGGTCTGTTGATCACGTTGGATAGGTTCTCCTTTTCCTCCTTGAGCAGATCCGTGTTGGAGAAAGAACTGTATGAGGCTGCGAGGGCCACCATGTCGTAATCTGCTACGGATTTAACGAGGTACTTGAACGCATTGTTCTCTGTGGAGATATTCTTGTCGAACCTGGAATACTGAGCGAACTGGAAGAAGAATACAGCCGGAAGTTTATGCCTGGCATGTATCCCTATCAATTCCTTGAAATTGTCATAAGGGTCTGGCTTCAACTTCAACAGGACAGCCATTCGCTGAGAGACCCTTCTGAACCTGAGGGAAAACAGATCCAGCAGCAACCCTATGCCACTTCGAAAAAATCCCCTGTGTGCAAAACTGTGGGAGACCGAGACATCGATCACGGACGTGTATCGCACAGGCTTCGGCGCTGCGACAAGGGAAGGAAACCTCTCCCTTAGCAGGTGCAGCATCTTTTGGACCCAGAGATCCACCACGGGTTTTTTTAAAAAATCCTGTTCATAAGCCAGACTTTCCTTTAGGGGGAATCGTCCCACCAGGTCCTTCACATGGGGAAAATACTCCTCGTAACGAGAAAGGAGATAAAAGCTGGCCGCAAAGATGTCGAACGGAAGGTTGCTGCGCTCTCCCGCGGGAAAGAAACAGGGAATGTCGTCCCATTTCCCCATGGAGAGACTCATATTCCTGATGCCCTGTTCAAATAAAAGGCTATGGCTTCTGACAAAAAATTCGTTCTGCAGCGGTTGTTTGGTGTAAGTGATCTTTGGCCCTGTATGTCTAATGAAATCTTCCACCTTTGTGGTAAAGCCCACCTCTATCTGCAGCATACGGGTAAATATCTGCTTCATGATGTAGCTGAA
Source organism: Muriicola sp. (assembly GCA_041628355.1). Classification (GTDB taxonomy): domain Bacteria; phylum Bacteroidota; class Bacteroidia; order Flavobacteriales; family Flavobacteriaceae; genus Muriicola. The sequence continues at coordinate 10,746 of JBFKPJ010000018.1, read as the reverse complement.
TCTGGGGGTAATCTTATGGGTATAGATCAACAGCATGTCAAATGAGGTGTTGGTCAGCAAAACTAAAAAAGGCCTTTTCCGTGACGATCAGGTGATCGAGGACCTTGATATCCAGGGTCTCAGCGGCTTTCTTTAATTTCATGGTGATCGCCTTATCCGCTTCGCTGGGTTTCAGGGCTCCTGAGGGATGGTTATGGGCCAGGATGACAGCTACCGCACCCAGCTCCAGTGCCTCCCTAAGTACAAGCCTGATATCTACGAGGGTTCCTGTGATCCCTCCTTTGCTCAACTGGGATTTGTGAATGACCTTATTGGCATTGTTGAGGTACAGGATCCAAAACTCTTCATGCTGTAATTCAGACAACACAGGTTCCAGTACGGCAAAGGCATCCGCACTGCCCGAAATACACTTGAGATCTGTGACTGCTTCTTCCCTTCTCCTTCTACCGATCTCGAGGGCAGCTGCTATAGTGACCGCCTTTGCTTCCCCTATCCCTTTGAATTTCATGAGTTTTGCAATAGACATCCTTCCGAGCAGCGTAAGGCTGTCATCCGACTTTTTTAGTATTTTCCTGGCCAGGCTCAGGGCGGTATCCTCCCTGCTGCCGGACCCGATCAGGATGGCGAGGAGTTCTGCATCAGAGAGGCCTCCCCTACCCTTTACTATTAATTTTCTCCTGGGTTTGTCATCATCGGCCCAGGTTTTTATGGAGAAAGACGCCGGGTTTTTTTCCATGGTTAAAGATAAACAACTAATATTGTTAAAGTAGTTATTGCACTGCAATTAAAAAGCATCCATGAAATCTTTGTTTGAAGAAGAAGCGTTTCAGGAGATCCAGAGAAGGGTTGGCGAACTGAAATCGACCCAAATAAGCCTGTGGGGCAAAATGAATGTAGGCCAGATGGTCTGGCATTGCCAGGTTCCCCTGAAAGTAGCTATCAAGAACAAACCGACAAAGAAAAAAGGTTCCCTCTTTTTTCGCTTGTTTTACAAGAAATCGCTCTACAACGATACCCCCTGGCGCAAAAACCTCCCGACATCCCGTTTTGCCAGGGCCACCGAGGACAAGGATTTTACGGTAGAGCGGTATAAACTGTTAGATCTGATCGCACAATTCCACGAATTGAGAACTCGCGAATCCTGGAACCCCCACCCTATCTTCGGCGAACTCACCCCGGAGCAATGGGGCCAATTGAACTACAAACACCTGGATCACCACCTGAGGCAATTCGGCGTGTAAGCATAGGTATGACAAGAAAAAAGCCCTTGATTTACAAGGGCTTTTGTTATGATCATTTAGAAGTTATTATTGATTATCAGGCTTGCCTACTTTTCTAACTTCTTCACTTTGTTTTTTAATATTTTCTTTTCCTTTTTTGATCACCTCTTCCAGTTCATTCAACTTCTCCTCTGCTTGCTTGATTTTTTCTTCCTTTTTCCTCAGCGTCTCTTCATCCGCACTTTTTTCTTCACGCTGTTTCCTTAGTTTTTCGCGGGCCTCTGCTACCTCTGCCCTTCCTTTTCTCAGAGTTTCTTCATTTTCCCTTAAACTCTGCTCTGATCTCTCGATCTTTTCCTTGGCCATCGATGCCCGATATTGACCAAATTCCTTTCCGGACATATCGCCTTTATTCTTGCCATAGGCACCTCCCTGACCGCGATCTGTATTTGTGGCTTCTTCTTTTGTCTCGACTTCACGGCCCTTATCTTTCATCTTTTCATCCCCTTTTTTCAATTTCCCTTTGGCCTTTTCTTTCTGGGATTGAGCTTTTTCCTCAGCCTCCTTCGCTTCTTCTCGCTCCTCCTCTACTTCTTCCTCTACTTGCTTTTGAGCCTTGCTAACCTTCTCTTTCTTACCCTTACCTTTATCCTGAGACTTGCTCTGAGCATAAGTGGTGGTACCGGTCATTGCCATCAGCGCAAACAGCATCAGGATGGTTCTAATTGCTTTTTTCATTTCTGTTAGTTTACGATTAAATACTATCTAATTCCTTCAAGGCTGATTCTACCTCTTCGGCTTTCTTCTCCACCTCCTCCACGGTTTCTTCTACTTCTTTCTCCACCGCCTCGATTGTGTTGAGATCCTTTTCTAGTGCTTCCTGCTCCTTTTTAGTGTCCCTGCAAGAAATAATGGCCAGGAACAAAACAGAAAACAGGTACATACTTACTTTTCTCATATCTGTCTACTTCTTGATTACGTGCAATAAACGGGATCCGTTTCCCATTATTGCCTTTATATTACTGATTTTCATATCATTAAAGATAATAAAAATCCAACCCGAATTTTATAAGATATTTATAAGTGCCTTGAGGTCCAATCCACCGTAGTTACCTGAACTCATAAACAGTAAGACCGCATTTTCATAACTTCGGCCAAAGACGAATTTCTCAAAAGCATCTGCCTCTGTGAAGATCTGGAGGTCCTTCCGCTGAAAAGAGGTTATGATCTGTTCCGGGGTCACTTCTTTTAACTTCTTTATTTTAACGGATTCCGGCAAAAAGAATACAACTGCCTCATCCACTGCATCCAGTGCTCCCTTGTATTCTTTTAAAAATTCCTCATTGAAACTACTGTAGGTATGCAATTCCAAAAAGGCGATGATCCTCTTGTCAGGATATTGTTCTTTAACTGCCGCCGTGGTCGCTGCCACCTTGCTGGGAGAATGTGCAAAATCCTTGAATATCAATGAAGACTTTGACTCTCCTATTTTCTCCAGCCTCTTGGAAGCTCCGCTAAAGGAGGATATGGCCTGGTAGAAATCGTCCTCGTCAACTCCCATTTGCTGACATATCCACTTGGCTCCCGCTATATTGTTGAGGTTGTGCTTACCGAATACCTCCAGGGGCAGAGGTCCTTCTTCTGTGTCTAAATAGGTACTGCCTTCATGGATGCTGTAAGGAGGGGTACGGTAGGGAAATTTGCGGATGGTGTTTGAAGAACCCTCAATTACCCTGACCACTTCCTCATCTTCTTCATTATAAGTGATGCTTCCTCCATTAACTATACTATCTAAGAATGCGGAAAACTGGGAAACATAATTTTCATAGGTGGGAAACACATTGATATGGTCCCAGGCGATGCCACTGAGGAGGGCGATGTTGGGCCGATATAGGTGGAATTTAGGACGCCTGTCTATAGGGGAAGAGAGGTATTCATCCCCTTCCAGGACAATAAAATCGTTCTCTTCGGTCAGGTGCACCATTCGGTCAAAACCCTCCAGTTGGGCTCCCACCATATAATCCACTTCTTTATTGTGATATCTCAGAACGTGGAGGATCATGGAGGTGATGGTCGTCTTCCCGTGGCTTCCCCCGATGACCACACGGGTCTTGTTCTTTGACTGTTCGTAAAGGAACTCCGGATAGGAATATATCCTAAGTCCCAGTTCATTCGCCTTCAGCAATTCCGGATTGTCTTCCTTGGCGTGCATACCCAGGATCACGGCGTCTACATGCTTTCCTAATTTTTCGGGAAACCATCCGAATTCTTCGGGCAAAAGACCGTGTTCCTGTAACCGGGTTTTAGAAGGCTCAAAGATCACGTCATCGCTTCCGCTGACCTCATACCCTTTATCGTGCAGGGCCAATGCCAGGTTGTGCATGGCACTCCCGCCAATGGCAATAAAATGTATCCGCATCGCTATGTGAGATTTTGGACAAAGATAGCCTTTGAAAAGAGCATCCCAAACCTTTCATACATGCTTATTCTCACTATCTTAGAAATGCTTTTGCCACAGGGATTTGGATCCGAAGATCAACATACACGAAACGGCATTTGTCACGGCTGCTTTCAGGGCTTCTCAGAGCGACCTGAGCAGGGACCGTTATGCTTACCTTTGGTCCAACGAGGTCACAGACAGGCATGCAGGCCGTTACAGCCAAGCAGTATCCCTTTACGAAGGTGTGGCTCACTGTCTCAGGAACCGGTATTTCCTGGATACCATCCAAAAGCTGATCGAAATGAGACAGGTCGATGCCGTACTCAATTTTGGCTGTGGTTTCAGCATGTATCCCTACCTGCTGGATCCTTCCCTACTGTATCTGGAGATCGATACGAAGGATGTTGTGGCCTACAAACAGGAGAAGACGGGATCCTGGGAGAAACAAGGGATACTGCCGCTTAGGGATATCCGTTATGTAGAGGCCGATTTTAACCGTCCCTCCCTTGAGGATCTGTACCTGGATATTTTTCCTCTCGTCAGAGGGCGGAAGTGTTTTATCCTCCTTGAAGGCGTGCTGTTCTTCCTGGGTTCCGAGGATACGATCCGTCTGTTCGACCTGTTTCCCCGCCTTCAGGAAAATGGCGGATTAGTGGGGAGCGTCTCCTTCACGCCTGCCCTGGAAAAGAAGGCGGTATTTAAAAGACTTATCCATTTCGTGGAAGGCAACCTGGAAAAGAACCAGCAATTCAACTATCAGACCCTGGCCCATGATTTTTACCGTACCTTGCAGCCGTATGAACTCGCAGAACAGCAGGATACGATGAGTCTTGCGGACCGGTATCTTTCCGGACCCGGATTGCCTGCCGAAGAGGTACTGGTCGAACACATGTACCTCCTGCGGAGATTGGAAAACAAAAAATGATGAAAGTACAACTGGAAAAGGTGCCACCCAGGGAGATCATGCCGGGTTACCGCGGCAGGCTCATCCATGGTGAAAAGATGACCCTGGCGTTCTGGGAGGTGGATGAGGGGGCCGAAGTACCGGAACACTCCCACGAGAACGAACAGATCATGCACGTACTGGAAGGCCGATTTCAATTTACCGTAGGCGGGGAAACCCAGGTATACGAGGCCGGTGAACTCGTCGTCATCCCATCCCACACCCCGCACTATGGAAAGGCGTTGACAGTATGCCGACTCATGGATGTGTTCAGTCCGGTCAGAGAAGCTTATAAGTAAAGAGACCATGCAAATAAACCTCGAAGGAAAAAAAGCGCTGGTAGGTGGCAGCAGCAGGGGAATAGGCCTGGCCATTGCCCACCAGCTGGCCGAAAGCGGGGCCAGTGTAACCCTGATGGCCAGAAGCGAAGACAAACTCAGAAAGATCATTGAATCCCTTCCCACATCTCCTTCCCAGGCGCATCAGTACCTGGTGGTGGATTTCAGTGATTTCGTCCACTACAGTGAGGTCATCCGGGGCTATTTTGCCAAAAACACGGTGGATATCCTCGTCAATAATACACAGGGCCCCAGGGCAGGCACACCCCTGGAAAAATCTGTGGAGGAGTATCAGGAGGCCTTTGATGTGCTCTTCAAGACGGTGGCTCATACCACCCAACTCGCCATCGGGCATATGAAGGCCCAAAAATGGGGCAGGATCATCAACGTGGCTTCCGTTTCCGTCAAGGAACCCCTTTCCTACCTCGTGCTTTCCAATAGTATCCGGGCCGCCGTGGTGGCCTGGGCAAAAAGCCTGGCCACGGAGGTCGGACCCGACAGGGTCACGGTAAACAACATCCTTACCGGATATTTTGATACAGAACGACTCAAGGAGCTCAATGAAAAGAAAGCGGAACAACAGCAGATCAAACCCGAGGAGGTCAGGGACCACATGACCGCACAGGTGCCTCTCAGGAGGCTGGGAAATCCCGAAGAGTACGGTTACCTGGCAGCCTTTCTCGCCTCAGACAATGCAGGGTACATCACAGGATGCAATATCCCTATTGACGGGGGCCTGCTGAAATCGCTGTAGGAGAATTTAACCACGTCCGATACCTTACTTTCTCGGCGGATACTTAGACATCACTTTCACAGCGATGTTTCGCATGAGCCTCTCCCTTTCCAGCGGGGTTGCATTTTCCCTTATTTTTCCGGAACAGATCGCCTGCCAGAAAAGCACGTCTCGCTGACTATCGATGAAGTCGAACAGGATCTCCCTTTCCACATCCGCCTGACCGATCGGCAGGCCTATGGAAACCCCTCCCCCCATATTACGGCCTCCACCGCCGAGTCCGACACCTACCGAACTGTTCCGCGGCATGCGAAATTCCCTCGACTCTATATTGATCAGGAAATCGGGTTCCTCGGAAGCGCGGAATCCTTTGGAGAGCATTACGGAATCCAGGGAAGACAGCAAACGTCGTGTGTCGAGATCACTCAGACCGGTTTGCATGTCTGCGTAGTAGCTGTAAGTGAGATAGCTGGAAAAATCCGTGCCCGAATCGTAGTCGTAGTCCACTCTCAGGCTCGAACAACTCAATAATATCAGGCAGAAGACCCATATCCACTTTTTCATAGCACAGGAATTTGGGGATGAAACCAGTGGGGCTGAATACCTTTCAGGTTCCAGAACACTTATTCCCTAATTTACGGAAAATTAATCGCTTGAAGAGGACTCAGGGGATTTATTCGTTCAGAAGGGACCAGAGTTGATCTTTGAGCTCCTGCAGGCCGTATTGGGAAACAGAGGAAATAAAGGTAAAAGGGACCTCCCCCAGGTCTTGTTTCACTTCTTTTCTCATCTCTTCCCTCAGTTCCTCATCCAGCATATCCGATTTGGATATGGCCACAATCCTCTGCTTGTCCAGCAATTCCGGATTGTAATTCCTCAATTCGTTGAGCAGTATTTCGTATTCCCTGGTAACGTCCATACTGTCTGCCGGGATCAGGAAAAGCAGGATGGCATTGCGCTCGATATGCCTGAGAAAATAATGCCCCAGCCCTTTCCCTTCCGAGGCACCCTCAATGATCCCGGGGATATCCGCCACCACAAAACTCTTGAAGTCCCTGTACTGAACGATTCCCAGGTTCGGTTTCAGGGTGGTAAAAGGATAGTCCGCGATCTTGGGCTTGGCCGAGGTAAGGACAGAGAGCAAGGTCGATTTCCCGGCATTGGGAAAGCCTACCAGGCCAACGTCGGCCAGGACCTTGAGCTCCAGGGTGAGGTCTTTTTCCGAGCCCGGAATACCGGGTTGTGCATAGCGGGGTGTCTGATTGGTCGCGCTTTTGAAGTGCCAGTTCCCCCGCCCCCCAAGGCCGCCTTCCAGGACGATCTCTTCCTGTCCGTGTTCGGTAATCTCTACCAGTACTTCCCCGGATAACGTATCCCTGATAACGGTTCCCAGTGGGACTTCGAGGTAGACATCTTCCCCGTCTGCCCCCGTGCTTCGGTTCTTGCTGCCGTGTTCCCCGTGCCCGGCCTTGAAATGACGCTGAAATTTGTAATGCAGCAGGGTCCAGAGACTGTCATTCCCCCGGATGATGACATGGCCTCCCCTGCCCCCATCACCCCCGTCAGGACCACCCTTCGGGATGTATTTCTCCCGCCGAAGATGGGCAGAGCCCTTTCCCCCGTTTCCGGAAGAAATATGCACCTTGACATAATCTACAAAGTTGCCTTCAGTCATTTGGAGTTCTTATAAGGTTAGGAAGCCACCGGAATCACTTCCGGATTGCAATTGTCCCTGTTAACAAAGGGTCTCGATCACCGATGAGAGTCGGCCTGTGATCTCCTCAATACCGCCTATACCATTCACACTGTGGAATTTTCCCTGTGCCTGGTAGTATTCCCTCAATGGGGCGGTCTTTTGATTGTATTCCTCAAAACGGTTGCGGATCTTGGACTCGTCCTGGTCGTCCGACCGGCCACTCACCTTTCCCCTTTCCAGGAGCCTTTCTATAAGGACCTCGTCATCGGCTTCGAGGGCGATGGTCGCATCGATCCTCATATCCCTGGAATCCAGGAAATTGTCGAGGGCTTCAGCCTGGGCCGTGGTGCGCGGAAACCCGTCAAAGATAAAACCACTTGCTTCCGGGTTCTTTTCCACCTCATTTTTCAGCATTTCAATGGTCACTTCATCCGGGACCAGTTCCCCCTGGTCCATATACGATTTGGCAAGCCGGCCCAATTCTGTGTTGTTTTTGATGTTATAGCGAAAAACATCTCCGGTGGAAATGTGTTTGAGGTTGTACTTCTCTTTAAGGAATCCCGCCTGGGTACCTTTCCCGGCACCGGGCTTCCCAAATAATACGAGGTTGATCATATGTGCTTTGTTGATTTGATAGACATCGCGCAGGTTACGCCCCTGTTCCATATAGTCCAGGCCGTATCCCACGATAAAGCGGTCCGGAATCTCCAGCCCGACATAATCGATGGTGTACTCCCCATTGTAGACCTCCGATTTGTAGAATAGGCTGGCGATCCTGAAGTTCTTTACGTTTGTGTTCGAAAACATATGGACCAGCTCCTGAAGCGTCCTTCCCGTGTCGATGATGTCTTCCAGGATGATCACGCTTCTGCCTTCAATATTTTCAGGGACATCCAGCAGGGTCTCGACGATCCCGGTGGAGGTCAGCCCCCTGTAGGAACTCAATTTCAGAAAAGACACCTCACAGGGATGCGGGTAATGCTTGAGAAAATCAGAGACGAACATGAACGACCCATTGAGCACGCCGACAAAAATCGGGACCTCCTCCTGGTAATCTGCCGCTACCTCTGCTGCAATGCGTTTAACCGCATCGAGGATTTCCTTTTCGGTCAGGTAAAGCTCAAAATTTTTATCGTGGATCTTTATCACAACCTGCGGGTACGTGTTAAGAGGGCAAAGATAACACATTGGAATCTCTTTTTCAGGACAGTTACCCGGGTTTATAAGATTAAGATGTATTTTTGTCAAAACCACTTCTACCTACATGTCAGACCATACAAAGTCCGCTTATTTTTCCTCAGGATTTACTCTTGGTATTTTAGGTGGCGGCCAGTTGGGGAAGATGTTGCTCTATGAGACCCGGAAATGGGATATAGCCACCAAAGTGATGGACCCCTCCAAAGATGCCCCCTGCAGGCTGGCCTGCAATCAATTTGTCCAGGGCGACCTGATGGATTTTGAGGCGGTCTACGATTTCGGAAAGGACGTCGATGTACTTACCATCGAGATAGAGAATGTGAACATCGATGCCCTCGAAGCCCTTGAAAAGGCCGGGGTACAGGTATACCCGACCCCCAGGGAATTGAGGCTTATCCAGAACAAGATCACCCAAAAGCTGTTCTATGTGGACCATGGAATACCCACCGCGCCTTTCTCAAGATTCGCCTACACGAGCGAGATCACAGACAGCCTGGACCACGGGGGCATCCAACTGCCCTTCGTCTGGAAAAGTGCACAATTCGGGTATGACGGGCAAGGGGTCCAGATCGTCCGGGAAAGGTCGGATCTCCGCGACCTTCCCAATGTGGAATGTCTTACCGAAACCCTGGTCCCGTTCAAGACCGAACTGGCGGTAATCGTTGCCCGAAGCAGGAACGGTACGTCTGTAAACTACCCAGTGGTGGAGATGGAGTTCCATCCTGAGGCCAATCAGGTGGAATACGTACTCTGTCCTGCACGCATCAGTGAAAAGGTGGCCAAAAAGGCCATTGAGACCGCCTTAAAAGTGTCTGATGCTTTGGAGCATGTGGGCTTGTTGGCCGTGGAGATGTTCCAGACCCAGGAAGATGAGGTCCTAGTGAATGAGGTGGCTCCCAGGCCACACAACAGCGGTCACTACAGTATTGAGGCCAGCTTCACCAACCAGTTTGAACAGCACCTCAGATGTATCCTCAACCTGCCCCTTGGCAATACCGACAGTAAGGTTGCCGGGGTCATGGTGAACCTCGTCGGGGCCGAAGGCTATGAAGGGGAAGTAGTATACGAAAACATAGAAAAGATCCTGGGCCTTCGCGGGGTAATCCCGCATATCTATGGGAAAGCCGTTACCAGGCCCTTCCGGAAGATGGGCCATGTGACCATTGTGAATGAGGATATGGAAGAAGCCCGGAAAATAGCCGGAGAAGTAAAAAGTACGATCAAGGTAATCAGTAAAATAAAAGTATGAGCAAGGTAGCCATAGTCATGGGCAGCACAAGTGATCTTCCCATCATGCAGGAAGCAGTGGATGTCTTAAAAGGATTCGACATTGAGGTAATGGTGGATATCGTATCAGCGCACAGGACGCCGGAAAAACTCTTTGAATTCGGCAAATCAGCTCACACCCAGGGATTCCAGGTGATCATCGCCGGAGCCGGTGGGGCAGCCCATTTGCCCGGGATGCTCGCTTCCCTCTCCCCCCTCCCGGTGATCGGGGTTCCTATCAAAAGCCGGAATTCGATAGACGGGTGGGATTCTGTCCTGTCCATCCTGCAGATGCCCGCCGGGGTACCCGTGGCCACAGTGGCCTTAGACGGGGCGAAGAACGCGGGTATTTTAGCTGCCCAGATCATTGGCTGTCAGGATTCCTGTGTCCTGGATAAGATCGCACTCTACAAAGAAGGCCTGAAGGACAAAGTGATCAAAGGAGCCGAAGAACTCCGGAAACGATAGGAGTATAGAGCACCTCGCCTTTAATTTCCTTCCTGCGAATTAAAAAACCTGTTTATTTCATGAAAAATGTATTGATGGAGCCCTTTGACCTGGCTCCCTTCAGTTCCATAAAGAACGAATATTTTAAGCCCGCATTTGAAAAAGCCCTGGAAGAAGCACGACTTGAGATCGATGAGATCGCGGAATCCAGGGATGCACCCACATTTGAAAACACGGTGGAAGCCCTGGAATTTTCAGGAGCTCACCTCGACAGGCTCTCCAGTCTTTTCTTCAACCTGAACTCCGCAGAGACCAACGAGGAGATACAGGCGCTGGCCCAGGAAATCTCCCCTATGCTGACCGAATTCAGCAATGATATCGCATTGAACGAGGCGCTCTTCAAAAGGGTGGAAAAGGTGTATGAAGAAAGGGAATCCCTGGACCTGAACACCGAACAACAGATGCT
>JBFKPJ010000017.1:0-26013 GCA_041628355.1 Muriicola sp. | reverse complement strand
TTCGGGGGTATTCCCCTTATCTACGCAGGGGATGAACTCGGGACCCTCAATGATTATTCTTACCTGGAAGACGTACACAAGAGGAACGACAGCCGCTGGGTAAACCGCCCGAGGCACAATTGGGATGCGGTGGCCCGTTTAATAGATCATGATATCCCCGCTTCGAGGATATTTGCCGGTTTAAAAAAGATGATCGCCCTCAGGAAGAAGACCCCCGTATTTGCAGATCAAAACAACATGGAGGTACACGATCCCGGGAATCCCCACCTTTTTGTTTACGAACGCACGGGAAAGAAGGGGAAAGGCGTGCTGGTCATCGCAAACTTTGATGAACATCCCCGGATCCTCAATGCTGCCCTGCTCAACGATTTGGGATACCTGAGGCATGGTTCTCTGAGTGACCTCCTTAGCGGGGAGGAGAGGAAGCTATCCAGCGGCCTGGTAGAGATCAGCCCCTACGAACTGCTGTGGCTGACAAAACCCTAACTGTACCTTACTTTCCTCAGGATCCGCTGCGATTCCTTCAGGTTGTTGTAAGTGACCAGATCCCTGGATTTGACGAGCCCTTTGAGGGTATCCATGTGCTCTCTCGCTTCTTCAAAACCGTTGAGATAGCAAAGGAGATAGGTCGCAGGGGCCAGTTTGAGATCTTCGTTATCGGCCTTGGTAAGCCTGAGGTTCTTCTGTAGTTTTTGAAGGAGGGTGTTATTGGTATTGAAAATGTGGTAGAGCGTCTTCCGGTCGTAGCGGGGAGGCTCAAACAACAGCTCGCTCTGTATCTGATAGGTGCCGTTGTCGTTGAAAGTGATCCCTACCTCCTCCAGTGGGTAATAGCGCCTTTCCCTTCCGAGTCCCAAATGCACATATTCGGTAATGGCAAAGGTATCTTCGGTGATCACGATGGAGATCTCGTCCAGGGTGGAATAGAAGAGTTTCACCTGTTCGTTGATCAGTTCGATATCTACCCGGGAATAATAGGTCTGGTCCTTGACCACCTTCTTGTTCCCTGCCCAGCAGATGACGAACTGTTCCTTGAACACCTTGTAGCTGCTGCTCAGGTCCTTGTGGCGGTGGTTGATGAAATCGATCACTCCGTCCAGGGTGAGTTCTATGTTGTTCCTGGCGTGTTGTTCGATAGTGGAGACGAGGTCCGAGTTGATGTCCTTGAGTTCGATATCAAAAGCCTTGGGCATGCTGATGCTTCCCTCCCGGAAAAAAACGGCCCCTCCGTAGTACTTCCATATATTCTTTCTCAGGGCACAGACCTTTCCGTTCGATTTGATGGTCACCAGGCCTACTACCTTTCCTTCGGGCAGATGGGGAAAAGGGATGTTCTCGTAGGAGATCAGAGGGGGGTTGTCCAGGTAGGCGTTTACCAGGTTCTGTATCTTGCTGTCGTCGAAGAAATCGACCCCGACGATCTTATTGTCCTCGTCCTCCACGCCGATCACGATATAGGAATTATTTCCGGGGTTGCTATTGGCCAGGGCACAGACGTGCTTCAGGAATTTGCCCTTCCCTTCCCGCTGCCCAATATCGATAAATCGCTTTTTGTCGTAAAAGCTATTCTCGTCATTGTGGGCCAGCAGGTTCTTTACCAGGAGGCGTTTGTTGATCATGTTTCTTTCTTCACAATGGTGCTGCTCGCCTGGGCAGTGGGCATCACTACGAGGTCGGCGATGTTCACGTGGTAAGGCCGGGTGATCACAAAGTAAATGATGTCTGCAATATCCTCCGGCCTCAGGGGCTGGTATCCCTGATAGACCTTTTTCGCCCTTTCCAGGTCGCCCTTGAACCTCACCTCGCTGAATTCGGTCTCCACCAGGCCGGGATTGACGGCTCCCACCCGGATCCCATATTCGTTCAGGTCAAGCCTCATCCCCTGGTTGATGGCGTCCACGGCATGCTTGCTCGCACAATACACATTCCCATTGGGATAGACCTCCTTTCCGGCTGTGGACCCGATATTGATGATATGCCCGCTCTTGCGTTCGATCATCCCGGGAAGGATGGCCCTTGAAACATACAAAAGGCCCTTTACATTGATGTCGATCATCGCATCCCAGTCCGCCAGATCCCCTTTCTGAATGGGATCCAGTCCGTGTGCGTTGCCCGCATTGTTAATCAGGAAATCTATGTGTGCAAAGTCATTCGGGAGGGATTTTACGGCAGCTTCCACCATTTCCTTGTCCCGGACGTCGAAGTTCAGGGTATGCACATTTGTGCTATCCGCTAATTTCTTTTGGAGGGCATCGAGTTGGCCCTGCCTCCTGCCGCAAAGCACCAGGGAGATCCCCTGGGCGGCAAATAGCTCTGCCGTTGCCTTCCCAATGCCACTCGTGGCCCCGGTAATGAATGCTGTTTTCTTTTTTTTGTTCATCATTTGCTGCCTTTCTTTAAGGGACTTCATGACCCTGGGAGGCCTTCAGCAGGATAAACCAGTCTTCCAGATCCATGGATATCTCCACCGCCCGCATGGAGTCAGCGATCCTGCCGGCGTTGGACGTCCCAACCACAGGATAGATCCCAGCCGGATGCTTCATCAGCCAGGCGAGGATCAACTGATCGTCGGAAGCGGAATACTTAGATCTCATTGGCTGGAGCACCTCCCTGATCCTCTTTGTTTTTTCGTTCTCTTCGCGGAAATAGGACCCCAGAGGAGACCAGGCCATGGCCATTCTCTTGTGGGATATACAATCGTCCAGCGTACCGTCGTACATGACCCCTTCAGCCGTCAGGGAACATTCCACCTGATTGGCTTCAATGGGTATGGCCGTTTCCAGCATGGCGATCTGTGAAGGGGTAAAGTTGGACACGCCGAAAGACCGGATCTTCCCGCTTTTCAGGAGGTGTTCAGCAGCTCTGGCGATGGGTTCAGGATCCATAAGGGGGCTGGGGCGATGGAGCAGCAACAGGTCTACGTATTCCGTACAGAGTTTCTCCAGGGATCGCTCAGCAGACCAGATGATATACTCTTTAGAATAATCGTAATGCTTTACCCTATTGTCCCGGGCCTTGGCCATATACTGGATTCCGCATTTGGTGATCAGCTGGATGTCCTCCCTCGCGATCTTGCTTGAGGCAAAAGCATTGCCGAATTCTTCCTCATTGCCATATCCCCCGTAGATATCGGCATGATCAAAAGTGGTTACTCCCGTTTCGAGACATTGATTCATCAGGGTGATCATCCCCTGTTTGGACAACTTTTTTCCCCATACCCCCCAGGTCATCGTTCCGGCGATGATCCTTGAGAAATTTGATACTGTTTTCATAGGCTGGTGAAATTACTAAAAATCCCTTAAAAAGGTCATAAAACTTAGGGTTCCCGTAATTTTTAACCAATCGTTAACAGGCTGTAAATGAATAAATTTTGAATTTGCAGGTCCTTTCAGCCAAGTCCTTGATAAACAACTGATAAAAAGCAACCTATGGAAGAAAATAGTACAGTGGATATAAGTGCCGTGAACGAGAAAATTGCCAGGGAAAGCGCATTTATAGATCTGCTGATGATGGAAATGAACAAGGTCATCGTCGGGCAGAAGAAGATGACAGAACGTTTGCTTATCGGCCTGTTGGGCCAGGGTCACATCCTTCTTGAAGGAGTTCCCGGTCTCGCCAAGACCCTGGCGATCAACACGCTGGCAAAGGCGGTCAAAGGAAGTTTTAGCCGTATACAATTCACGCCGGACCTGCTTCCTGCCGATGTGGTAGGGACGCTGATCTACAACATCAAAGCCAATGATTTTTCGATCAAGAAAGGTCCGATCTTCGCCAATTTTGTCCTTGCCGATGAGATCAACAGGGCGCCGGCAAAGGTACAGTCGGCCTTGCTCGAGGCAATGCAGGAGCGCCAGGTGACCATTGGGGACGAGACCTTCCCCCTGGATGCCCCTTTCCTGGTCATGGCCACGCAAAACCCCATTGAACAAGAAGGAACGTACCCCCTTCCTGAAGCCCAGGTAGACCGTTTTATGCTGAAAACGGTGATCGACTATCCCAAGATGTCTGAGGAACAGCTGATCATCCGCCAAAACCTCAACGGGGCCTTCGAATCTGTGAAGCCCGTGATAAGCCTGAAACAGATCCTGGACGCACAGAAAGCGGTTCGGGAAGTGTACATGGATGAGAAAATAGAAAAATACATCCTGGACCTGGTGTTTGCCACCCGGTATCCGGAAAAATACGACCTTGAAAACCTCAAGCCTCTTATCAGCTTCGGGGCTTCCCCCAGGGGCAGTATCAATTTGGCCGTCGCCGCCAAATGCTACGCCTTCATCAAACGAAGGGGTTATGTAGTCCCCGAGGACGTGAGGGCGGTCATCCACGATGTCCTTCGCCACAGGGTGGGCATCACCTACGAGGCAGAGGCCGAGAGTATCACTTCTGAAGAGATCATCAATCGCATCGTAAACGAGATTGAAGTACCCTAGTTCAAGGTATATCATTCGTTCAAAGCACGTATTTGAACCCCCTACTTTAACCTGAACCAATGGATACGAAGGAATTACTGAAGAAAGTTCGGAAAATAGAGATCAAGACACGCAGGCTGTCTGATCATATTTTCGGAGGAGAGTACCACTCTACCTTCAAGGGGCGGGGTATGACCTTCAGTGAAGTCAGGCAGTATCAGTACGGGGATGATGTGAGGGCGATCGACTGGAATGTTACCGCCCGGTACAACGAGCCCTTTGTAAAGGTCTTTGAAGAGGAGCGCGAACTCACCCTAATGCTTCTCATCGATGTGAGCGGGTCCGAACATTTCGGCACTGTGAACCAGTTCAAAAAGGAGGTGATCACGGAGATCTCCGCTACCCTGGCCTTCTCCGCCCTGCAGAACAATGACAAGGTGGGGATGATCATGTTCTCGGATGAGGTGGAGTTGTTCATCCCACCAAAAAAAGGGAAGAGCCACATATTGCGTATCATTCGTGAATTACTTGAGTTCCAACCTAAAAGCAAAAGAACGGATCTCACAGAAGCCCTGAAATATCTCTCCAACGTCATGAAAAAAAGGGCTATCGTATTTGTACTTTCCGACTTTATGATGGATAATTATGAACATACCCTGAAGATCGTGGGGAACAAACACGACGTAACCGGGATACGGGTGTACGATCCCAAGGAAGAGCACATGATCAACCTGGGAATGGTGGAGATGCGGGACGCGGAAACCGGGGAGACGCATCTGGTGAATACCTCTTCCAGACGCGTCAGGAAGGCTTACGAGGCCCACTACAGTGAGCGGGTGGATTATTTCAGGAACGCATTTACCAAGTCGGGTGCAGGGATCCTGCATTGCAGGGTGGACGAAAGCTATGTAAAAAAATTACTCGGATATTTTAAGCAACGCGCCTGAACAAATGAAAAGGCAATGCCTTACAGATCGTAATTCCTGTGGTCCCAGAAAATGGGCCGGGCTGCTGGTATGGATACTGGGGCTATCCTTTTCCGCCATGGCCCAAACGGAACCTAAGGTTACATCTTCTGTGGATACGACCACAATCAAGATTGGGGAGCAGATCCGGTTTACGGTCACTGTGGAAGCCGATTCAACTGCCAGGGTGATCTTCCCGGAAGGGCAGACCTTTTCGCCCCTGGAGACCGTAGAAGCCTTCAAGACCGATACTACCCGGCGGCTGGACAGGATGACCCTGCAAAAGATCTACGCCCTCACCCAATTCGACTCGGGCAATTACCAGCTGCCCACCCAACGGATAGAGATCGACGGAAAAGGGTATTTTACAGATTCCCTCATGGTCTCTGTATCCTCGGTGGCAGTGGATACGGTTTCCAAGGAGTTCTACGATATCAAACCTCTGATCCCCGTGGACAAGAATAGTGCCTCCATCCCATTCTACGTATGGATCATCCTGGTGGCCCTCCTGCTTCTGGGGGGGTTGCTCTGGTTTATCCTGAAGGGCAAACCCCTGACCCAGGAAGAGGAAGAGGCTTTGTTGCCTCCCTATGACCGGGCATTGCTCGAACTCAAGCGCCTGGAAAATTCCAAATACCTCATTCAGGAGGAATACAAGAAATATTACTCAGAGCTCACTGACATCGTGAGGTCTTACCTGGAGGAGGACGTGCATATTTCCGCCCTGGAAAGCACCACGGATCAGTTGATCACTAAACTGGAATTGATGAAGGATGCCGGGGAGCTCAAAATCGAGGAGGAAACGATCCGGCAATTCAAGCGTATCCTGGATACCGCAGACCTGGTGAAGTTCGCCCGTTCAAAACCGGAGTCGTCCCGTGCTGAAGAAGACCGAAAGGCCATTGAACAGATCGTGATCAAGACCAAGGAGGCCATCCCGGAACCCACGGAGGAAGAACTGATGGAACAGGCTGCGTATCAGGAAGAACTCAAAAAGAAAAAACAAAAGAAAAGAAAGGTGCAGATCGCCCTTGCCACAGCTGCGGTAGTCGTGCTGGGGCTGATCGCAACGGTCTTTTATTACGGGATAGACAATGTGAGGAACACACTGATCTTCCGGTCTTCCAAGGACCTGCTGGAGGGGGAATGGGTCTCCAGCTCTTACGGATATCCTCCCGTCGACCTCATCTCGCCGGACGTGCTGATCCGCCAGGAAGTGGAGATCACCCCGGAGGAAAAGGATGCCGTTAAGAACAAGCAGGTCTTTTCCTTTTACAACCCGGACAATCTCCTGGGAGTGGGTACTGCTTCTATTCTTCTTACCAGCCCCGAGGAGCCCGATTACCAAAAGAGTATTGACCAGATCCTGAAGGGCTTCGTGGACAAAGGCGCGAGGAACATCATCACCAAGCAGGAAGAATTCAGTTCAGCTTCAGGGGTGCCCGGGATAAAGGTCTATGGCAGTGCCATATACCAGGGAGAGAACGGGGGAGACCGCATCAGGGGAAAATACGCCATCATCCTTTTCGGGGGAAAGGGTTTTCAGCAACAGGTGGTCCTTTCGTGGGAAGACGGAGATCCCTACGCCGAAGAGATCATGGACCGTATCATCAATTCGATAGACGTAAAAACACAGGTATAGATGTTTGAGAACATACAGTTTGCCAATCCACAGTTCTTCTGGTTGCTCCTCGGGCTTCCGGTAGCGGTGCTCTGGTATTTTTTCAAACGGAAAGAACAAACGGCAGCTCTTAAGCTCCCGAGTTTGAAGGGATTTCCAAAAAATGACCTGCTCCCGAGGTTGAAGCCAGTCCTGTTCGCGTTTCGGCTCCTAGCCCTGGCCTGCATTATCACGGCCATGGCAAGGCCACAAATCAGGGAAGTATCTACCCGGACCAAAACCACCCGGG
Organism: Muriicola sp.; assembly: GCA_041628355.1. Lineage (GTDB taxonomy): Bacteria > Bacteroidota > Bacteroidia > Flavobacteriales > Flavobacteriaceae > Muriicola. Next base: position 18,729 of record JBFKPJ010000017.1, on the reverse strand, counting down.
GTATAGATATCGTGATGGCGATCGACGTTTCCTCCAGTATGCTGGCAAGGGACCTCAGACCCAACCGACTGGCAGCCCTGAAGGAAGTGGCCTCCAATTTCATCGAGGAGCGACCCAATGACCGCATCGGACTGGTGGCCTATGCCGGGGAAAGCTACACCAAGACCCCGATCACCAGTGACAAGGGGATTGTGCTCAATGCCCTCAGGGAGATCACCTATGGCCAGCTGGCCGATGGGACCGCGATTGGCATGGGCCTGGCCACGGCCGTCAACAGGTTAAAAGACAGCAAAGCGAACAGCAAGGTGATCATCCTCCTGACGGATGGGGTAAACAACTCCGGGTTCATAGAACCTGAGACCGCAGCCAACCTGGCCGTGGAATTCGGTATCAAGACCTACACGATTGGCCTGGGTACCAATGGGAATGCCCTTTCCCCCATCGCCTATAATTCCGATGGCTCATTTCGATATGGGATGAGGGAAGTGGAGATCGATGAAGCCCTCCTGCAAAAGATCGCCCAGGTTACTGGGGGGCAGTATTTCAGGGCGACGAACAACCAGAAACTGGAAGCCATTTACGACGAGATCAACAAGTTGGAAAAGACCGAGATAGAGGAATTCAGATATTACAATTACGAAGAGAAATTCAGGCCCTGGGTACTCCTGGCAGGCGTGTTATTGCTGACAGAATGGATCTTCAGGACGACCTTATTCAAAAGTTTTGTATAAACCGTGATACAGATAGACGAAGCCACATATTTCTACCTCTTCCTGCTCATTCCGGGCATGGTCCTGCTCTATCTCGTGTTGCTGTACTGGAAGAGAAGGACGCAGCGGAAATTTGCGGATCCCGAGCTGCTTAAAAAACTCGCTCCGTCCCGTTCCGGATTCAAGGGCATCCTGAAACTCATCGTGCTCCTCCTGGGCCTCTCGGGATTGATCCTGGGACTGGCCAATCCCAAGATCGGCACCAAAATGGAGACCGTCAAAAGGGAGGGCATCGATATTGTCTTTGCCATTGATGTATCAAAAAGTATGCTGGCGGAGGACATAGCGCCCAACAGGCTGGAGAAGGCTAAACGCCTGGTATCCGAGATCATCAACCAGCTCGCCAGTGACCGGATTGGAATTATTGCCTACGCCGGGCAGGCGGCGCCACAACTGCCCATCACTACGGATTACGCCGTGGCAAAGATGTTCCTGCAGTACCTCAACACAGACCTGTTGTCCTCCCTCGGAACAGCTATAGATGAGGCCATTAAACTGGCAACCACTTTCTACGACGACCAGGAACAGACCAACAGGGTCCTCTTTATCGTCTCTGACGGGGAAGACCACAGTGACGGACTGGCCATAGATGCAGTAGACCTGGCTGTAGAAGAGGGGATCAGGGTGTTTACAATCGGTGTCGGGAAGGAAAAAGGAGCCCCGATCCCCATCAAGAGGAACGGGATCATCCAGGAATTAAAAAAGGACAGCGAGGGGGAAGTGGTCATCACCAGGCTGAACCCTGAGATCCTGCAAGAGATCGCTGAAAAAGGCAATGGCGCATATATCGATGGCACTAATACGGATGAGGCCGTGGAAGAGATCAAGGATGCCCTCAACCAGATTGACAAGACCGAATTTGAGGCCAAGCAGTTTGCAGATTACAAGGATCAGTTCCAGTGGTTTTTGGGCGCAGCCTTATTCTTCCTATTTTTAGATATCTTTTTGCTGGAACGCAAAACCAAATGGCTGCAGAAGTTGAACCTGTTTAATGAAGAAGATCATGAATAAGTTAGGTACTTTCCTCATACTGGGAATGATCACTTCCGGCATGGCCCAGGAAAAGAAGAGCCCGGATCCTGAAAAGGACTTGAAGAATTCCCTGAACCTGACCTGGGAGGCCAACAAGGAACTTTCGGAGAATGAATTTGTGGAAGCAGAGGCAGATTACAGGAGGGCGATCTCAAAAAGCCAGGAAAACGCCATAGCCCCCTACAACCTGGGAACTGCCTATTACAAGAAGGAGAGCCTGGAAGAGGCCTTCGGCAGGTTCAAGCAGGCGGGGGAAATTACTACCGCTAAAGGGGAGAAGCACAAGGCTTTCCACAACATGGGCAATGTGTTCATGAAGAACGAAGAATACGACAAGGCTGTGGAAGCCTATAAAGAAGCCCTCCGCAACGACCCTTCTGACGAAGAGACCCGATACAACCTCGCCCTGGCGAAAGCGCTGGCCAAAAAGCAGCAAAATCAGCAGAAGGATGGGGAGGACGAGAAGAAGGACCAGAAGGAAAAGGAAGACCAGCAACAACAGGACCAGGAAAAGAAAGAGGATCAGCAGGACAAACAGGAAAAAGACGGGGGAGACCAGGAAAAGGAAGACAATAAAGAAGGAGAGGGAGAGGAAAAAAAGGAACAGCCCAAACCAGGGGAGAAGCCCGAAGACCAAAAGCAACCCAAACCCAACCAACTTTCGCCCCAACAGATAAAAAACCTGCTGGAGGCCATGCAGAATGAGGAAAACAAGGTGCAGGAGAAGATGAATGAGAAAAAGGTGAAGGGACCCAAAAGCAAGAACGCAAAAGACTGGTGATGAAGCAGAAGGTATTACATAGGGTTATAATGCTCCTGTTCTTGCTCGGATCGGCGGTCGGAAACGCACAGGAAGAAGTGCCGGTAGAGTTTGAGGCGATTCTGAGCAAGGATAAACTCGGCATCAACGAACGTCTCCGAATAGATTTTAAAATGAACAGGGATGGGGACAATTTTACTCCCCCGGATTTTGAGGGTTTCAGGGTCCTGATGGGGCCTTTTCAAACCGTAAGTTCTTCATGGGTAAACGGCGTTAAAAGCTATTCCAAGACCTATTCCTATACCCTGGCACCTACGGAAAGGGGGATATTTACCATCAATCAGGCGGCAATCGTTATCGATGGGAAGACCTATAAGACCACCCCAAAAAAGGTAGAGGTCACCGCCGCCGTTGACAAGCCCAGTGACCAGCTGACAACAGATGACATTGCCGATCAGAACCTGCATCTGGTGGCTGAGGTTTCCAAGGCAAGCCCATACATGAATGAAGCGGTAAGCGTGGTCTATAAACTCTATGTGAGTCCCACCATCAACGTGTCTAACTTTCGCCCGCTGGACAACCCTACCTACAACAATTTCTGGAGCCAGGATATCCCTGTCACCTCCTACAGCGTGAAGAATGGGACCTATGAAGGCAAATCGTACCGCTACGTCATCCTGAAACGCGTGGTGCTCTATCCCCAGAAGAGCGGGCCACTGGAGATTGAGCCCCTTTCCCTGGAGATCACCCTGGATGTACCTACCAACAGGCGCGATTTTTTCGGTCAGCCCATCTACACCCAGACCAACAAGACCGTTTCTGCCGGGAAGAGGATCATTGATGTGAAACCCCTGCCGGTACAGGGGCAGCCCAGTAATTTCAGCGGGGCGGTGGGAAGTTTCCGCTTCCAGGTCACCACCAGCAAAAACACTTTGAAAGCTACGGAATCGCTCCAGGCCACGGTAGAGGTGGAAGGCAATGGAAACCTGAAACTCTTTCAGTTACCTGCCCTGGAAATGCCGGGATCCCTTGAGGTTTACGAGCCGGAGTATAACGAGAATGTGAGGACCACCCTCTCAGGGATGCAGGGGAAGGTCAGCAACAATTATACGGTGGTTCCATCCTTCAAGGGCAATTATCCCATCCCCCCCATCAGTTTCAGTTATTTTGATCCAGAGGATGAGACCTATAAAACGCTGAGCTCAAAGGAGATCAACATAGAGGTGACCAGCGGCCCCCTGGAGTCGTCCGGCGGTAACATCCCCTTAGCCTCTGACAACAAAAGGCCTGTGCAGGCAACAGGAAGCCAGTTCCATTTTATAAAATTGTCCCCGGAACTCACACTGAAAACCGAGAAGCCATTCTTCGGATCCCTGAACTACTACCTCTTTTTCCTGAGTCCGCTTTTGCTTATCCCACTGGCCGTCGTTTTTGGAAGGAAAAGGGAGGCTATTGCGAGTGACGTTGCCGGCAGGAAGATCAAACGGGCCAACAAGCTGGCTAGGAAATATCTGTTTAAGGCCAGAAAGGCCATGGGTGATAAAGAAGAATTCTATATCGCCATGGAAAAAGCACTCCACAATTACCTCAAGGCCAAATTGAAGATAGAGACATCCGAATTCAGCAAGGAAAAGATCACAGACCTGTTTTTGCAAAAGAATGTGGATGAAGTGACCACAGATGGATTCATAGGACTTCTTAAGAACTGCGAGATGGCCAGGTACAGTCCTTTCTCCCAGGTTCAAATGCAACAGGATTACGACAAGGCGAGCGAAGTCATCTCCTCTCTGGACAAACAATTGTGATATGAAGAACCTCATCGTATTATTTTTCCTGTTGACCGCCCCCATCTGTCATGCACAGAACGATGTGCTATTCGAGGAGGCGACCAAGGCCTACAACGAGGGCGACTATGAGCTGGCGATTGAGAATTACCAGCATATCCTCGAAAGCGGATCTCATTCCGCAAGCCTGTATTTTAACTTGGGCAATGCGTACTACAAGCTCAAAAAGATCGCGCCTTCGATCTACTATTACGAGAAGGCCCTGTTGCTCGATCCAAATGATAAGGAGATCAGGGACAACCTCAGCTATGCCCGGCAGATGACGATAGACGATATACAACCCATCCCCCAAACGGCCATTTCCAGGATCACCTCCCGGGTGATGAACATCATGACCTTTGACCAGTGGGCGTACACTTCCATCCTCTTTATGATCCTTTTTGTCCTGCTGTATCTGGCATTCTATTTTTTCAGGTTTTCAGACAGAAAGAGGCTGGCATTTATCGGGAGTATGGTCTTCCTGTTTTTAACCGCTATGAGTGTTACCCTTGCGGCCCTGCAATATTCTGAATACAGGGATACCCGCCCTGCCATCATTTTTGTTTCTGAGACAGCGGTAAAGGAGGAACCCAACAACAGGAGTATCACACTGTTCACCCTGCATGAAGGAAGCAAGGTGTACGTTGAGGAGACCCTGGAAGACTGGAATAAGATCAGGCTGTCTGATGGAAAGAACGGATGGATCCCCTCCTCGGATCTGCGTGCTTTGAAAGACTTTTAGTTGGTATTTTACTTGGAATTGAACGTATTCCTTTTATTTTTGGGACATGGAGCAGTCAAAAAACAGAACTTATCTGGTATTCTTAGTCAGCGCCCTTTGGCTGCTGTCGATCACGGCTCCCCCTGTCCTTCAATTGCTCGATGAGAATAGCCCGGGCATTGCTTATACCCTGAACGAAGAGGAGTCCAAGGAACAGGAAAAAAAGGACAAAACGGAAGAGATCATCTTCTCCAATTCCCAAGGTTATGGCGGTGTACTTCCTTCTTTTTATTCTGAACTCTCCGCCTGGAGGAACACTCTGGCTCTAGGGACTGTTTATATGGAGATCAAACTCCCCCCTCCCGAAATACTTTCCTGACCCTCTTCCTTTTTTTATTTTTTATTAACCTAACCGGTACCGCGAGGTACAGGAATAAACAATTTCTCTTATGTTTAAAACTATTAAAAACGATTTACCGGCAAGTATCGTTGTCTTCTTTGTGGCCTTACCCCTCTGTCTGGGGATAGCACTGGCAAGCGGGGCTCCATTATTTTCCGGACTGATCGCAGGGATCGTCGGGGGTATTGTCGTAGGCGCCCTCAGTGGCTCCCATATCGGGGTGAGTGGCCCTGCCGCAGGTCTTGCGGCCATCGTTCTTACGGCGATAGGGGCTTTGGGCGGCTACCAGAATTTTTTATTGGCAGTGGTTCTGGGTGGTGCCATTCAACTCCTTTTCGGAGTGCTCAAGGCCGGAATTATAGGGTACTATTTCCCTTCCTCAGTGATCAAAGGGATGCTCACGGGGATCGGGATCATCATCATCCTCAAGCAGATCCCCCATTTCTTCGGCTACGATGCAGACCCGGAAGGAGACCTGGCCTTTATGCAGGTAGACGGGGAGAATACCTTCTCAGAGATTTTCAACGCGATCCGTCAAATCAGTCCCGGGGCAACCGCAGTCGCCGTTATCGGGTTGGGCATCCTCATCCTCTGGGATAAAGTCCTCATTAAAAAAGCGAAGTTTTTCCGGCTTGTACAGGGGCCCCTAGTGGCCGTCATCATTGGCATATTGTTCTATGCTGTCACCAGGAATCATTCGTTCTGGGGAATTTCCTCCGACCATCTGGTCAATGTTCCCATTCCCGCGGATACAGCCTCTTTCCTGGCGCAATTCAGTTTCCCTAATTTCGGGATGATCACCCAGCCGGAGATCTGGATCACGGCATTTACGATCGCTCTGGTGGCGAGCCTGGAGACCTTACTTTGCGTGGAGGCCACAGACAAGCTCGATCCCGAGAGACGGGTGACCCCGACCAACAGGGAACTGCTGGCACAGGGTGCCGGGAATATGATCTCCGGATTGATCGGCGGCCTGCCCATTACCCAGGTGATCGTTCGAAGTTCAGCCAATATCCAGTCAGGGGCAAAGACCAAATTATCCGCAATAATCCACGGTTTTTTCCTGCTGATCTCTGTGATCCTGATCCCGAGACTGCTGAATATGATCCCCTTGTCCGTCCTGGCAGCCATTCTTTTTATCGTGGGATATAAATTAGCAAAGCCCGCCCTGTTCTTAAAGATGTATGACCTGGGCTGGAAACAATTCATCCCGTTTACGGCCACCGTAGTGGGAATCATTTTTACCGACCTCCTGGTGGGTATCGGGTTGGGCCTCGGTGTTGGGATCGTCGTCATCCTGATCAAGAGCTACCAGAATTCCCACTTCCTCCATATACAGGACAAAAGCAACGGTTTTCACAAGATAAAAATGACCCTGGCAGAAGAAGTGACCTTTTTCAACAAAGGGGCCATCCTGAAAGAATTAGACGATCTCCCAAAAGATACCTATCTTGAACTGGATGTGAGGAATACCCGCTATCTCGATTACGATATCATCGAGATCCTGGATGATTTCTCATACAAGGCCCTTGAACGAAATATTCACATTACCCTGATCTCAGAAAAAGGTACGGTGGAAAATCCGGCGAGGTTCATTGACTATATAAACCTCAGGCCAGCTAATAATAAGAGAAAAACCGCTTAAAGAAACCTAACATGAAAATAGAAAACTTATTCAAAAACAATGAAAACTGGATAAAGGATAAATTAAAGGTCGATGCCGATTTTTTCAACAAGATGGGCAAAGGTCAGAATCCTGAAATGCTTTATATAGGATGCTCAGACAGCCGGGTCACTGCCGAAGAGGTCATGGGACTGGGACCCGGGGAAGTCTTTGTCCACAGGAATATTGCGAACATGGTCATCACTGTGGACCTCAATGTGATGTCTGTGGTGGAATACGCCATACAACACCTGAAAGTAAACCATGTGGTGATCTGTGGCCACTACGGCTGTGGCGGGGTGAAGGCCGCCATGCAATCTGCAGACCTCGGCCTCCTCAACCCCTGGCTGAGAAATATCAGGGATGTATACCGCCTGCATAAAAAAGAGCTTGACGCCATCAAGGATGAGGATCTGCGATATGAGCGTCTCATAGAGCTAAACGTACAGGAACAGTGTGTAAACCTGATCAAGACGGCCGCGGTACAGAAAGCCTACCGCGAGCGAAATCTCAAAGTCTACGGCTGGGTCTTCGATATCCATACGGGGAAGCTGATCGACCTGAAGATAGACTTCGAAAAGATCCTGGAGAATATCATGGAGATCTATCACCTGGACTAAAATTACACCTTCATTTCTAATTTATTGAAAGCCAGTATACTTTACTGGCTTTTTGTTTAGAGAATTGAGTACCTTAGGAGGGACAACCTATTTGACCTTTTAATGAAATCCCTGTTCGCGAATATTCGGGGTGATCTCCTCGGGGGGATCACAGCTGGGATCGTCGCACTTCCCCTGGCCCTGGCCTTTGGGGTAAGTTCCGGTCTCGGACCCAGTGCAGGTCTGTACGGGGCTATCTTTATCAGCTTCTTCGCGGCCCTATTCGGGGGCACACCTACCCAGATCTCAGGACCCACAGCACCCATGACCGCGGTCAGTATGATCGTCATCGCCGGGATCATCGCCGTATATGATGGAAGTGTGGAAAAGGCCCTTCCGGCCATACTTACCGTATTCCTGCTATGTGGGATTATGCAGATCGGGCTGGGGATTATCGGTATAGGGAGTTATATACGATATATTCCGTATCCCGTGGTCTCGGGATTTATGACAGCCATTGGCCTGATCATCATCATCACCCAATTACTTCCTGCCCTTGGGTATTACCCCAAAGAAGATGAGAGCTGGGTAGTACCCTTTAAACCCCAGGCAGAAGAATTGATCCTGGAAAATATTCTGAGGGAAGAAGCAGGGGAAGGAATCCTCGTACTGGAGGATTTTCAAGAGACCATCTCCAGGGCCGGAGAGATCACGGAAGCGGAGATCCTCAAAGAGGCACAGGTCCTGGCTGCCAAAGAAGCTTCGGGAGTGATCGGGGCCGTCAAGGTCTTGCCCAGGGCACTTCGCGATATACAGTGGACCGAATTTGTCCTGGCACTGATCACGGTAGTGATCATCTTTGGGTTCAAATATATCTCTACTAAAGTACCGAGTACCCTGGCGGGGCTGATCCTCGTCTCGGGAGCGGCCTATGCCATGGGCCTTGATTACCGTCCTATTGAGACCATTCCCGAGGGCTTTCCCATCCCAAACCTGGAGATCATCACTGAATTCCGACTACAGTCCATTACCCCTTTTGTATTTACCGCCCTTACCCTGGCCCTGCTGGGGTCTATTGATTCCTTACTTACTTCTGTAGTGGCGGATAACATGACAAAAACCAAACACGATCCCAATAAGGAACTCGTCGGGCAGGGGATCGGCAACAGTATTGCCGCTGTATTTGGGGGAATCCCGGGAGCAGGGGCAACCATAAGGACGGTGGTCAATATCAACGCCGGGGGGAAAACAAAACTCTCCGGGATGATCTCGGGCATCCTCCTCATGACCATCCTGCTGGCACTGGGCCCGGTAGCCTCTCAGATTCCAGCTGCTGTTCTGGCCGGGATCCTGATCACCGTAGGGATCAAGGTCATGGATTACAAAGGCCTAAAAGCCATTCCCAGCCTTCCACGCGATCTGAAAATAGGCCCTTTGAGGATAAGTATGGAGGTCATCATCATGATGGTAGTCCTGGTATTATCAACGCTGTGGAACCTGGTCTACGCCGTAGGTATTGGCCTGGTCATAGCTTCGCTTATGTTTATGAAAAAGATCGGGGATCTCACCGCCAAACGCTCAGAGATCAGGTCGGTGGCCACCGAGAAGGCCTGGGCAGATGAAAAGGGTTTTCCCACTTTCCTGCGGGAAAAGGTCTTTATAAAACACATTAAAGGACCCCTCTTTTTCGGGACAACAAGTGATTTCCAAGTGCTGGCCGACCAGATACCGGATACAGCATCCACCGTGATCATTCGCCTGGGAAGGATGCAGTATATGGATCAATCCGGCCTCTATGCCATGGAAGACGTCCTGCAGGACCTCAGAAGAAAGAACATCCGCGTTCTTTTTGTCAGGGTTTTGGATCAGCCCAGGTATCTGATGGAACGAATCGATATCATTCCGGAACTGGTTCCCCATGAGCATATTTTTGACAGCTTTGGCCAATGCGTGAAGTACGTGTTGGAGAACAACGAACATAAAGCACCTGACCCCGATTGATCCCCAGCCCCTAAACTTTGCCAAAAGGGGTGCCCGTGAATTCCAAAAAACACCTATTTTTGAACGCGGGAAACCAAGTGTGCCTAAAATGATCGACCAGCTCAAGGAACATATTAAGAAAGTGGAAGAATTCACTGCAGCCTCTGAGGAAGCCGTGGAGGAATTCAGGATCAGATACCTGGGGAAAAAAGGACTTTTGAACCAGTTTTTCAGCGAATTCAAACAGGTTCCTAACGAGCAGAAGAAAGAATTCGGCAAGACCATCAATGAATTGAAAGTCCTTGCCACTGAAAAAGTAAGTTCACTCAAGGCATCCCTTGAAGAGAAGGTAGGGCATAAATCGATCTACGGCGACCTGACCCGTCCCGGTGAACCCCTTGCATTAGGGTCGAGACATCCTATCTCCATCGTAAAGAATCAGATCATCGATATCTTCAGCAGGATAGGGTTCAACGTATCAGAAGGCCCTGAGATCGAGGACGACTGGCACAATTTTACCGCCCTGAACCTGCCGGAACACCACCCGGCAAGGGATATGCAGGATACGTTCTTCATTCAGACCGATCCGGACCTACTCCTCAGGACACATACTTCATCTGTACAGGTGCGATACATGGAAAACCACAAACCTCCCATCCGTACCATTTCCCCAGGCCGGGTATACAGGAACGAAGCCATTTCGGCACGTTCCCATTGTTTCTTCCACCAGGTTGAGGGACTATATATCGACAGAGATGTCTCCTTCGCAGACCTCAAACAGACCCTCCAGTTCTTCACTACCGAGCTTTTCGGGAAGTCCAAGATCAGGCTGAGACCGTCCTATTTCCCCTTCACCGAACCCAGTGCGGAGGTCGACGTGTACTGGGGACTCGAATCCGAAACGGATTACCGCATGACCAAGGGGACCGGTTGGCTGGAGATCATGGGTTGTGGCATGGTAGACCCAAATGTCCTGGATAATTGCGGTATTGACTCCAAGGAATATTCCGGATTTGCCTTCGGGATGGGAATAGACCGTATTGCCCTCCTTTTGCACCAGATCTCGGATATCCGACTGTTGAGTGAGAACGACCTGCGATTCCTGGAGCAGTTCAAAAGCGCTCTTTAAGAAATTACCTCAGGGAAAATCCCTTTGCAGCCCACCAGGGATGGATCTCAATGGTGAGTCGGCCTGCCTGTACCATCGGATCCATACGGGCGAGGCTGTCGGCCATCTCCAGAGTTGGAGTGTTGTAAATGGTGATCCCCCGGATCTCTCCGTCGTCTCCGAAAGGCCCGGAAATATCCGCAAAGCCCAGCTCGAACATCCGGCCCAGATGTTCCAGGTGCAAGGACTGCAAACTGTCCGCCTCAGCCTGGGTTTGTGAACGGTTGGGTCCCTTTTTCAGAAAGGCGATAAAATACTGCTGCATCAAAACCGTATCTGCCGTCTCGGCATCGACATAGTCGAATACCTGGTACCCCTTTTCGATGAGCTCCTGTTTTACCTGAGCCCTGGACGTTTGACGCTCCTCCTTTATTTCAGACAGCGCCGTCTCCGGGTTTCCATTTTCTCCGCAGGAACCCAAAACGACAATAAAAGAGAGCACGCAATAACGGATCAGGTATCTTTCCATGTAGCATAGGGTTTTTTACTGAGCTGAGAATTGTAGTAACGGGGCTCACCGGTCACTTCCTCTCCCAGCCAGTCGGGTTTTATAATCGTATCATCGATTTCTTTCATCTCAATTTCAGCGATGATCAATCCTTCATTCTCCCCGCTGAATTCATCCACCTCAACCAGGTGATCCCCACTCCTGACCAGGTAGCGAATTTTCCTGATCACCCCGGGTTCACAGATTTCCAGCAAAGCCCTGGCCTCCATGGCCGGTATTTCCCGTTCCCATTCGAACCGGGTGATCCCTTCCGCATCCGTCCTTCCTTTGACGGTGATGAATCCCTTTTCTCCGCTAAGTCTTACCCTTACCGTCCTGTCCGGATGCGTGTTCAGGAACCCCTGGATGATCTCCTCCTTCCCGAAGGCTTCCTCACGATATACTTTGGACTTTACCAGGAATTTTCTCTCAATCTCAACCATGTGCGAGGCTTTTTATGGTGTCAGAAACGATCCTGTTCTCCCTATATTCATTGTTGGCGAGCCAGATCATGGTCCCGGCGATATCGGCAGCCTGTATAGACCGGTATTTCCGGAGCGGACCGATCAGGAACATGTCTATGACCGAAAACAGCTTCTTGGCGATCCATTCCCCCGGCCGCCTCTCGTCTCGTTTCCCCCTGATCAGGGCGGGCTGCAGGAAAAAGGTACGCGGCACTCCTTTTTCCATAACCGCATCTTCCATCTCACCCTTGACACGGTTGTAAAAAATGCCGCTGTCCCGGTCTGCGCCAAGAGCCGATATCACAATTAAGGTATCTATGTCGTTCTCTCTGCAGAGCTGGGCCGCAGCTACTGGTATGCCAAAATCTATTGCCTTGTACTTTTCCTTATCGGGGGTCCTGGACTTGGTGGTGCCAATGCAGCAAAAGACCTCATCCCCTATGAAATACGGCCTGAACCCGTCAAGTGCCAGAAGGTCGCCCTGGAGTACTTCCAGTTTGGGATGGTCTTTCCGGACCGGGGAACGAGAAAACACCCTGACACATCCATATCTGGGATCCGAGAGGAGATTTTCCAGCAAAAGACCCCCCGTTAGTCCGGTGGCCCCAAGGATGATAGCGGTTTTCAAAGGCTGGTCCATAAAACTAAGATATGACTTAAATTTGTTTATGGCCTTCGATTTCCCCATCAGGAAAATAATCCACGTAGATATGGATGCGTTCTATGCTTCCGTTGAGCAAATGGATCATCCGGAGTTCAGAGGAAAGCCCCTGGCCGTAGGGGGTGGTGCCAAGAGAGGGGTGGTTGCCGCAGCCAGTTACGAGGCGAGAAAATTTGGCGTGCGGAGTGCCATGAGTGGAGTGCTTGCCTCAAAGCGCTGTCCTGAGCTCATTTTTGTTAAACCGAGATTCGACCGGTACAAGGAGATCTCATCCCGGATCCGGTCTATTTTCCACGAGTATACCGACAAGGTGGAGCCCCTCTCTCTGGACGAAGCCTACCTCGACGTCACTCAAAACAAGGCGGGGAATCCCTCCGCTTCCCTGATCGCCAGGGAGATTCGCGAGAGGATTTTGGAGGAAGTGGGACTGACCGCATCGGCGGGTATCTCGGTGAACAAATTCATCGCCAAGGTAGCCAGTGATATCAACAAGCCCAACGGGCAAAAGACGGTCAATCCCGAAGAAGTGATCCCATTTCTCGAAGAGCTCGACATACGCAAGTTCTATGGTGTGGGGAAAGTGACCGCAGAGAAGATGTACCAATTGGGCATTTTTACGGGCAAAGACCTGAAAGGAAAGGACCTGGAATACCTGGAGGAACACTTTGGCAAGAGCGGCAGCCATTACTACGAAGTGGTCCGGGGTATACATCGAAGTGAGGTGAGGTCTCACCGCATCCCCAAATCCCTGGGGGCAGAGCGGACCTTTAGCGAAAACCTCAGCAGTGAGGTATTTATGAAAGACCGGCTCACCCGCATCGCCGAGGAACTGGCTAGAAGGGTTTCCAAAGCGGGCACGTCTGCCAGGACCGTTACCCTGAAGATCAAATACAGCGACTTTACCCTGCAGACCCGGAGCAGGACCCTGCCGTACTATATTTCCGCCAAAGAGCTCATCCTCGACACGGCTATAGATCTTCTCTACCAGCAACCCCTGGAAAATTCGGTGCGACTTCTGGGGATCTCCCTTTCCAATCTGAATGGGAAGGAAGCCTCACTCCCGGAGGAAAAGAGCGTATCCGTACAACTTAAATTCGAGCTGTAATGCCTAGAAATTACAGGAATCTATCTCGGTCACCCTCAGGGTGTTGACCATCCCTTTGGCCTTGATAGGCATAGCCGCCAGGCTGATGAGCATATCCCCCGCTTCCAGGAACCCTTTTTGGCACGCGATGCGGTTCACATCCTCTATGGTTTCATCGGTGGAGACGAACTTGTCGTAATAGAACGCCTTAACCCCCCAGAGCAGGTTCAGTTGGGTGAGTATCCTCTTGTTGGAGGTAAATACCAGGATATGGGCACTGGGCCGCCAGGCAGATATCTGGAAGGCGGTGTACCCACTGTTGGTGAGGGTAGATATCGCCTTAGCCTTGATCTCATTGGCCATGGTAGCTGCGTGGAAGCACACGGCTTTTGTGATATAGCGCTTGGTTCTTATATGTGGCGGTTCCTGGGGTACTTTGATGAGTTCCGATCCCTCCACACTGCTGAGGATGCTGGACATTTTCTCTATCACCTGTACGGGGTAATTCCCTACGGAGGTCTCTCCGGACAGCATGACCGCATCTGCACCGTCCATCACGGAATTAGCCACATCATTGACCTCAGCCCGGGTAGGCGTCAGACTGGTGATCATGGTTTCCATCATCTGGGTTGCGATGATCACGGGGATCCTCGCCCTTTTTGCCCTGAGGACAAGGGTCTTTTGTATCAGGGGTACTTCCTGGGCGGGTACTTCTACCCCGAGATCCCCACGGGCTACCATAAGTCCGTCGCAATAGGATACGATCTTGTCGATATTCTCGACTGCCTCCGGTTTTTCGATCTTGGCGACAATCGGGATCTTGTGTTCAGAGTGTTCTTCGATCAGGTTTTGGAGATCGATGAGATCCTGGCTGTAACGGACGAAACTGAGGGCTATCCAGTCTACCTTCTGTGAGATGGCAAAGATGGCATCCTTGATATCCTTTTTGGTCAGGGCAGGCAGTGAAATATTGGTATTCGGAAGGTTCACCCCTTTTTTTGACTTCAGGGGGCCTCCTTGTATGACCCGGGCCTGTACCTCATCCTTCTTATTGGTGGCCACAACCTCGAAGATCAGTTTCCCGTCATCGAGCAGGATGCGTTCTCCGGCGTTTACATCCCTGGGAAACTCCTCATAGTTCATATAGACCTGCTCGGAATTGCCTTCAAAAGGCTTTCCCGTTTTAAACGTGATCTCATCCCCGGGGGCTACCACCACTTCTCCGGCCATGACCCCCACCCGAAGCTTAGGTCCCTGCAGATCAGCCAGGATAGCCGTGTAAATTCCCATCTCTTCGTTGAGTCCTCGAATAATTTCGATACGCTTCTGCACATCTTCGTAATCTGCATGGGAGAAATTGATGCGAAATACATCGACACCAGCCTCTATCATTTTCCTCAGCGTCTCCTTGTCACTACAAGCAGGACCAAGGGTAGCTACGATCTTTGTCTTTTTCTTACTCGGCATTCTTTAAAAAATTAAGTTGGTCTTCGACTTCAGATTCTCTGTTTCAATCACATAGGCCGTTATGACACCGGGTATGGCTTTGATCTTTGAGATCATCTCTGCATTCAATACGCCCTCTTCTGTTTTAAGCAGGAAATTTACTCCCTTGTGCTCGGGCAAAAGACGGTGGTTTGAAAAAGAAGGCTCTTCGGGAAAGAGATCTCCTGAATTACTCCTGTGCATGGTGACACAAGAGTTGGTAAGTAGAGACCAGTTTCGGTCATACAACTCATCCTTCCATTCGAAGTACGGATAAAACACATCTGACGAAAAGGAAAGATCTGCAACCGCTCTCCGAAGATGGAGTTTCAGGGTCCTGTTCAGGGCATACGCCAGGGAGTAATCCTCCAGGCCGGTATGAATCCCCGCCAGCGCAAACTCCTCCTCATAAAAATCGTCCAATAACCGCATGCTTGACCCCATAAAAAAGCCTAAGATGTAAATATATAATTTAAAATGTTACTCACCTAGCCCGACCCCAGTGAAATAGGAGCGCAAACCTTTTCGCGATCAAAATCGGTCAGGAGTTCTCTATTTTGTGCTGCAAGGCAAAAAAGGCCCTTTTGGAAGCTTTTTCCTCTGCCTTTTTCTTGGAGGTGGCCCTGGCCTTGGCGACCTGTTTGCCGTCAATGGACAGTCTGACCGCAAAGTGCTTCAGTGGGTCGTTCCCGTTGTCTTCGTAGACCTCGTATTTGAATTCCTTTTTTTGTTTCTGGCACCACTCGATCAGCAGGCTTTTGTAACTGATCACCTTCCCCTCCAGCTGTTCTATGTCCACATAGGGTTCAATGACGCGATCCTGAATGAATTTCTCACAGTATTTATACCCCCTGTCCAGGTAGATGGCCCCGATCAGTGCCTCGAAGACGTTTCCGTGAATGTTCTCCCCAAAATGGGATTTGGGGATCTTGGTCTCGACAAACCGGATGAGGTCCAGGTCTTTTCCCAGTTCATTCAGGTGCTTCCTGCTAACGATCTTGGATCGCATTTTGGTGAGGTAGCCTTCATCCCCACCCGGCACTTCATTGTACAAGTGTTTGGATATGATGGTTCCAAGCATGGCATCCCCCAGGAATTCCAGTCGTTCGTAATTCATGGGGTTGCCTTTTTTGTCCTTTTGGTTAGCTGAACGGTGCAGGAAGGCCCGCCTGAAGATACTGACGTCCTTGGGTTTAAAGCCCAGTATTTTTGATATCCCTAAAAAAAAATCCCCATCCTTTTTTGAATGGGAATTGAAGATATTTGAGGGAAAATTCATCCGGCGTCTAACTTATTTTTTTAAAGATCACACAGGCATTGTGTCCGCCAAACCCGAAGGTGTTGCTCATGGCCACCTTCACATCCCTCGGCTGGGCCTTATTCAATGTTAGGTTGAGCTTGGGATCTATATTCTCGTCCACGACCGAATGGTTGATCGTGGGGGGGACCAGGCCGTGTTTCATGGCCAGGATAGAAGCGATGGCTTCAATGGCACCCGCTGCACCCAGTAAATGACCTGTCATGGACTTGGTGGAGTTGATATTGATCTTAGGCGCATGTTCTCCGAAAACCTGAGAGATAGCCTTTAGTTCCGCCACATCTCCCAGAGGAGTTGAAGTACCATGGGTATTGATCGCGTCGATCTCTTCCGGTTTCATCCCCGCGTCACGGAGACAGTTCTCCATCACCCGAACCACACCGATCCCATCCGGGTGAGGGGCCGTCATATGATAGGCATCACTGGACATCCCTCCTCCGACCATCTCGGCATAGATCTTCGCTCCTCTCGCTTTGGCGTGTTCGTATTCTTCCAGGATCAGGGCTCCTGCTCCTTCCCCGAGGACAAATCCGTCCCGGGTGGCGTCAAAGGGCCTGGAGGCAGTTTCCGGACTGTCATTCCTGGTGGACAAGGCATGCATGGCATTGAAGCCGCCCATTCCGGCCATGGTCACCGCAGCTTCGCTACCCCCGGTCACGATGACGTCACAATGACCCATCCTGATGTAATTCAGGGCGTCTATCATGGCGTTCGCCGAAGAGGCACAGGCCGATACGGTTGTGTAATTGGGGCCCATAAAGCCGTGTTTGATGGAAATATTGCCCGGGGCTATATCCGCGATCATTTTGGGAATGAAAAAGGGGTTGAACCTGGGGGTTCCGTCACCTTTCGCAAACTCCATCACCTCATTCTGGAAGGTCTCCAGCCCACCGATTCCGGCACCCCAGATCACCCCTACCCTGAACTTGTCCACGGCATTCAGGTCGAGGCCCGAATCGGCAATGGCCTCGTCTGAAGAGATCAGGGCGTATTGAGTGAATTTATCGAGCTTCCTGGCTTCTTTCCTGTCAAAATAATTCTGTGGATCGAAGTTCTTGATCTCACAGGCAAATTTGGTTTTGAATTTTTCGGTATCGTAGTACGTAATGGGAGCCGAACCGCTTTTTCCCGATTTCAGTCCTTCCCAGTATTCCTCGAGGGTATTACCAATGGGCGTAAGCGCGCCTAATCCGGTGACTACTACTCGTTTTAACTCCATAGAACCAATTTTTGTATCAGAGGTACATATACTAAGGGAAAATTAAAAAAAATATCCATGCAGCGTGGAAACCACATGGATAAATTACAAGATGTTATTTATATCATTACTTATTTGGCCTCTTCAATATAGCTTATTGCCTGGCCGACGGTTGCGATATTTTCTGCTTGGTCATCCGGGATCTGGATGTCAAATTCTTTTTCGAATTCCATGATCAGTTCAACAGTATCCAATGAATCTGCCCCGAGATCGTTGGTGAAGCTAGCTTCTGCCACAACTTCGTTTTCATCAACCCCTAACTTATCAACGATAATTGCCTTTACTCTTGATGCAATGTCTGACATAATTTTTTTGGTTTTAATTTTTAATTGATGGCAAAAATAAAAAACTTTGGTGGAAATTCACCACCGGATGCCAATTTGTAGGGTAATTTAAGAAATTTAATCTCAAGAATATTACTTTAGCACCATAAAATTAAGGGGAAAGTCGGGCTGCTGACCACGGTCGATCGCTATTCTTCCCATCCGTACAACATGCTGCTGACCTCCCCGGGAATAGAGCCCAATTCTTTACTCAGAAATCAACGATGAAACACATTGTCCTTTTCGCCTCAGGTTCCGGAACCAATGTTGAGAACATTGCGCAATACTTTGAAGGACACCCCTCAATAAAGATCTCATGTGTCCTGACAGACAGGAAAGATGCCTACGTCCTCGAACGGTGCAATACCCTGGGAATTCCGGGTTTTTACTTTAACCGCCACAGTTTCAAAGGAGGCGGACATGTCCTTAGTCTACTGAAGTCAATTCAACCGGACCTAATTGTCCTTGCCGGATTTCTGCGCCTCATTCCCGCGGAGATGGTGCAGGCTTTCCCTAAAAAGATCATCAATATCCATCCAGCCCTACTTCCAAAATACGGGGGGAAGGGTATGTACGGACATTATGTCCACGAGGCCGTCAAAGCCAAAGGAGAAAAAGAATCAGGGATCACCATCCACTATGTTAATGAACGATATGACGAAGGGGCCATTATTGCACAGGAGAAGACGAAGCTGGAACCCGGAGATTCTGCAGAGGAGATCGGCAGAAAAGT